>NZ_JCAFSV010000003.1:0-378366 GCF_059369595.1 Stenotrophomonas sp. YJH_SMC_25 | reverse complement strand
ACCTGGCATCAGCCCTGCGCTTCGGCCGCTGCGCGGAAGACCAGCTGCATCTGCTGCGGCTGGAACAGGCGATGGACGCCCTGCCGCGTTTCCCCTGGGAAACTGCCGAACGGTAGTGCCGGCCGCTGGCCGGCAACCGCATTGATCCCGCCACACAGGGATGCCGGCCAGCGGCCGGCACTACCTGGCATCAGCCCAGCGCTTCGGCCACGGCGCGGAAGACCTGCTGCATCTGCAGCGGCTGGAACAGGCGGTGGACGCCCTGCCACGCTTCCCCTGGCAAACTGCCGAACGGTAGTGCCGGTCGCTGGCCGGCAACCGCATTGATCCCGCCACACAGGGATGCCGGCCAGCGGCCGGCACTACCGGGGCATCAGCCCAGCGCTTCGGCCACGGCGCGGAAGACCTGCTGCATCTGCAGCGGCTTGTGCAGCACATGCACCTCCACGCCGTCCGGGAAGGCATCGGCCGCGACCGGCACTGCCGGGTCTTCCAGTACCAGTGCCGGGCCGCGATAGCCCAACGTCGCCATCTCGCCCAGCAGCTGGCTGGCCGGCAGCAGCTTGGAGCCGGCATCGGCAATCACCAGCGCGGGCATCGCCTCCTGCTGCATCCAGCGCAGCGCTGCCGGGCCATCGGAAGCCAACTGCAGCTGGTAGCCCTGGCTGGACAACGCATTGCCCAGCAGCGATAGACGCGTGGCTTCGCCATCGACCACCAGGATCGATTGGCCGCTGCCCAAGGCCACCAGCTGTTCGATCGGCTCGCTGCCATCGATGGCGTCGTGCATCGGCAGGCGCAGTTCGAAGCAGGTGCCCTGCCCCGGCTGGCTGCTGACGTGAATGCTGCCGCCGGCACCTTCGACGATGCGCTTGCAGGAAATCAGCCCCAGGCCAGTGCCGTCGGCCTTGGTGGTGAAGAACGGATTGAACAGGTGCGACAGCGTGTCCGCATCCATGCCGATGCCTTCGTCGGCGACCCGTATGTGCATCCAGTCCACGCCATCGCGATGGCCGGCATGGCTGGCAGTCAGGCTCAGGCGGCCACCGTTGGGCATCGCCTGTATCGCGTTGAGCGCCAGGTTCAGCATCACCTGCTGCAGTTCGGTGTAGTTGGCGTCGACCACCAGGCCTTCGTCCTGCACCTGCAACTCCAGGCGCACCGCATCAGGCACGTTGCTGCGCAACAGCAGTGCCACCGCATCGAACAGGCCATCGATCTCGATGCGCTCGCTCGGCTTGCGCGAACCGCGCACGAACGACAGCATCGATTCGGCCATCTCATGGCCACGGCGGCCGCACTCGGCGATGACATCGGCCAGGTGGTGCAGCTGCGGATCGTCGGTACGCGCCTTCAGCAGGTCCGGCATGATCAGCAACGGCTGCAGGATGTTGCGCAGGTCGTGGCTGAGCCCGGCTGCGAGCAGCGACAGGCTTTCCAGGCGCTGTGCGCGCATCAGCTCGGTTTCCACCCGTGCGCGCTCGATCGCGCTGCGTGCATCGCGGATCGCACGTGCCACCGCCGACGGCAGCCGCGCCGGCTGGTGCTTGATGATGTAGTCATTGGCGCCCTTCTGCAGCGCCGCCACCGCATTCTCCTCACCCATGGTGCCGGAGACGAAGATGAAGGGTATTTCCGGCGAGGTCTCGCGCACGATGCGCAGCGCATCATCACCGGAAAACCCCGGCATGCTCAGGTCGGACAGCACGATGTCCGGCTGGAACGCGGCCAGTGCCTGGCGCAGTTCGGCCTCGCTCTCGACACGCTCGAAGCGGGCCTCCAGGCCCGCATCGAGCATCTGTTCGGACATCAGCTCGGCATCTTCCGGTGAGTCCTCCACCAGCAGGATGCGCAGCGCCCCCAGGGCGGGACCGGTCAAGGGCATGGGCTCACTCGAGTTCCGGTGCCTGGTTGATCAACGCCCAGAACTTGCCCAGCGTCTGTACGGCGCCGAAGAACTGGTCCACGTCCACTGGCTTGACCACATAAGCATTCACGCCCATGTCCCAGCTCCGGGCCAGATCGCTTTCCTCGCGCGAGGACGACAGGATCACCACCGGCAGGCGCTTGAGCTCTTCGTGTTCGCGGATCTGCCGCAACACTTCCAGGCCATCCATGCGCGGCATCTTGATGTCCAGCAGCAGCACTGCCGGCAGGCCTTCCTCGCGGTTGGCGAAGGCGCCGCGCCGCAGCAGGTAGTCCATCACTTCCACGCCATCCTCGACGTGCACGATGGGGTTGGCCAGACGCGCCTCTTCCAGGGCGTCGATCGCCATTTCGGCGTCGGCCGGGCTGTCTTCGGCGAGAAGAATGGTGCGCAAAGTGGTCATGCAGAAGGCCCTTGTTTTTCCGCATCGATCGCGGGAGGCAGGTAGAAGTGGAAGGTGGCGCCGACGTCCGGTTCAGCCTCGGCCCAGATACGGCCGCCATGACGGGTGAGCACGCGGCGCACGCTGGCCAGGCCGATGCCGGTACCCGGGTAGTCGCTGGCCTTGTGCAGGCGCTGGAAGACACCAAACAGCTTGCCGGCGTAGGCCATGTCAAAGCCTGCACCATTGTCGCTGACCGTGAACTGATGACCGCCGTCAGGCTGCGGCTGGTAGTCCACGCGAATCTTCGCCGGTTCGCGGTTGCCCGAGTACTTCACCGCGTTGCCGAGCAGGTTCAGCCAGACCTGGCGGATCATGTTCTCATCGCCGACCACGATCGGCAGCGGCGCGATGCTCCACTCCACCTGATGCACATGGCCACTGTTCTCCGCCTCGGCCTGCAGGTTGGAATCGAGCATGGCGCGGGTATCGGCCACCAGCGACTGCATGTCCACCGCCTGCTGGCGCATCGCCGCGCGGCCCAGGCGCGAGTAGACCAGCAGGTCATCGATCAGCGCCGCCATGCGCCGGGCCGAACTGGAGATCACGTCCAGGTAATGACGGCTCTTGTCATCGGCAGCGTCGCCCAGGTGGCGCGACAGCTTGTCGGAGAATCCAGCGACGTGGCGCAGCGGTGCGCGCAGGTCGTGCGAGACCGAGTAGCTGAAGGCTTCCAGTTCCCTGTTGACCTCGGACACCTGCGCGACCTTGCCTTCCAGCTGGCGGTTGAGCTCTTCAACGCGCAGCTGGACTGCGCGTTGCATGGTGACATCGCTGACCGTCAGCAGCACCACTTCATCATCGGTATCGGGCAGCGGCATGCGCCGTGCGTTCAGCAGCATGTAGCGCGCCATGCCGTCGGCGGTGCGCTGTTCGTGCTCGAAATCCCACAGCTCGCGGCCGCGCAGCAGCACGTCGGACAGGCGTTGGCGCACGACGGCGTCCTTCCAGGCACCGTCGCCGACGCCTTCCAGCAGCAGGCCATCGGCGCGTTCGTCCTGCAGCCCGTACAGCTCGGCGAAGGCGGGGTTATGCAACTGCACGCGCAGGTCGCGGTCGAGCAGCACGATGGGTTCGCGCACGGTCTGCAACACCGATGCCGCGCGTGCCGCCGAGCGCAGCGATTGGCGTTCGGCGTGCAGGCGCCGCCCGATCTGCCGCTGCAGGAGCCAAAGCACCAGGCCGAGCAGTCCCAGCTGGATCACCAGCGAACTCCAAGACACCAGCTCGGTCTGCTTGCGCTGGCGCGCCGCCTGCTCGGCCCGCAGTGTCAACAGTTGCTGTTCGCTGGCCTGGAGTTCTTCCACCAGGCCACGGATCGGATAGCGCGTGCTCAGGTCCTTCACCAGCTCGCGTTGATCGCTGTTGGGTTCAGATCTGGCCAGCTCGCGGGCAAGCGCCATCCGTCCTTCCAGCATCGATTCGATACGGCCGATGCGGATCAGCTGGTCGGGGTTGTCGCGGGTCATCCGCCCCAGTTCGGCCAAGCGACCGGGAATGTCGTTGGCTGCGGCCATGCGCTCACGCAGCCCGGGTGCGTCCACGCCCTTGGACAGCGTCAATGCGGCCGATTCGACGTCGCGCACATCAGCCTGGAGCTGCTGCAGGGCCACGCCCACCGCCTGGGTATGGTTGACCCAGGCCATTGCCTGCTCGTTGTCCTGCTGCAGTTTACGCAGGGTCAACCACGGCACCACGATGATCGCTGCGGCCGCCAGCGCCAGGGCCGGCAACCGCCAGCGGTCCCAGATGTCGTCACTGAAAACCAGCGCCATAGTTCCTCTTCAGCACGGCCGCAGGGCGTCGGCCGGACCCTGTCCGGCTGCGGCGGAACCGGCAATATAGCGCAGGCGGTCACAACGCAGGGGTTTCCCCCCTGGTTGGCTGAACAGGTTCGCAGTCCTCAGACCTGTAGAGCCGGGCCATGCTCGGCTGCCTTGGAGTTCCAGCCGAACATGGCCGCGGCCCTACAGCTCAACGGGCGCCCCGCGAGGGGGCGCCCATCAGGTTCAGCGCTTGGCGGCAGCGCTGACCTTCAATGCGGCTGCATCAACGCGGGTCACGCCCTTGATGCCCTTGGCGGTGGTGACGGCCTTGTCCTTCTCGGCCTGGCTCGCTACGGCACCGCTCAGGCTGACCACGCCGTTCACGGTTTCCACCTTGATTTCGGTACCCGGAACGTTGCTGCTGGCGAGCAGGTCGGCCTTCACCTTGGTGGTGATCCAGGTATCGGTCACCGGCTCGTTGGAATCGTGGCGATCAGCATGGGTCGCCGGGTGCGCGCTGGTCGGCGGGCTCTTCGCGGCCGGATCCTTGGCGAATGCGGCCGAGGAGGACAGCGCCAGGCCCAGCGTCAGGGCGGAGGCAATCAGCGTGCGGGTCGTATTGCTCATCGTGTCGTACTCCTTCGGAATGTGCTGCCAGTCTGGACAAACCGGCGTAGAGCAGGCGTGGCGTCGCGGTCATGCCGCTGTGAATCGGGCTACCTGCAACGACAACCGTTCAGCTTTGGCCCGTGAGCCCGCGTCGTTTACCCTGCCCTTCCCACTGCCGGAGCTCTGTCATGCGCCCCGACCTGCTACTGGCCCTGATCGGCTACGGCCTCGCCGGCCGTGTCTTCCACGCACCGCTGATCCAGCACACACCCGGCCTGGTGCTGCACAGCATCGTCAGTTCGCAGCGAGACACGTTGCTGCGCGCGTTCAGCGACGTGCACGTGCGTGCCACGCCGCAGGAGGTGTTCGACGACCCGGCCGTGGATGCCGTAGTGATCGCCACGCCCAATGAACAGCACGCGCCGCTGGCGATCGCAGCGCTGGCCGCTGGCAAGCACGTGCTGGTCGACAAGCCGTTCGCGCTGGATGTCGCTGAAGCCGAAGCCGTTCTGGCTGCGGCACGCGATGCCGGACGCATCGCCACCGTGTTCCAGAACCGGCGCTTCGATGCCGACTTCCTCACGCTGCAGGCGCTGCTTGCGGACGGGACGCTGGGCGACATCGCCGAGTGCCATGTGCACTTCGATCGCTATCGCCCGCAGGTGCGTGACCGCTGGCGCGAGCAGGACGGTCCCGGCAGTGGCCTGTGGTACGACCTAGGCCCGCACCTGCTGGACCAGATGCTGGTGCTGTTCGGCTGGCCCGAAGCGATCGATGCTGATCTGGCCGTGCAGCGCGATGGCGGCAGCGCCATCGATTACTTCCACGCCGTGCTGCACTACCCGCGGCATCGCGCGATCGTGCATTCCGGCTCCCTGGTGGCAGCTCCCACGCCGCATTTCAGCGTGCATGGCAGCAAGGCCAGTTGGATCAAGCACGGCCTGGATGTGCAGGAAGCGCAGCTGCGCCGCGGTGTGGCGCCCGGTGCGCCCGGCTGGGGCATCGACCCGCGGCATGGCGAGTTGGTGCGCTGTGATGCCGAGGACAACGTGCAGCGCGGCACCGTCGACAATCTGCCCGGTGACTACCGTCGGTTGTATGCGCAGTTCGCCGCGGCCATGCATGGCGACGGCGAAGCCACGGTCGAACCGGTGCAGGCGCTGCAGCTGATGCGGCTGCTGCAGGCAGGCATGGACAGTGCGCGCGAAGGGCGGCGGATCGCGTTGGGGTGATCGGCAGGGCTGCGCCCTGCACCCGCGGTAGTGCCGGCCGCTGGCCGGCAACCTCAACAGCAACGGCAAAAACCGGCTATCCGTGAGATGGCGGGATGGGTCCGGTTGCGGGAGCCGGACCCACCCCGCCTTCGACAGATTCCCGCGCCCGACGGTAGGTGTCGACCTTGGTCGACACATCGACGTGGAAGCCATCGGAGACGGCTTTTGCAGAGTCGAGCCATGCTCGACTGCCTGCATGGGGTCAGAGCCCTTTCCTGCGGAAAGGGATCCGACCCCAGCTTCGTGCTTACGATTTCTTGATGGCGTGGCCGCCGAATTCATTGCGCATCGCCGACAGCAGGCGGTCGGTGAACGAATTGGATTCGCGCGAGCGCAGGCGTTCCAGCAGCGACAGGGTGATCACCGGTGCCGGCACATCAAGCGCGATCGCTTCGGCCACGGTCCAGCGGCCTTCACCGGAGTCCTCCACGTACGGCGCGATGCCATCCAGCGACGGATTGCGCTTGAGGGCTTCGGTGCTCAGGTCCAGCAGCCACGAGCGCACCACGCTGCCGTGGCGCCAGACTTCGGCCACCTGGGCCAGGTCCAGTTCCATTTCCTGCTTGCGCTCCATCAGCGCGAAGCCCTCCGCGTAGGCCTGCATCATTCCGTACTCGATGCCGTTGTGGACCATCTTGGTGAAGTGGCCAGCGCCGGACGGGCCGACACGACCCCAGCCACGGTCTTCGGCCGGTGCCAGCGTGCGCAGCAGCGGTGCGATCTGCTCCACCACCGCCGCTTCACCACCGACCATCAGGCTGTAGCCTTCCTGCAGGCCCCACACGCCACCGCTGGTGCCGCAGTCGACGTAGCCCAGGTCGTCTTCGGCCAGCGCCTTGGCGCGACGGATCGAGTCCTGGTAGTTGGAGTTGCCGCCGTCGATGACGATGTCACCCTCGGCCAGGTGCGGAGTCAGCTGACCCAGGGTCTGGTCGACGGTTTCGCCAGCCGGCACCATCAGCCATACCACGCGCGGCACCGGCAGCGCGGCCACCGCGGCGGCCAGCGAATCGACCACCTCCAGGCCGGCCTCGGCGGCGCGCTGGCGGGCACCTTCGCCCGGGTCGTAGCCGACGACGCGGTGGCCGCCGCGATGCAGGCGCTGGGCCATGTTGGCGCCCATGCGGCCGAGGCCGATCATTGCAATATCCATTGTTTCACCTTCAGTTGGGGTCTAGGGTCAGGCTGCCTGGCCTGCCGGTAGCCGCGCAGTGGCGCAGCTGCGCCTCGCGCCAACGCCGGTAGAGCGTGGTATGCAGATTGTGCACCGCCAGGTCGATCGAAAAGGGGGTTCGCGGGTTGCGGTCAAGCAGGCGGGCGATGTGGTAGCCGATGGGACGTATACCGCGCGGATGCACATAGATCACGAACTGCTGGTAGAACGGATCGTCCAGCAGGCGGTCCATGCGTGCCAGCGTGGCGTGGTAGCGCGGTTCCAGCCGTGCACGAAGGTCCGGGTCGCGCTCGAACAACAGGCGTTCGAAGTAGCGCCGGCCGATACGCGGGATGTCCTGCGCCAGCGCCCACAGCTCGGCATTGCGCTGGTCGTACCAGGCAAGGCCGCCGTGCGCGGCCAATGCCTGCGCGGCCTCCTCGCCCACCGACACCACCACGAAGTTTTCGGCCTGGTTGCTCAGGTCGTCCAGCATGCCCTTGTCGTACACATGTTCGATGAAACCAGGCACACCGACGAAGGCCTGGCGGCCCATCGCCGAGGTGCGCACCGCCTTGCCATCGGCGAAGTAGTCACCGGCGTGTGCGCCAAGCAGGATGCTGTCGGTATCGTGCAGCGCGAGGAACGTACCGATCGACAGTTCTTCTGCGGAGAATCCAGCGTCGAAGGCCGCATCGCCATACAGCTCGCGCTGTGTGGCCAGTTGTGCGACCTGGCGACCGACTCCACATTCGGCGCGCACATTGCCGCTGTAGAACGCCTGCAGCGCCTGGCTGTTGCCCGTAATGGGCACGAAACCACGGCCGAAGCTTCGCGTGCGCTGCCAGCCTTGCGCCTGTGCGCCGTGCAGGCCGAAGCCGATCCAACCGAGCTGCAGGCCAGAGAAGCGGAATCCTGCATTGCCCTGCAGTGCAGCAGCGGCACGTTGCGTGGCTGCACCCAGCTGGAAGGCGTAGGCGCAAACCGTAGCCGGGTCGTCCAGCACCTGCTGCAGCAACGCCTTGCGCGCTGCAGCGGGCATGTCCGCCGGCCATTGCACGCGCAGATCGCCTGCCGCCTGAGCCTCCGGCAGCGACGCGCGGGTGCACACAGGGCCACCATGCACCTGCGGTGCACCGATCGCGCGTGTTTCGAAGTGCCACCCCAGGCGCTGCAGCAGGCCTTGTGTACAGTCCAGCGGCGTGGCTGCCGCGCCCAGCGCGGGCAGCAGCAGGGCCACACCCATCCATCTGCCGCGCACGTTCAATCCTGGTCCGTGCTCGCCGGTGCGGGCTCCGGGGTTGTGGCCACGGGCGGAACGGGCTTGCCTGCCTCCGCCGGAAGGTACTGCTGCAGGCGCTGGAAGAAGCGACGATAGAACTCAGCATCGGTAACCGTGCTGCTGGCCACTTTCACCAGCGAGTCGTCATTGCTGCCGAACGGCAGCGATACAGATCCGAGCGCACCGACACCAACACTGGCCGAGGTCGGACTCTTCTTCAACGCATAGCGATCCTGCACGGCACTGACGAATACCAGTGTCTGGCTCCCGCGCGGCGCGCAGGAAATACGCAGCACCAGCTGCTCGTGATCGTCCTCGCGCGGCTGGAAGTTCTTGTTGCCTTCCACCTGCGCCGCGTCGGAACGGGCGATGGCATAGCCCTGGCTGAGCAGGGTGCGCCGTGCGGCCTCGCAGGCGTCACCGGGACGGCCATCGACGGTGCGCGAGAAGGTGTCGCCGGAATCAAAGGATTCGCGAAGCAACGTGCTGTCGGCGGCGCGGCCACCACAGGCCGACAGGATCAGGGCGCTGGCGAGCGCCACGGCAACACTGGAAAGACGGGAGGCCCGCATGGGTACTCCTGCGAGGACGTTACCGCCAAGGGTAGTCCTGCGGCCGTGTGCGGCAGGTCGAAAGTACGCCCGCCAGCCCCCGGCGTTGCTGCCGGTTCATGCACGGAAAAGGGGACGGAGGGGATTAAGTCGTTTGTGGCACTTCGCCCCGCCACGCATGGCACGGCGCTACCGTGAACGAGGTCCCCCAAACGAAAAAAGGGCCGGCAATGCCGGCCCCTCGGGTATCACATGCCGTCGCCAGCTCAGTCCGCCCAGCGGCCGGCACCGGTGGACTGCGGCAGCACCTGCGCCGACAGCGGGCGGTCGTTGGCCAGCAGGTTCACCGCGTCGGCCAGGATCGAGGCCGACTCGCGCAGCAGCGGGTCCGGGCGCTTTTCGGCAGCCTTCTCGCGCGCGGCATCCTTGACGATGTCGCGCTCGTTGCCGGTCAGGCCGTCATCGCTGCTGTCATCGGCCAGCGGGTCCAGGGCCAGGCCCAGCTCCTTGCGCTGCACCTGGCGCTCCTTGCGCTGGGTATCCTGGCGCTCGCGCTCAGCGCGACGGGTCGCCTCGTTGAGCGAGATGTATTTCTTCGCCGCTTCGGTGCGGAACTGCTGCACGTCCTCGTTCCACCACTGGAACTCCTTGTCGGTGGCGATGCGCGCGTCGTGACGGGTTTCCAGCTTCGGCAGCAACGGCGCGAAGTTGCCGTACTGGGTGTGCGGCACGGCGGCGATGCGGGTCCACGGCAGTGCGTTGTCGTAGGTGCTCTCGCCGAACTCGGTGGCATCGACGCTGGCCGGGAAGGCCAGGTCCGGCACCACACCCTTGTGCTGGGTGCTGCTGCCGCTGATGCGGAAGAACTGGGCAATGGTCAGCTTGACCTGGCCGAAGCGCTGGGTCTCGCCGCTCGGCCAGCGGTCAAGGTCGACGATGTTCTGTACGGTGCCCTTGCCGAAGCTGGTTTCACCGATCACCAGGCCGCGACCGTAGTCCTGGATGGCGCCAGCGAAGATCTCCGAGGCCGAGGCCGAACCACGGTTGATCAGCACCGCCAGCGGGCCATCCCACGCCACGCCCTGGTTGCGGTCGCTGTTGACGGTGACGCGGCCACCGGATTCGCGCACCTGCACCACCGGCCCCTGTTCGATGAACAGGCCGGTCAGTTCGATCGCTTCATCCAGCGAACCACCGCCGTTGTTGCGCAGGTCCAGCACCACGCCGTCCAGCTTGTCGTTCTTGAAGCCGGCCAGCAGCTTGGCCACGTCGCGGGTGGCCGAGGCGTAGTCGGCGGCATTGCGGCGACGGCCTTCGAAGTCCTGGTAGAAGGTCGGCAGCTTGATCACACCGATCCTGCGTGCCGGCTCGCCGTTGGCAGCCGGGATGGTCATGGTCTCGCCCTTGGCGGCCTGTTCGGCCAGGCGCACCTTCTGGCGGGTCAGCACCAGGGTGTGGTGCTTGCCATCGGCGCCTTCGGCAGCCGGGATGAATTCCAGCTTGACCTGGGTGTCCTTGGCGCCGCGGATCTTGGCCACGACATCGTCGATGCGCCAGCCGATCACGTCCTCGACCAGGCCGGACTTGCCCTGGCCAACGCCGACGATGCGGTCACCCGGCTTCAGCGTGCCATCCACCGCGGCCGGGCCACCAGCAATGATCTCGCGGATGACCACCACATCGTCCTGGCGCTGCAGCTGCGCACCGATGCCTTCCAGCGACAGCGACATCGCCTGGTTGAAGTTCTCGGCGGTGCGCGGGGTGAAGTAATCCGTGTGCGGGTCAACGGCACTGGTGTACGAATTCATGAAGAACTGGAAGACGTCTTCGCCCTTCAGTTCATTGACCGACTTCTCCAGCGTCGCGTAGCGCTTGTCCAGCGTCTTGCGGATGTCATCCGGCTTCTTGCCGGCCAGCTTCAGGCGCAGCCAATCGTTCTTCACCGACTTGCGCCACAGCTCATCGAGCTCGGCACTGCTGGCCGCCCACGGCACCTTCTTGCGGTCGTACTCGAAGCGCTCGTCGGTGGTGAAGTCCGGCTCCTGCTTGAGCAGCTTGCGCGCGTACGCCACGCGCTCGCCGACGCGCTGCTTGTAGACGGCGAACACCTGGAACGCCGGCTCCAGCTCGCCGCCCCGGATGGCCGAGGCGATGTTGGCCTCGAACGGTGCGAAGCGCGCCACGTCGGCCTGGGTGAAGTACTGCTTGCCGCCGTCAAGCGTTTCCAGATAGCGCTTGAACACGTCCTTGGAGGTGGCCTCGTCCAGCGCGCGCGGGCGATAGGCGTAGCGGCTGTCGGACAGCAGGCCGTACACCAGCTTGGAGGTGGTCACCTGGTCGGCGGTGGCCGCCGCGGGCAATGCGGGCGAGTCGGCCTTGGCCGCCAACGCCAGTGGCGCGACCAGCGCCAGGGCCATCAGGAATGCGGGGGCTTTGAATTTCATTGACGTGCTCGAAGGCGCCTTGCCAAGGGGAAGACTGCGGGGTGTTAAGACACCACGACAGTGCCGAAAGTTGCCGGGTTTGTCACCCGGCCGCGCTCGGTGGAAAACCAGCCTAGCCGGGCCGGTGTAGCAAATTGTGAATGCAGGCGAAGGCGTGGGGACCAACGGTCCGCACCCACCAGGAGGGTGGTGACACCCATTGGCAGCGCCAGGCCATGGCTGGCGAAGGCGTGCGGACCAACGGTCCGCTCCCACCTCAGGAGA
Source organism: Stenotrophomonas sp. YJH_SMC_25 (assembly GCF_059369595.1). Taxonomy (NCBI): domain Bacteria; kingdom Pseudomonadati; phylum Pseudomonadota; class Gammaproteobacteria; order Lysobacterales; family Lysobacteraceae; genus Stenotrophomonas; species Stenotrophomonas sp. YJH_SMC_25. The sequence continues at coordinate 366,654 of NZ_JCAFSV010000003.1, read as the reverse complement.
CGCCGGCGCCCTTGGCCTGCACGTCGGCGTGGTACGACGAGCGCACCATCGGGCCGGAGGCAACATGGCTGAAGCCCAGCTCGTAGCCGTAGTCCTCCAGCGCCTTGTAGTCTTCCGGGGTCCAGTACTTCAGCACCGGGTGGTGGTGTGCGGTCGGCTGCAGGTACTGGCCGATGGTGATCATGTCCACGTCGTGTGCGCGCAGGTCGCGCAGGGTGGCCTTGATCTGTTCGAAGTCCTCGCCCAGGCCGAGCATGATGCCGCTCTTGGTCGGCACGTCCGGATGCTGCGCCTTGAAGTTCTTCAGCAGGTTCAGCGACCACTGGTAGTCCGCACCCGGGCGCACGTTGCGGTACAGGTCCGGCACGGTCTCGATGTTGTGGTTGAACACATCCGGCGGGTTCTGCGCCAGGATCTCCAGCGCGCGCTCCATGCGGCCCTTGCCACGGAAGTCCGGGGTCAGCACTTCGATGCGGGTGCCCGGCGACTTCTCGCGAATGGCGGTGATGCAGTCGACGAAGTGCTGGGCACCACCGTCGCGCAGGTCATCGCGGTCGACGCTGGTCACCACCACGTACTTCAGGCCCATGTCGGCCACGGTCTGGCCGAGGCTGGCCGGTTCGTTGGCATCCGGCGGCTTCGGGCGGCCGTGGGCCACGTCGCAGAACGAGCAGCGGCGGGTGCAGACCTCGCCCAGGATCATGAAGGTGGCGGTGCCGTGGCCGAAGCACTCGTGGATGTTCGGGCAGCTGGCTTCCTCGCACACGGTCACCAGGCGGTTTTCGCGCAGCTTGGCCTTCAGGTTCTGCACGGCATTGCCCGAAGGAATGCGCACGCGGATCCAGGACGGTTTGCGCAGCACCGGCGCGTCGGCGAACTGCACCGGCGAGCGGTTGATCTTGTCACCGCCCAGCTGCTTGACCCCGGCCTGCAACGGCGCGGCGGACGGGGAGTCGCCCTGCACGATCTGCAGGGGAATGGAACGGGCGGTGGTTTCAGTCATGGCAGTTCCGGGGGCGGTCAGGCGGCCGCAGAAAGATCGGGCAGTTCGGGGGTGTGCTGCAGCAGCAGGCCGAACTGGCGGGCCAGGTGGTCCAGCAGCACCGGCTTGACGGCCTCCATCCCGGAGGGACCGCCCAAGTCTACCACCGAGGTCACCTGCAACCCCTGATAGCCACAGGGATTGATGCGGTGGAAGGGTTCCAGGTCCATGGCCACATTGAAGGCCAGCCCGTGGAAGGTGCAGCCGCGACGCACGCGGATGCCGAGGGCAGCGATCTTGGCGCCGCCGACATAGACGCCCGGGGCGCCCTCGCGGCGTTCGGCACCGATGTTCCACTCGCCCAGCGTATCGATGATGGCCTGCTCGATGCGGCACACGTAATCGCGCACACCGATGCCCAGGCGCGGCAGGCGCAGCAGCGGGTAGACCACGATCTGGCCGGGGCCGTGATAGGTCACCTGGCCGCCACGGTCCACATGCAGCACCGGGATATCGCCCGGCGCCAGCACATGCTCATCCTTGCCGGCCTGGCCCAGGGTGAACACCGGGTCGTGTTCGACCACCCACAATTCGTCGGCATCGGTGTCGCTGCGCTGGTCGGTGAAGCGCTGCATGGCGCGCCACACCGGCTCGTACGCCTGGCGGCCAAGGTCACGCACCAGCGCCGGACGCGGCGCGCGGTCCTCTGGGGCGGCTTCAGCCGGGCAGCTGTCGGCTACAGCGTCCACTTCACTTCCGGGTGGTCGCGCAGCGCCTGGTGCGCCAGGTCGTACTGTTCGCGGCTCTCAGCCTTGAACACGATGCGGACGGACACGTACTTGCCGTTGGAGGAATGCTTCCAGCTGATGCGTTCATTGACGACATCGATGCCGGCAGCCAGCAGCAGGCGGGGGAGCTCATGTTCCAGGCCGCGGTTGGCCGGGCCCATGGCGCTGAGCTCGAACTGGCCGGGGAACTGGAAGCCGTGGTCGGGGTTGTCGGACTTGATTTCCATGGACCCATTATCGGGCCGCAGGGCAACAAACCCAAGAGTATTCATCAACGTCAAAGACGGCACCGGCGGCCTGCTGCGTTGCAGAGCACCCAGAGGCGCGGGGCGAAAGCCCAACGGCAGCTGACTGCAATCTGCTGTCACGCACTGGCCCAGGCATCGTATGGCGGCCAGTGGTCACCTTCACACCAGACCCGCGGCGCTTGCGCGGGTAACAAATTGTGTCCGCTGGACAATGTTGTTTTCGGAACAGACAAGTGATTCGAACGTGCTCGTTCCGCCGCGCGGGCGCGAGTACCGTAGCGTTGCATATAACGACTGAAAACCGTCCCCTTCCCCATGAGCATTCCATCCATGCGTAGTGTCGCAGCCCTGGGGCTGGCCGGCCTGCTGGCCTCTGCCCTCCCCCTTGCCGCCCAGGCGGCCGAACAATGTGGCCCGGACGCGATGCGCGACCACCCGCCGCAGATCAACTTCCGCGTTGACAACGACCTGTTTGGTGGCCGCCACCAGGACCAGGGCTACACCAACGGTGCGCTGCTGACCCTGGTCTCGCCCAATCTGGTCGACTACACCGACGACCCCTGCCTGCCGCGCATGGCGCGCTGGGTGAACCAGTACCTGGAAGGGCTGCATCCGGGCAGGTTCGAACAGCAGAACATGATCTTCAGCATCGGCCAGGGCATCTTCACCCCGACCGATTTCAGCCGCAGGGACCTGATCGAGGACGACCGTCCTTACGCCGGCGTACTGATCGCAAACTTCGGTTTCAATGCGCGCAGCGGCGACCGCCTGCAGACCACCCAGCTGACGCTGGGCGTGGTCGGCCCGTGGGCACAGGGCAAGCAGGTGCAGAATGCCGTGCACGAAGTGCTGGGCGACGAGAAATTCAAGGGCTGGGACAACCAGCTGCACAACGAGCCGCTGTTCATGCTGACCCATGAGCGCATGCGCCGCTGGCCCGGCGATGCCAGCATCAATGCCGACGGCTGGGGTTGGGACGCGATCAGCCACTACGGCGGGTCGATCGGCAACCTGGAAACCAAGGCCAACCTCGGCGGTGAGGTGCGCTTCGGCTGGAAGCTGCCGGACGACTTCGGCAGCACGCCGTTGCGCCCGGCCGGCGAGAACACTGCGCCGACCCGCGGCGGCCGTCCCAATGGCTGGTCCTGGCACCTGTTCGCGACCTCGGACGCGGCCTGGGTGATCCGCGACATCACGCTGGATGGCAACACGTTCCGCAACAGTCACAGCGTGGACAAGCGCCATGTGGTGGCCTACGGCGGCTACGGCGTGGCCGTGATGTACGGACGCTGGAAGTTCGCCGCGGCGCGCTACCACAGCACGCGCGAGTTCAACGGCCAGCGCGAAGCACCGGTGTTCGGCAGCTTCACCATCAGCCGCTCGCTGTAAGCGAGGGGCTGAGGGTGAAACGGGTAGGTGCCGACCGTTGGTCGGCACACCGGTTATTGCATGGCTCGCTGTAAGCGAGGGGCCGAGGGTAGTGCCGGCCGCTGGCCGGCTGTTGGCACATCCGGATGGGTTCATGGGCAGCCGGCCAGCGGCCGGCACTACCCACATCCGGCGGGAATCATGCGGAGCCGGCATCCCGAAACGGAAAAGGCCGGCATTCGCCGGCCTTTTCCTTCACCACGCCAGGGCGTGGATCATTCCGATTCCCACCACATCCAGAAGCTGTCCCACAGGCGCTTGAAGAAGCCGGCCTGCTCGACGGCGGCCACGGCCACCAGCGGTGCCTCGGCGATGACCTTGCCATCCAGGGTGACCTTCACGGTACCGATCTGCTGGCCGACGGTGAACGGTGCTTCCAGGGTCTTGGGCACGTCGATGCTCGGCTTCAGGTCGTTGTAGCGGCCGCGCGGCACGCTGACCAGCATCGGCTGGGCCACGCCCAGCTGCACCTTGTCGGTGGTGCCCTTCCAGACCTTGTGCTCGGCCACGGCCTTGCCCGGCTCGTAGAGGCGGTGGGTCTCGAAGAAGCGGAAGCCCCAGTTCAGCAGGGCCAGGCTGTCATCGGCACGCTGCTTCTCCGACGCACCGCCCAGCACCACCGCGATCAGGCGCTGGTCGCCACGCTGGGCCGAGCTCATCAGGCAGTAGCCCGCCTCGGAGGTGTGGCCGGTCTTGATGCCGTCCACGCTGCCATCGCGCCACAGCAGCAGGTTGCGGTTCGGCTGCTTGATGTTGCCGACCTGGAATTCCTTGATCTTGTTGTACGCGTAGGTTTCCGGGTAATCGCGGACCATCGCGCGGCCCAGCAGCGCCAGGTCGTAGGCGGTGCTGTGATGGCCTTCGGCGGTCAGGCCGTGGGCGTTGACGAAGTGCGAGTCCTTCATGCCGATCTTGGCGGCGTAGCTGTTCATCAGCGAGGCAAAGGCCTCTTCGCTGCCAGCCACATGTTCGGCCAGGGCGATCGCGGCATCATTGCCGGACTGGATCGCCATGCCCTTTTCCATGTCTTCCAGGCGCGCGGTCTGGTTGACCGGGAAGCCGCTGTAGCTCCCATCGGTGCCAGCGCCGCCCTCGCGCCAGGCGCGCTCGCTCATCATCACCTGGTCATCCGCACGGACCTTGCCGTTCTTGACCTCGGCGGCGATCACGTAGGACGTCATCACCTTGGTGATGCTGGCCGGGGCCAGCTGCTCGTGGATGTTTTCACCAGCCAGCACCTGGCCGGTGGCGTAATCCATCAGCACCCAGGCCTTGGACACGCTTGGCGCCGGGGCCGGCGGAGTGGCGACGGTGGCCGGGGCGGCGGCGGCGGGCGCCGGCGTGGCCGGAGTCGGCAGCGGCGTCTGGGCGGAAGCCAGGCCCACCACCAGGGTGGCGGCCAGGGCGGTGGCGGCGGAACGGAAATTCATTGGACAGCAGGCTCCAGGGGACGGCCGGGAATGGAGGGTGGAACGTAACGGCCATTGTAAGGCCGGGGGAGCATTGGCCGGCAGCACCGGCCCGGGCGGATCAGTCCTTGACGATCTGCGGCGAACCCAGGCCCAGACCGGCGATGCGACCGACAAGTTCCGCCGCACTGGCATGGTCGCTTGCCGGAACACGCAGGCGGAACAGGGTGCGGCCACCGGCGGCGATGTCGCTGATGGTCGCGCCGACGATGCCGGCGGCACTGAGCTGGCCCATCGCGCGGTTGGCGTTGTCGCGGTTGGAGAAGCTGGCGACCTGCACCATCACCGCGCCGACCATCTGCTGCGACAGGCTCGGCGCCGCCGCGGCGGCACGCACCGGTGCCGGTGCCACCGCGCGCGGGGCCGTGCTGGCGACAACGGCCGGAGCCGGCGCGGAGGTGCGCACCACCGGCGCGCTTGGCGGCAGGCTGCTGACCGCCACGTCCGGCGCGGTGCTGGCCACGCCCCGGGTGGTGGCCGGCTGGCCGCGCGCCGGGGCGCCATCGGTCGGCAAGCGGTTGACCAGGCGATCGATATCACTGTCGGTGGAAGCACGTGGCGCCGGCACCGGGCGCGCGCTGGCCACTGCAGTGGTGGCAGCCGCTTCAGCCGCGCGACGCTCGCGACGCGACGGCTTCTGCGCCATCAGGTTGCTCTCGCCCGGTTGCAGCGCGCGCACCTCGACATTGCCGGTACCGCGTTGGGTGATGCCCAGGCGCACGGCGGCGGCATAGCTGAGATCGACCACGCGGCCGTCATGGAACGGACCACGATCATTGACACGCACGATCACCGACTCGCCGTTGTCCAGGTTGGTCACGCGGGCGAAGCTGGGCAGCGGCAGCGTCTTGTGCGCGGCAGTGAACTGGTACATGTCGTAGACCTCGCGGTTGGAGGTCAGGCGGCCGTGGAACTTGGCCCCGTAGTACGACGCGGTGCCGCGCTCGACGTAGTCATGGGTGTCGTCGAGCACCTTGTACGACTTGCCCAGCACCACGTACGGCGACTTGTTGCCGATGGCCGAACGTTCCTCGGCGGTCACTTCCGGCTCGGGGATGCAGGCCACGTTGGGAATGTAGTCGGGCGTGCTGTCACGCACGCCTGGTTTGTACAGGCCACCAGCGGTGTAATTGCCGCGGGTGCTGAGGTCTTCCTTGGCCGCTGCATACGGCGAACCTTCCGGGCAGTGCGCCGGTCGCGAACCACGGCCCTGCACCAGCGTGCCGCTGGACTTGCCACCATGGCCGGCCGTGGCCGGCTGCTTCGGCGCGCTGCTGCAGGCCGCCAGTGCGAGGACGATCAAGCTCGGGACCAGCCATCTGATGTTCATGCCGGGGGCAGCTCCTGTCCGGCGATGGCCTGGGACAGCTGGAACACGGCCATCGCGTACATCTTCGATAGGTTGTAGCGGGTGATCGCGTAGTAGTTCTGGAAGCCCAGCCAGTACTGCTTGCCGGTGCTGCCTTCCAGGGTAATCGGGGTGGCGGTGGCGCCCGGCTGCACCGGCGTGCTCGGCTGGTAGCCGCGCTGTGCGAGGTCGGCCAGCGACCAGGTGGGCATCCATTCGGTCGGGTTGAACTCCTCGCGGCCCGGGGCCAGCGTGGCCGGTACCGCAACCTGGCCACCACGCACCCAGCCCCCCTTCTTCACGAAGTAGTTGGCGATGGAGGAGAACACGTCGTCGTAGCTGTTGAACAGGTCGCGACGACCATCACCGTTGCCGTCCACCGCGTAATCGAGGTAACTGGACGGCATGAACTGGCCCATGCCCATCGCACCGGCATAACTGCCCTTGAGTGTGGTGATGTCCAGTTTCTCTTCGCGGCCCAGCTCGAACAGCTTGGCCAGCTCATCGCGGAAGAACAGCTCGCGGCGCACTTCGCGTTCGAGCTTGGCCGGGTCGCCGCTGCGTGGGTAGTAGAACGCCAGCGTGTACAGCGCATCGAGCACGCGATAGCTGCCGGCATTCTTTCCGTAACTGGTTTCCACGCCGATGATCGCCACGATCACTTCGGCCGGCACGCCGGTGCGCTGCTGCACGCGATCCAGTTCGGCACGGTGTTCGGCCAGGAACGCGCGACCGCCATCAATGCGTGCCTTGCTGATGAACATCGGCCGGTATTCGTTCCACGGCTTGACCCGCTCGGCCGGGCGCGACATCGCGGCGATGATCGGCTGGCGCACCTGCGCCTGGTCGAGCACGCTGCTGATCTGCTCCGGCTTCAGGCCATAGCGCTTGGCGGTATCGGCAATGAAGCGGGCCCGCGCGACCTCGAACGGCACCGGTGTGAGATCCACCGGCGGCGCGGTAGCCGCAGTTGCTTCGGGTGCAGCCTCGGCCGGCCCATGGGCCTTGGTGGCGGGCTGGCGCGGCGTACTGCTGGCCTGGGGTGAAGACGGTGGGGACTTCGGCTGGGTCGCGCAGGCGACCAGGCCGAGGGTGAGCATGCAGGCCAGAGTGCGTCGAATCATCGTCGCAGGTTAGCAGGTCATGGATGAATTAAAACCCCTAACACCATGAATCACAACGATTTGCCCGTGTTCAGCGGGAAATGTGAAGGCGTCGTGATCGTGCTTCCCCATTCAGATAGAGGTGGCCGGTTGCGTCCCCATCCCCGCAGACGCAACCGGCGACCGGATCCGGTCGATACCTGCGCGGCTGCCGCTCCCCAGTGGCAGTGCCCCGCGCTCCTTGTATCCGTTGGATCAGTACTGCTTCCCGCCCGACGCCCCCTCGCGCTGCAACGATAGACGGCGCGCCGTGCCGAACGGGCCGCCATTGTGCAGGCCGATTACGACAAGTCCATTGATCAAGATCAACGCGGCGTAAAAGTGTGAACCAGCTAACGTTTTTTGCGGACTTTGGTCAGCGAGTGTGCTGTTCTGCATCGTTATGAGAACGCTTCCACAGCGAGCGTTGCGCAGAGTCAGGAAGTTTCCAGCCAACGGCGCAGCCCCTCGTGGGTGGTCGCGAAAAGCAGAAGCCGCGGGTGGGCCGGTCGGGTTGGGTACGCGGGGGACGCCGTGAATCCGTCCCTGGAGGCTTGTCAGCCGCATCCATGCGGCTGGCACCCCCGCGTACCCAACCCGACCGCCCTCTGACAGATTTTGGCGGTCTGCCACCCACGGAGAAGAAAGAGAAAATCAAAAGCGGGTCGCGGCGCTGCGCTTGCTTGTGAGCCGAGCATGACTCGGCTCCACACAAGGCAATGAAGCGACCCGCCAAGCCGCTTTTGCTTTTGATCTTCTCTTTCTTCTCCGTGGGTAGACGCGCACGGAACCTGTCCGTGGCCGGGTAGATGGGCTGCGCAGGGGCGTGAGCCGCATGGATGCGGCGACCGAGCTTACATGGACGTACTTGCAGCGGCCCCTGCGCAGCCCATCTACCTGGCCTCACCCGTTAACTACTTTTCGCGACCACCCACGAGGGGCTGCGCCGTTGGCTGGAAACCCTATCCCCCGTGCACGGGCCGGTGCCCGCGCACCGCCATCACCAGCCCGATACCCGCCAGCAGCGACACCGCCGAGGTACCGCCATAGCTGATCAACGGCATCGGAATGCCCACCACCGGCAGCAGGCCGGAAATCATCCCGCCGTTCACCAGTACGTACACGAAGAACGCCAAGCCCAGGCTGCCGGCCAGCAACCGTGCGTGCGTGTCGCGGGCGTGCACCGCGATCCACAGGCAGCGGCCGACCACGAACAGGTACAGCGCAAACACGGTGGCCACGCCGATCCAGCCGAACTCTTCGGCCAGCACCGAGAACGCGAAGTCGGTGGTGTACTCAGGCAGGAAGTCCAGCGTGGCCTGGGTGCCCTGCCCCCAGCCGCGCCCGTCCCAGCCACCGGAGCCGATCGCGATGCGAGACTGCAGGATGTTCCAACCGGTGCCAAGCGGATCCGCCGACGGATCAAGGAAGGTCAGCACGCGATCCTTCTGGTACTGCCGCAGCAGGCCGAACCAGGCCAGCGGCGCGGCAACGGCAAGGCCCGTCGCGCCAGTTGCCACCCAGCCCCAGTGCAATCCGGCCAACAGCAGCGCGAACACGCCGCTGGCGGTAACCAGCGTGGCGGTGCCCAGGTTGGGCTGCATCAGGATCAGCACGGCGGGTACACCGATCAGCACGGTGGTGGTCAGTACGGTGCGCGGCGACGGTGGCAGCGGTTGCCGATGCAGGTACCAGGCCATCATCAGCGGCAGGCTGAGCTTGAGCAGTTCGGATGGCTGCAGGTAGAACACGCCGAGATTGAGCCAGCGCTGCCCGTACTTGCCTGTACCGATCACATACACCGCCATCAGCGGCAGCATCGACAGCGCATAGATTGCCGGCGTCCACGCGCGCAGCCGCAGCAGCGAAACGCGGGACAGCAGCCACATCGACGCCAGGCCACCGGCAAAACGCGCCGCCTGCCCAGCCACCGGACCGGACACGCTGTGCAGCACCGCCAGGCCCGCGCCCATCAGGATCAGCAACGCGATCAGCAACGGCAGATCGATCGTGCGCGCCACCTCACGGCAGCCGCCAAGCAGTCGTTTCCATTCCACGCGGGCACGGTAGCAATGCGTGCTTGCGTGAAGCTGTCAGGGTGCGCGTGCGCTTGTAGAGTCAAGCCGTGCTCGACTCTACAGAACAGCGGATGCAATCGAGCGGATGGAAGCGCGGCAAAGCGCGCAACCGGTGCTAGCCGTAGCCGCCGTGCACCGGGTTGTGACTGCGTACGGCCATCACCAGGCCGAAGCCGGCCAGCAGTGACACCGCCGAGGTACCGCCGTAGCTGATCAGCGGCATCGGCACGCCCACCACCGGCAGCAGGCCGGAAATCATCCCGCCGTTCACCAGCACATAGACGAAGAACGCCAGGCCGGTAGCGCCGGCCAACAGGCGCGAATAGGAATCGCGCGACTGGCTGGCGATCCACAGGCAACGCCCGATCACCACCAGGTACAGGGTCAGCACCAGGGCCACACCCATCCAGCCGAATTCCTCGCTCAGCACCGAGAACGCGAAGTCGGTGGTCTGTTCGGGAATGAAGTTCAGGTGCGACTGCGAGCCCTCGCCCCAGCCCTTGCCATCGAAGCCGCCGGAGCCGATCGCGATCTTCGACTGGATGATGTTCCAGCCGGCCCCCAGTGCATCCATCTCCGGGTCCAGGAACATCATGATGCGGTCCTTCTGGTACGGCCGCAGCAGCCAGAACCAGGCCACCGGCGCGACCGCAGCCACGCCGCCCACGCCCAGCCCGACCCACCACCACGGCAGGCCTGCCAGCAGCAGTACGAACACGCCGCTGGCGGCGATCAGCACGCCGGTACCAAAGTCGGGCTGCAACATCACCAGGCCGGTCGGCACGCCGATGATGATCAAGGCCACGAGCACGGTGTTGAAGCGCGGCGGCAGCGGCATCTTGTGCAGGTACCAGGCCACCATCATCGGCAGGCTGACCTTCAGCAGCTCGGCCGGCTGCAGGTAGAAGAACTTCAGGTCCAGCCACTGCCGGCCGTACTTGCCGGTGCCGAGCACGAACACCGCCAGCAGCGGAATCATGGAGATCGCATAGATCATCGGCGTGGCCGAGCGGATGCGCAGGATCGGCACCCGCGAGATGCCCCACAGTGCAGCCATGCCCACCGCGAAACGCGCGCCCTGGGCCATCACCAGGCCGTCGCCACCGGCACTCTTCAAGGTGGCCAGGCCGATCACCATCAGCGCGCCCAGGGCCAGGCACAACACCCAGTCCAGCGTGCTGAAGAAGCGGCGCAGCATGTCGCCGGCCCAGCGCAGGAACACTTTCATCGTGCGGGCTCCGCAACCGCCGGGCGTGGCGTGGCCGGCACTGCGGCAGCGGCCGGCGTGCCCGGCTGCGGCGCAGGGGCCGGTTCGGGGGTGGGGGCACCCACCTGCACCGGGTGTTCGCCCAGCTGCGCGGCCGCCAGATCACCGGCCTGGCGTGCGCCGGCGTCTTCGTTGTCGAACGCGGTGGCACCGATGGCGGTGGTACCACGCTCGCTGTCCAGCGGCTGCATGCCCTCGGGCATCTTGCCCAGCAGGTAGGCATCGAACACCTTGCGGGCGATCGGCGCAGCAGCCGAACCACCATAGCCACCGCCTTCCACCGCCACCGCGATCGCGATCACCGGGTTTTCGACCGGCGCGAAGCCGACGAACAGCGCGCGGTGGCGCAGGTGCATCGGCAGGCTCTTCGGGTTCACCGCTGCGGTGCCCTTGCGGCTGATGACCTGCGCGGTACCGGTCTTGCCGGCCATCACGTACGGCGCACCGACCGCCACGCGCCAGCCGCTGCCGCCCGGCCGCATGGTCGCCATCATGCCCTCGCGCACCGCCTGCACGTTGTTGGGGTTGGGGCTGACCGGCTTGCTCTCGCCGGGCGGCGTCGCGGTCCAGTCGCTGTCGAAGCCGTCGCGCTGCTGGATCACCAGGTGCGGGGTGCGCAGCTGCCCGTCGGCCAGCGCGCTGACGCCGCGCGCCAACTGCAGCGGGGTGACCTTCCAGTCGCCCTGGCCGATGCTGATGTTGACCGTATCGCCGGGGTACCAGGCTTCCTTGCGGGTCTTCCGCTTGTAGGCCGGCGACGGCAGGATGCCGCCGATTTCGCCGGTGAGGTCGATACCGGTCGGCTGGCCGAAGCCGTAGTACTCCATGTAATGGTCGAAGCGCTCGATGCCCAGGTCCAGCGCCAGCTTGTAGTAGTAGGTGTTGACCGACTCGGCGATGGACTTGCGCAGATCGGTCCAGCCATGGCCGCCACGATGCGCATCACCCCAGCCACGGCTGGTGCCGGGCAGGTAGAACATGCCGGTGGACAGCACCTTGTCTTCCGGGCGGCGCACGCCCGAGTCCAGGCCGGCCAGGCCGATCAGCGGCTTCAGCGTGGAACCGGGAGCGACGCCGCCGAGCACCAGGCGGTTGAACTGCGGCCGCGACGGGTTCTCGTTCAGCGCCTTGAAGTCGGCATGGGAAATGCCGTTGACGAACAGGTTGGGGTCGTAGGACGGCAGGCTGACCATCGCCAGCACCTCGCCGGTACGCGGGTCCATCGCCACTGCCGAGCCCTCCTGGTCGCCGAAGGCCGCCACCATGGCACGCTGCAGGTCCGCGTCGATCGACAGCCGCAGGTCGGCGCCGGACTGCGCGGCCACCCGGCCGATGGTGCGGATGGCACGGCCCTGCACGTTGGTTTCGACCTGCTCGTAGCCGACCTTGCCGCGCAGCTGCTGCTCGTAATAGCGCTCCAGGCCGGACTTGCCGATGTGGGTCAGCGCGGCATTGCCTTCGCCGAGGATCTCCAGATCCTTGTCGTCGACGCGGCCGACATAGCCGATGATGTGCGCAAACAGGTCACCGTACGGATAACGCCGGGTCAGGTAGGGCTCAAGCTCGACGCCGGGGAAGCGCCAACGGTCGACGGCGAAGCGCGCCATCTCCTCGTCGCTCATGCGCAGCTTCAGCGTGACCGGCAGGAACTTGCGGCGCGCCTTGCGCGACTTGTTGAACGCTTCCAGCTCTTCCGGGCTGATGCTGATGATCTTCGCCAGCCCTTCCAGGGTGGCGTCCATGTCCTTGACCTTGTCCGGGGTCACGTCCAGGCGGAACGCTGGCACGTTCTCGGCCAGCAGGCGACCGTTGCGGTCGTAGATCATGCCGCGCCCGGGCACCACCGGCCGCGGCTTGATGCGGTTGGCTTCCGAGCGCGTGGCGTAGACGTCGTGATCCAGCACCTGCAGCTTGAAGTACCAGCCGCCCAGGCCCAGCAGGCAGACCAGCACGCCCAGGAAACCCAGCGCCGCACGGCGGCGGAACTGTTCGGCTTCGGCGTGCGGGTTCTTGACCTGGCGGCGCGGGATCATGGCTCAGCGCCCGCGCTTGCCGAAGCGCACTGCGTCCAGCAGCACGAACACCAGCGGCCACAGGCCCATGCCCAACAGCGGGGCCCACCAGTACGACCACGGCAGGGTCGGCTCGCCCACCAGGATGTGGACCAGCGCGCTGACGATGCGGTCGTTGAACAACAGGCCACCGATGGCCAGCATCTGCTGCGACATCGGGAAGAAGCGGATGCGGGCGCGGAAACGCTGCAGGATGAAGGCCAGCATCACCAGCCGCAGCGCCTGTTCGCCGAGCACGCCGCCGTACAGCAGGTCGGCGACCACGCCGCTGGCGAAAGCGATGCCCAGGCCGACGCGCTCGGGCGTCTCGATCACCCAGTACGCCAGCACCAGCGCCAGCCAGTACGGGCGCAGCGGCTGCAGCAGCGCCGGCAACGGCAGCAGGCCCAGCAGCAGGGCTACGACCAGGCTGGCCGGCAATACCCACGGGTTGTCGCGCAGGCGGCTCATCGCTGGGCCTCCGGCGTGGTCGGTTGCCGGCCAGCGGCCGGCACTACCGGGGCGGCAGGATCAAGCGAGGATGCGGGAGCAACAGTCCTCGCTTGCGACGAGGGCTGTTGCCGGCCAGCGGCCGGCACTACCGGAGCGGCAGGATCAAGCGAGGATGCGGGGGCAACAGTCCTCGTTTGCGACGAGGGCTGTTGCCGGCCAGCGGCCGGCACTACCGGGGAGCTGACCGGAGCTGGCGTCGTTGTCGCTGGCGCGGCTCCCGCAGGCACGGTGGCGCCGGTGGCCGGGCCACCCGGAGTGGTTTCTTCCAGCTGCAGGCGCAGTTCCGGCGGAATGCGGATCGCCGCACCGGGGCGCAGCAGCAGCACATCACGGCCACGATCCAGCTGGGCGGCTGGCTTCAGTTCGCCGACCAGGAAGGCATGGGTGTCGTCCGGGCGCAGGCCGGTGATGGTGCCGACCGGGAAGCCGGCCGGGAAGCGGCCACCGAGGCCGGAGGTGACGATCTCATCGCCCACTTCCACACCGGCGCTGAGCGGGATGTCGCGCAGCTCCAGCGTGTCGCCGCGACCGTAGACGATCAGGCGTACGCCGTTGCGGGCCACGGTGACCGGCACCGCGTGGTCGGGGTCGGTCAGCAGCAGCACGGTGGAGGTACCGCCGGTGACGCTGATCACCTGCCCCATCAGGCCACCGGCATCGATCACCGCCTGCCCGACGTGCACGCCTTCGCGGCTGCCGGCGTCGAGCACCAGGCGCTGCTTCACCGGGTCCAGGTCGATATCCAGGATCGGCGCCAGCTGCACGTCCAGGCCACTGCGCTCGGCCACGTTCAGCAGTTCGCGCAGCTGGGCGTTGTCCAGCGCCGCGGTCTGCAGACGGGTCAGGCGCGCGTTGGCCAGCAGCAGCTGGTTGCGCAGTTCACGGTTCTCGGTGACCAGCTGGGTGTGGCTGGCCGCGGAATCCTTGACCTGGTTGCCGAGCTTGCCGGGCAGACCCGCCAGTGCCCACACAGGCTGCACCAGGCTGTTGGCCTGCTCGCGCAGGCGCGCCAGCCAACCCGCCTGATCGTCAAGGACGATCAGTGTGATGGCCAATGCAAGATAGGCCAGCAACCGCAGGGGGCTGGCGGCATCACCGGATCGGGAGGCAACGGGAGGACCGGCGTAGGGCGGCACGGCAACGATTCAACTGGCAGAAGGCGGAAGGGAAACACGCGGACGCCCCGCCGGTGCCGGCCCGCCATCGCGGCGGGCCGCACCCCGGAAGGGCGCGGCGGGCAGGAACGGCCGGGACGGCTTATTCCGGCGCAAAGAACTCGTTGCCGTGCATGTCCACCAGTTCCAGCGCACGACCGCCACCGCGGGCCACGCAGGTCAGCGGATCGTCGGCCACCTGCACGTGCAGGCCGGTTTCTTCGGAGATCAGGCGGTCCAGGTCACGCAGCAGGGCGCCGCCGCCGGTCAGCACGATGCCGCGCTCGGCAACGTCGGCACACAGTTCCGGCGGGGTCTGCTCCAGCGCCAGCTTGACCGCGCTGACGATGCCCGACAGCGGTTCGTGCAGGGCTTCAAGCACCTCGTTGGAGCTGATCTTGATCATCTTCGGCACGCCCTCGGCGAGGTTGCGGCCGGAGATCTCCAGCTCCTGCACCTCGGCCTGCGGGTAGGCACAACCCAGCTCGACCTTGATGCGCTCGGCGGTGGCTTCACCGATCAGCATGCCGTGGTTGCGGCGCACGTAGTTGGTGATGGATTCGTCGAAGCGGTCACCGCCGATGCGGACCGAGGCCGAATAGACGATGCCGTTGAGCGAGATCACCGCCACTTCGGTGGTGCCGCCGCCGATGTCGATGACCATCGAGCCACGGGCTTCGGTGACCGGCATGCCGGCGCCGATCGCGGCAGCCATCGGCTCTTCGATCAGGTACACGTCACGGGCACCGGCTTCCTCGGCCGATTCCTTGATCGCGCGGCGCTCGACCTGGGTCGAACCGGCCGGCACGCAGACCAGCACGCGCGGGCTCGGGCGCAGCACGCGCGACTTGTGCACCTTCTTGATGAAGTGCTTGAGCATCGCCTCGGTGTAGGTGAAGTCGGCGATGACGCCGTCCTTCATCGGGCGGATGGTGGTGATGTGGCCCGGGGTACGGCCGAGCATCTGCTTGGCCTCGGCGCCAACGGCTGCCACCGAGCGGGTGCCACCGATGGCACGGTCCTGGCGCACGGCCACGACCGACGGCTCGTTCAGCACGATCCCCTGCCCGCGCACGTAGATGAGGGTGTTGGCCGTGCCCAGGTCGATGGACAGGTCGTTGGAGAACATGCCACGGAGTTTCTTGAACATCTGAGGAAGGAGTCCTGAGGGGTGTCGTGCCCGCCGCGGGATGGCGAAAAAATGGGCAGAAATCGAGGCCGACAAGCCTAGCAACCCGCCTGCCGCCGAGCAAGGAAAAAACTAGCTGAACCCGCGTCTTCACAGGCTTTCGGCCTGATCGGGCATCACCCGGTTCTGGCCCTGAGCGGCACCAGCGGGTAACCTTTGCGCCGTCGGGCGCCCAAGGGCGCCGTTTGCTTGCCCGCTGAACCGGGCCGGCCCACCCCAAAATTCACCGCATAGGCTTACATCGATGTCCGCTCTGATCTGTGGTTCTCTTGCCTTCGACACCATCATGGTGTTCCCGGACCAGTTCAAGAATCACATCCTGCCGGACAAGGTGCACATCCTGAACGTGTCCTTCCTCGTGCCGCGCATGCGCCGCGAGTTCGGCGGCTGCGCCGGCAACATCGCCTACAACCTGCACCTGCTGGGCGGCCAGCCGATCCCGATGGGCACCGTGGGTTCGGACTTCGGCCCGTACCGCGAATACTTCGAAGGCCTGGGCATCGATCTGTCGCGTGTGCGCGTGATCGACGAGCTGTTCACCCCGCAGGCGTTCATCACCACCGACCACGACAACAACCAGATCACCGCCTTCCACCCGGGCGCGATGATGCGCTCCTACGAGAACCATGTGCGCGGCGTGCCGGGCGTGACCCTGGGCCTGGTCGGCCCGGACGGCCGCGAAGGCATGATCCAGAACGCGCAGGAATTCCACGAGGACGGCATTCCGTTCATCTTCGACCCGGGCCAGGCCATGCCGCTGTTCAACGGCCCCGAGCTGCGCGCCTTCATCGATCAGGCCGACTACGTGGTGGTCAACGACTACGAGTCGAACCTGCTGCAGGAGCGCACCGGCTGGGACGAGAAGGAGATCGTCAGCCGGGTCAAGGCCTACATCACCACCCGTGGCCCGAAGGGTGCGGTCATCCACACCCCGGAAAAGAGCTACGACATCCCGCCGGCGCACGAGCGCCGCGTGGTCGATCCGACCGGCTGTGGCGACGCCTTCCGCGCCGGCCTGATCTACGGCATCCAGAAGGGCTACGACTGGCTGACCATCGGCCGCATGGGCAACCTGATGGGCGCGCTGAAGGTCGAGCACCCGGGCACGCAGAACCAGCGCTTCACCTTCGATGAGTTCAACGAGCAGTTCAAGCAGCAGTTCGGTTACGCGCTGGGCGCGTAAACGAACTGCCCGCGCATCCCACTCTTGTCCCCGCGCCTTCGGCGCGCCCCCTTGAACAACAAGGGGGCTTTCCACCCGATGCGCTGCTGGGAATGCTGTTGGTAGGTGTCGACCTTGGTCGACACTGCCGGCCAGCGGCCGGCACTACCCCTTCTGCTGCCAGGCCGCCAGCCTGGCCACGGGTGTTCTGGTAGGTGTCGACCTTGGTCGACACTGCCGACCAGCGGCCAGCACTACCCCTTCTGCCAGGCCGCCAGCCTGGCCACGGGTGTTCTGGTAGGCGTCGACCTTGGTCGACACTGCCGGCCAGCGGCCGGCACTACCCCTTCTGCTGCCAGGCCGCCAGCAAGGCGCGGCAATCGGCGAAATGCCAGTCGGCGCTGCCGGGCCACGGGTTCTCCGGCAGATTGACCAGCACGGTGTGGGTGCCCGCGGCGCGCCCGCACTCCAGGTCGTAGGCGTGGTCACCGACCATCACCGCGTGCGCAGCCCCGATGCCCCAGCGACGAAGATGCTGCTGCAGGCCATCCGGCGAGGGCTTGGGCACCGCTTCATCGCGGCCGATGATGTCGGCGTCGTCGAACAACGCCCCGACCCCGATCGCCTCCAGCGTCAGCTTCGCCAGCGCATGGTCGTTGCGGGTCAGGATGCCCAGCCGGCAACCTGCCGCCGACAGCGCGCGCAGCAGCTTCACCGCCCCCGGCGCTGGCAGCGCGTCCTCGGCCAGGGCGCGCTCGTGATCCAGCAGCCACGCGCGCTTGGCCTGCGCCGGTGCGTCGGGCAATGCCGCGATATGGTCGAGGATGTCTTCCTCCGCGGCGATCTCCAGCGCTCGGCGGATCGCGGCGAAATCATGCACGGCCACCGTCAGCGTGCCGTCCATGTCGAACACCCAGTGCCGGATCGCGGACAACGCGTGCACTGCGCTGCCCGTCGCAACCTTCACTGCCACCACTGCGGCATGCGGCTGGCGTCGACACCGCCGGTTTCGAACACGGCCGTTCGCGTGCCACCGGCCTTGACCGGGAACTCGATGCTGATCGACTTGCCCTTGCGCGCCAGTTTCCACAGTGCCTTCTGATCGGTGATGAACAGGGCGATGGCTTCATCAGTCTTCGGGCGCCAGGCCGCCATTGGTACCGGCTTGCCGTCATCCACGGTCACTTTCACCGTGCATTGCGGGCAACGGAAATCACCGGCCTGCAGCACCAGGTAGGCATGCCGCTTCCACTCCGGATGATCGCGGAACACCAGCTGCACCGGTTTGGCGCCGCTGCCATCCACGTCCACCCGTTCCTTGCTGTAGATCTGCGCCGAGACCTGGTTGCCCTTGCTGCCCACCGGAATCTGGTTGTACTGCCATAGCCCCTGCATGCGGCGCAGGTCGCGCGCGGCGTCGCCCTTGGCCTTGACCTCGTCGAAGCCTGCGGCGATGCGCTCGGCGGCGGCGGTGTCCTTGTACTGGTCCAGCAGCGAGGCACCATGCAGGCGCGCGCGTTCCCAGTCCTGCGCGGCCACGGCCATGTCGTACTGCTTGGCCACGTCTTCGGCCTTGGCCTCCTTCTGCGCCTGCGCGGCGGCCGCAGCGGCTTCCTGCGCCTTGCGTTCCTCTTCCGGGTTGCTGCAGGCGGCCAGGGCCAGGGTGCAGGCGGTGAGCAGGATCAGTCGTTTCATGGCGGAGGTCCTATGCGAGTGCATCCCGATTCTATCGGCAGCGAAAAGCGGATACACCAACGGCGGGTTTCCCCGCCGTTGGTGGTGAAGCAGTGACCGGTTGCCAGCCAGCGGCCGGCACTACCGCTTACTTGGCTTCAGCCTTGGCCAGCATGTCCTGGACCGAGGCGGTGGTGATCGGGTGGTAGCCCGGCTTGGCCTTTTCGAAGGCCTGCTTGGCCAGTTCCAGACCCTTCGGGGTCTTCACCAGTTCGGCGTAGATCGGCAGGATCAGCTTGCGACGGCCGACGCGCTCGATGAATGCAGCCGCCCCTTCATTGGCCTGCTCGTAGCCGCTGCGGATCGCCAGCGGGTACCAGCGCATGGCGATCTCGCCATTGGGGGTGCCGGTGAAGTGGAAGGCCTTGTCCAGCGTGGCCAGCTTGTCCAGCGGCTGGGTCGCACCGAGGCCGTCGATGAAGCGCACCCATTCCTGGGTGCTCCAGTCGGCGATGACCTGGCTGCTGGGCACGGTGCCGGCGCTGGCGAATGCGATGCGCGCGGTATCGACGCTGCTGAAGTTGCGCGACTGCGCCTTGGCCGCGAACGCCGGGATGCCCGGCTCGTCCAGCCACGCCTTCAGTTCGGCCTCGGTCACGGCCGACGGATTCTTCGGCAGCAGGTTCTTCTTCATGTACGCGACGAACTGGTCGGTGTTCGCGCTCTGGAAGGCGTGGTCATCGAACCAGCCCCGCAGGAACGGATCGAAGGTCTCGCGGCCAAAGCGCTGTTCCAGGAACTCCAGGAACCACGAACCCTTGACGTAGGCGACCTGGCTGAGGGCTTCATCGGGGTCACGCTCGTTCAGCGGCGGCAGCGCCAGTGCCTGGTCGGCCGGGCTCATGTCCTTCACTTCGGCCAGCAGGTCGGTCTGGTCGATCTGCTTCTCCATCTCGGCCATCTCCTTGCCGTACAGGGCTTCGGTGATGCGGCCCTGGACGTAGGTGGTGAAGCCTTCGTTGAGCCAGATGTCCTTCCAGCTGGCGTTGGTCACCAGGTTGCCCGACCAGCTGTGCGCCAGTTCGTGGGCGACCAGCGAGACCAGCGACTTGTCGCCGACGATCACGGTCGGGGTGGCGAAGGTCAGGCGCGGGTTTTCCATGCCGCCGAACGGGAACGACGGCGGCAGCACCAGCATGTCGTAGCGGCCCCAGCGGTATTCGCCGTACAGCTTCTCGGCGGCACCGATCATCTTCTCGGTGTCTTCGAATTCCTTGGCGGCCTTGTTGACCATGGTCGGCTCGGCCCAGACGCCGGAGCGGCCGGAGATCGGCTCGAACACCAGGTCGCCGGCGGCGATGGCCAGCAGGTAGGACGGAATCGGCTGCGGCATCTTGAAGGTGTAGTCACCATCACGCGCGGCCTTCGGATCGTTGTCGGCGCTCATCAGCACCATCACGTCCGGGCGCGAGACCACGTGCGCGCTGTAGGTGAAGCGCACGCTCGGGGTGTCCTGCAGCGGCACCCAGGAGCGGGCATGGATGGCCTGCGACTGGCTGAACATGAAGGGCAGCTTCTTGCCCTCGGTCATCGACGGTGCCAGCCACTGCAGGCCCGATGCGGTCGGCGCGGTGTGGTAGGTCACTTCCACCTTGGCCGGCTGTTCCGGGGCCTCGATGGTCAGCTTGCTGCCGAACACCTTGTCAGCGGCGGCCAGCTCGAACTTCAGCGGGCTGCGCGCGCCATCGGCGGCGACGGCCTCGACCTTGGACACGGTCAGCTCGCGGGTGTCGAGCACCAGCTGCCTGGCGTCCTTCTGCTTCCATTCCAGGGTGTAGGTGGCGGTGCCGCCAATCTGCTTCTGGTCGAAGTCGAGCTTCAGATCCAGCGCGATGTCCTTGATGACGACCTTGTCCGGCTCGGCGTACGAGCTTTCGTCGTGACTGCGGTTCTCGGCGTTCACGGGGGCGGCAGGGGCCTTTGCGGCAGTCGGGGCGGCGGCGGGCGCGGCCGCCTCCTGGGAGCAGCCGGCGGCCAGGGCCACGGCCAGCGGAAGGAGCATCAGCGGATTACGCATGAATCGGGACCGTTACGGGGATCAAACCCCAATGGTACCTCCCTCCGGCCCGGCAGGCGTTGCGCGGTGCGGGGTAATGGCAGGCAAGCCGATCCTGCGCCTCGGGCGCATGCCAACCAATGTCGGCATCTACAGGCAGGTACCAACCTTGGTTGGCACGGACCCATCAACGCATGCGGCAGGCCCGTGCCGACCAAGGTCGGCAGCTACCAGATCGGATCACCGCAGCGGGCGAGCACCAACCACGGTTGGCACCCACCAGAGCGGGGCTTACAGCTTGTAGCCGGAGTGGATCGAAACGATGCCGCCGGTCAGGTTCTTGTAGTGGCAGCGCTCGAACCCGGCCTGCCCCATCATCGCCTTCAGTTCATCCTGCGGCGGGTGCTTGCGGATGCTCTCGGCCAGGTACTGGTAGCTGTCCGAGTCATTGGCGAACAGCTTGCCCAGCTTCGGCAGGATCTTGAACGAGTGGAAGTCGTAGATCGGCTTGAACCAGTCCGCGGTGACTTCGGAGAACTCCAGCACGCGGGCCTGGCCCCCGACCTTCAGCACGCGGTACATCTCGCGCAGGCCGGCGTCCTTGTCGGTCACGTTGCGCAGGCCGAAGGCGATGGTGACCAGGTCGAAGCTGTTGTCCGGGAACGGCAGGGCCTCGGCGTTGCACTGCACGTAGTCCAGGCCCAGCACCAGGCCGCGGTTGGTCAGGCGATCACGGCCGACCGACAGCATGCCGGCGTTGATGTCGCCCAGCACCACCGAGCCCTCGGCGCCGACGCGCTCCTTCAGCAGGGCGGCGATGTCGCCGGTGCCGCCCGCCAGATCGAGCACGCGGTCGCCCGGCTTCACCTGCGCGGTGGCCACGTAGTAGCGCTTCCACGCCCGGTGCACGCCCAGGCTCATCAGGTCGTTCATCAGGTCGTAGTTGCGCGCGACCGAGGTGAACACCTGGCCGACCAGCTTCTGCTTGTCCTTGGCGGCGACGTCGCGGAACCCGAAATGGGTGGTACCGGCTTTGTAGGGGGATTCGCTCATGGCCCCGATTATCGCACCGCCGGGGGCCAGCGGCACCCCCTGCCCGTATCATGGCGGGCCACGACTTACCGGAGCCCCGCATGATCACCACGCCCGACTACCAGGCCCTGCTGCAGACCGCCATCGCCGAAGCCCGCCAGGGCCTGGCCGAGGGCGGCGTGCCGATCGGCGCAGCCCTGTACCACAACGACGGCCGCCTGCTTGGCTGCGGCCACAACCGCCGCGTGCAGGAAGGCGACCCGTCGGTGCACGGCGAGACCGATGCGTTCCGCAAGGCCGGCCGCCAGCGCCGTTACCAGGACACGATCATGGTCACCACCCTGGCACCGTGCTGGTACTGCTCTGGCCTGGTGCGCCAGTTCAACATCGGCACCGTGGTGGTGGGCGAATCGCGCACCTTCCAGGGCGGCATCGACTGGTTGCGGGAAAATGGCGTCAACGTGATCGACCTGGACAGCCAGGAATGCGTGGACCTGCTGGGCGGCTTCATTGCGCAGCACCCGGAGATCTGGAATGAAGACATCGGTGAATGATCACCACGCAGTGTCCTGTTGAACCCGTTTAATGAACGCTTCAGTGCCGGCACGCCCTAGTGCCGGCAGCGTTTGCGGCCATTGCCGTGAACCAGTGCACAGTCAGCTGCGCAACGTGCACACGCTGCGATAACACCCCGCCCGGCTGCCGCGCCTAGGGTGGGGTTACCGGGACTTCTTTCCCCGGCGGAGCCAGCCATGTGCGCGCACGCCGTACGACCTGCACCAGACTCGATCCTCGACCCGATCCGCGAACGCCTGCAGCGGCAATATGCACTGCACCGGCGCGGCGCGTTGTTCTGGACCGCCTACCAGCGCATGCAACTGGAGCTGGTCCGTCGCCATCCGCTCGACCACGAGCGCCTGTGCAACGCGATGGCCACCCTGGCCGAAGATCTCGGTGCCGTCGAGCACGCGCAGTTGATTGGACATGCCAACGCCAGCTCCACATCGCGCTGACGCGGCATGCACCGCCACATACGCCACACTCCGATGAACCCCCACTCCCTTTCCACTCAACCGAACTGGATTGTCATGCACGCTGAAGTCCCCACCATTCCTCCGGTCATCAACGTTGACGCCGAGCTGGATCACTGGCGCCGCCAACATGCCGAAGGCGCACTGCCGCACAACTCGTTCGGCTCGTACGTGCCGTGGATCAAGTTTGCCTGCGATTCGCTGATCACCCAGCCGCGCGCCAGCGAGGCCGAACGTGACGAGATGTTCCAGACCCAGTACGCCCTGCAGATCATGCCGCGACTGAGTGAAGCCCAGGCCCGCGAATTCGTCGACCGTTGCTGGCAGCACGTCTACCAGAGCAGTCCGGTGCGCAGCCTGCAGGCACCGCGGCTGCAGCGCATGCGCGCCTGACCGCCGCTGCACGGCGCCTGCACGGGCCACTGCCGATCATCCTCGTCACCTGAGTGGGACGACGACGATGAAAGTACGAAACCTGTTCAATACGATCGCCAAGAAGGCCGCGGCCGCCACCGGCTCGCCGTGGACCTTCCTGGCTGCAGTAGCGATCGTGGTGATCTGGGGCATCAGTGGCCCGGTGTTCGGTTTCAACGACACCTGGCAGCTGGTGATCAACACCGGCACCACCATCATCACCTTCCTGATGGTGTTCCTGATCCAGCACACACAGAACGCGGACACCGCCGCGATGCAGATCAAGCTGGACGAGCTGATCCGGGCGACGGCCGAAGCCAACAACGAACTGTTGGATCTGGAAGAACTTGACGAAGCGCGCCTGGAAGAGATCCGCGCCGAGTACGAGCAGATGGCGCGCGAAGCCGGCGATGCGCTCGCGCGGGTGCGCGCCTGCCATGCAGCGCGGCGCGACGATGAAGCGGTGTAGCAGGTCCTGAAATGACAATGCCGGCCAGCGGCCGGCACTACCATCGATCATCAGGGTAGAGCCGGCCGCTGGCCGGCTGTCCTTCAGCTGCGCTCGTGCCAGCCACCGCCCATCACCTTGTACAGGGTGATGCGGTTGGCCTGCTGCGCCAGCTGCGCCTGCAGCTGGGTCTGTTGTGCGTTGTAGGCCGTACGCCGCGCATCAAGCAGGGTCACGAAGCTGTCCAGGCCCGCGTCGTAGCGCGCCTGCGACAGGCGGTTGGCCTGTTCGGCCGCTTCCACCAGGCGCTGCTGTGAACTCACCTGCTCGTCCAGGCTGACATTCAACGCCAGCGCATCGGCGGTTTCGCGGAAGCCCACCTGGATCGACTTCTCGTACTGCGCCAGAGCGATATCACGATCCGCGTTGGCGATGGCCAGGTTGGCGCGCAGCTTGCCGCCCTGGAAGATCGGCAGCGTGATCTTCGGCAGGAAGCTCCACACGCGCGTACCGCTGTCGAACAGGTTGGACAGTTCGCTCGAACCACTGCCGATGCTGCCGGTCAGCGAGATGCTCGGGAAGAACGCCGCGCGTGCCGCACCGATATTGGCGTTGGCCGCCAGCAGCTGGTGTTCGGCGGCCATGATGTCCGGGCGCTGCAGCAGCACGTCGCTGGGCAGGCCGGCCGGCGGCGGTGCCAGTGCAAGCAGCTGCGGCTCGATGCTGTCCGGCAGCAGCGCCGGATCCAGCTGGCCACCGGCCAGCAGCGCCAGCGCGTTGCGGTCCTGGGCCAGCTGGCCACGCAGGCGTGCGGCGTCCGTACGCGCGGTCTCGACCAGGGTACGGGTCTGGGTCAGCTCCAGCGCCGAACTGCCACCACGTTCGTGGCGGGCCTCGGCCAGGCGCAGCGAATCCTCGTAGGTCTTCAGCGTGGCATCGGCGATCTTCAGCCGCTGCGCGTCGGCACCGTAGGTCAGCCATGCGGTGGCCGTCTCGGCCACCAGGCTCAACTGCGCGTTGCGGCGGTTGGCGGCCACCGCGAAGTACTGCTGCAGCGCAGCTTCACTGAGATTGCGCACGCGGCCGAACAGATCCAGCTCGAACTCGGCCACGCCGACACCGGCGGTGAACTGTTCGTTGACACCGGCGTCGGTGCCCTGGCGCTGCATCTGGCCGGTAACGGCCACGCCGGGCACGCGATCAGCGCGCTGCACACGGTACTGGCCGCGCGCGCGCTCAACGTTGAGCACGGCCACGCGCAGATCTCGGTTGTTCTGCAGCGTCTGGTCGATCACCTGCTGCAGGCGCGCATCGGTGAAGAAGTCGCGCCAGCCGACGGCGGCG
Source organism: Stenotrophomonas sp. YJH_SMC_25 (assembly GCF_059369595.1). Taxonomy (NCBI): domain Bacteria; kingdom Pseudomonadati; phylum Pseudomonadota; class Gammaproteobacteria; order Lysobacterales; family Lysobacteraceae; genus Stenotrophomonas; species Stenotrophomonas sp. YJH_SMC_25. The sequence goes on along the minus strand of NZ_JCAFSV010000003.1, from coordinate 341,836 downwards.
ACATCGGCCACCTCGCCCTGCGCGGCCTCGGCCGGCCACTGCGCCGGGATCGCCGGGGCGACAGCGGTGTTCTTCGGCACCAGGGTGGAGCAGCCGGCGAGCGCGAGCACAGCGGCAATGGAAAGGAACAGGGATGCACTTTTCATGGGAATGACTTCCATCGGTACTGCCGGATGGCAGGAGGTCATGCCGGCCAGCGGCCGGCACTACCGTTTCGACAACGCCAGCCTGAGGCCGGCATGACCGTTTCAGGTCACGTCGTGGATTTGCGCTTGAACACGCGCTGCACCACCACGAAGAACAGCGGCACGAAGAACACACCGAGCACGGTGCCGACGATCATGCCGCCGAGCACGCCGGTGCCGATCGCCTGCTTGGCGCCGGAACCGGCACCGGTGGAGATCGCCAGCGGTACCACGCCCATGCCGAAGGCCAGCGAGGTCATCACGATAGGACGCAGGCGGTCGCGCACGGCATGCATGATCGATTCGATCAGGCCTGCGCCCTTCTCCAGGTTCTCCTTGGCGAACTCCACGATCAGGATCGCGTTCTTGCTGGTCAGGCCCACCGTGGTCAGCATCGCCACCTGGAAGTAGATATCGCGTTCCAGGCCCTTGAAGGTATTGGCCAGCACCGCGCCGAGGATGCCCAGCGGGGCCGCCAGCAGCACTGCGGTCGGCACGCTCCAGCTTTCGTACATCGCGGCCAGGCACAGGAATACGATCATCAGCGAGAGCGTGTACAGCAGTGGCGTCTGCGAGCCAGCCTGGCGCTCCTGGTACGACATCGCCGTCCATTCGATGCCGAAGCCCGCCGGCAGCTGCTTGGCCAGCTGTTCGATCTCGGCCATGGCATCACCGGAGGCGACACCCGGGGCCGGTTCGCCCTGGATTTCCATGGCCGACACACCGTTGTAGCGTTCCAGGCGCGGCGAACCGTAATCCCAGTGCTTGGTAGCGAAGGCACTGAACGGCACCATTTCACCCTTGTCGTTCTTCACGGACCAGAGATCGAAGTCCTCCGGCACCATGCGGAACGGCTGGTCGGCCTGCACGAACACACGCTTGACGCGGCCACGATCGACGAAGTCGTCGATGTACGAGCTGCCCCACGCGGCGGCCAGCGTGCCGTTGATCTGGTCGATCGACAGCCCCAGCGAGGTCGCCTTGGCCGCGTCGATGTCGATGCGGAACTGCGGCGTGTCCTCCTGGCCGTTCGGGCGCACGTTGGCCAGCTTCTTGCTGCCGGCGGCGAGGCCGAGCAGCTGGTTGCGCGCGGCCACCAGTGCCTCGTGGCCCTGGCCGCTGTTGTCCTTCAGGAAGAAGGTATAGCCCGAGGCGGTGCCCAGTTCCGGGATGGCCGGCGGCGGGAAGGCGAAGATGAAGGCATCCTTGATCTGGCCCAGGGCCGCCATCGCGCGTCCGGTGATCGGCATCACGCCATTGTTGGCGTCACGCTCGCTCCAGTCCTTCAGCTTGACGAATGCCATGCCGGCGTTCTGGCCCATGCCGGCGAAGCTGAAGCCCTGCACCGAGAACACCGAGTCCACCGCATCCTTCTCGTTCTGCAGGAAGTGGTTTTCCAGCGCCGCGATCGATTCCAGCGTACGTTCCTGGGTGGCACCCACCGGGGCCTGCACCAGCGCCATCAACACGCCCTGGTCTTCGTTGGGCAGGAATGAGCTGGGCAGGCGCACGAACAACACGCCCATCAGCACGAACAGCGCCGCCACGATGCCCATGAAGCGCCACGGGCGATGGATGATGCCGCGCACGCCACGCTGGTAGCTTTCGCTGGTGCGGTCGAATCCACGGTTGAAGCCATTGAAGAAGCGACCGGCCAGGCCGCGGTGGGCGACGTGGTGCTCACCTTTCTTCAGCGGCTTGAGCATGGTCGCGCACAGCGCCGGGGTCAGCACGATCGCGACCAGCACCGACAATGCCATCGCCGAGACGATCGTGGCCGAGAACTGGCGGTAGATCACGCCGGTGGAGCCACTCATGAAGGCCATCGGCACGAACACCGCCGACAGCACCAGGCCGATGCCCACCAGCGCGCCGGTGATCTGGCCCATCGACTTGCGGGTCGCCTCGAGCGGCGACAGTCCTTCCTCGGACATGATGCGCTCGACGTTCTCCACCACCACGATGGCATCGTCCACCAGCAGGCCGATCGCAAGCACCATCGCGAACATGGTCAGCATGTTCACCGAGAAGCCGAGCATGGCCAGCACGCCGAAGGTACCCAGCAGCACCACCGGCACGGCGATGGTCGGGATCAGGGTGGCGCGGAAGTTCTGCAGGAACAGGTACATCACCACGAACACCAGCACGATCGCTTCGATCAGGGTCTGCACCACGCCCTTGATCGACACGCGCACGAACGGGGTGGTGTCGTACGGGACCTCCGCCTTCAGCCCGGCCGGGAAGAAGCTCTTCATGTCTTCCAGCGCGGCATTCACACCAGCAGCGGTATCCAGCGCGTTGGCGCCGGTGGCCAGGGTCACCGCCAGGCCGCTGGCCGGCTGGCCGTTGTAGCGGGTGACGAAGTCGTAGGACTCGGCACCCAGCTCGACGCGGGCGACATCCCCCAGGCGCAGCTCGGCACCGTCCTGCGCACCGCGCACGATGATGTTGCGGAACTGTTCCGGGGTCTGCAGGCGCGACTGCGCGTTGATGGTGGCGTTGAGCTGCTGGCCCTTGATCGACGGTGCACCGCCAAGCTGGCCGATGGCCACCTGCGCGTTCTGTGCCTTGATCGCTGCGGTCACTTCCGCAACCGACAGGCCATAGGTATGCAGCTTGTTCGGATCCAGCCAGATGCGCATGGCGTACTTGCCACCGAACACCTGGATGTTGCCCACGCCTGGCACGCGGCTCAGGCGATCGACAACATTGGAACCGACGTAGTCGGCGATGTCGTTGGCGTCCATGCTGCCGTTCTCGGACACGAACGCGATGACGTTCAGGAAGCCCGAGCTGGACTTGGCCACGTTGATGCCCTGCCGCTGCACTTCCTGCGGCAGCAGCGGCATGGCCAGCTGCAGCTTGTTCTGCACCTGCACCTGGGCGATGTCCGGGTTGGTGCCGCTCTCGAAGGTCAGGGTGATGGTGGCCTGGCCGTTGGACGAGCTGTTGGAGGAGAAGTAGATCAGGCCATCAAGGCCCTTCATGTTCTGCTCGATGATCTGCGTCACCGAGTCCTCGACCACCTTGGCCGATGCACCCGGGTAGGTGGCGCTGATTTCCACCGCCGGCGGTGCGACGTTGGGGTACATCGAGACCGGCAGCTTGAACAGGGCCAGGCCGCCGGCGAGCATGATGATGATGGCGATCACCCACGCGAAGATGGGTCGATCGATGAAAAAGCGTGCCATGGGGTTCTCCGCTTACTTCGCGTCGCCGGCCGGGGCGGCAGGCTGGGCGGCCGCTGCCGGCTTGGCCGGAGCAGCGCCCTTCTCGGTGGCCTTGACCGGCATGCCGGGGCCGATCTTCTGCAGGCCTTCGACGATGACCTTGTCGCCGGCCTTCAGGCCGTCCTCGACCAGCCACTTGTCGCCGACCGTGCGGCTGACCTTGACCGGGCGCACTTCGACCTTGTTGTCCTTGCCGACCACCATCGCGGTCGTGTCGCCCTTCGGATCGCGGGCGATGCCCTGCATCGGTACCAGCACCGCATCGCTGCGCACGCCGCCGCCGATCACCGCGCGCACGTAGGTGCCCGGCATCAGCAGGCCGTCCGGGTTGTCCACCTTCACGCGCAGGCCGAAGCTGCCGGTGGCTGGATCGACGCTCACTTCAGAGAACTCCAGCGTGCCCTTGTGCTCGAAGGTGCTGCCGTCTTCCATCAGGATGCTGACCGGCAGCGTCTGGTTGTCCTGCAGGCGGCCGGCAGCCAGTTCGCGGCGCAGCTGCAGCAGCTCGGCCGAGGACTGGGTCAGATCGACGTAGATCGGGTCCAGCTGCTGCACGGTGGCCAGTGCATTGGCCTGGCCGGCGCTGACCAGCGCACCCTGGGTAACGCTGGACTTGCCGATGCGGCCGCTGATCGGCGCGGTGATGCGGGCATAGCCGAGGGTGACGTTGGCCGCGTCCAGCGAGGCCCTGGCGGCACCGACATCGGCCTCGGCCTGCTTCTGCGCGGCCACGGCGTTTTCCAGGTCCTGCTGGCTGACCGCGTCGACCTTGGCCAGCTCGGTGATGCGCTTGGCGCTCAGGCGCGCGGCGTTGGCCGTGGCTTCGGCGCGGGCCAGCTGGGCGCGGGCGCTGTTGGCCTGGGCGCGGTAGCTGGCGTCCTCGATCTGGTAGAGCGGCTCGCCGGCCTTGACCATGCCGCCTTCGGTGAACAGGCGCTTGGCAACGATGCCGTTGACCTGCGGGCGCACTTCGGCGACCAGGAAGGCGTTGGTACGGCCCGGCAGTTCGCGGGTCAGGCCCACGGTCTCGGACTTCAGCGTGACCACGGTGACGTCACCCGGGCCCTGCTCGGGGGCCTGGGGTTGGCCGCCGCAGGCAGCCACGGCTGCGGCGATGGCCAGCGACAGTGCAAAGGGTCGGATTCGGCTCAGCAACATGACGGAAAGGCTCTTGAAGGAAAGGATCTCAGCCGGCGCTGATACGGCGGACCCTTCGACCGGTAAAGGTGAAGACCGTGAGAACAGCGCCCACCCGGGTGGAGCGGGAGCCGGACCGGCCTGCCACGCACACGACGGGAATGATGGGAGCGAAATATACATACATGCTTGTTTGTTTGTAAACCGGTACAATTCAGCCACGTTTCACCCGCACTCGTACCTACATGGCCCGCAAGACCAAAGAGGACACCCAGGCAACCCGGGAAGGCATCCTTGACGCCGCCGAAGCCTGCTTCCATGAACACGGCGTGGCCCGTACCACGCTGGAGATGATCGGCGCCCGCGCCGGCTATACCCGTGGCGCGGTCTACTGGCACTTCAAGAACAAGAGCGAGGTGCTGGCCGCGATCGTCGAACGGGTGCACCTGCCCTTCATGCAGGAACTGGAGCGCACCTCCACCGACCAGCGCGACACCCCCGTGCACGACCTGCGCGCGGTGATGATCCACTCCTTCATCGAGCTGTCCGAAGACGAGCGCCTGCGCAAGACCATGGAGATCATGCTGCGCAGCGATGCCTCGGCCGACACCAGGGTGCTGACCGAAATGCAGCAGGCCGGATTCCGCGATGCGCTCGACCGGATGGAGCGTGCCCTGCGCCGCGCCCGCGATCTGGGCCAGCTGCGCGAAGGCGCCGACCCCAAGATCGCCGCGCGCATGCTGCATGCCACCGTGCTGGGCGTGCTGCACGGGGCGATGGTCGAACCGGACCTGATGGACCTCAAGCGCGACGGCATGCTCGCACTGGACATGACCCTGGCCGCCTACGTGAAGGACGGCGTGTTCGCGCCGGGCACTGTGCCCGAGCCGCTGCCCGAAGCGTGAGTGGCGCTGCTGCCGCCACCGCCGCGCCCATCTGAGGACAGCCCCGTGATCCTGGACAACGTGGTATGGGGCTTCATCGGCTGTGGCAGCGTCACCGAGAAGAAGAGCGGCCCCGCCCTGGCCAGCACACCCGGCTCACGGGTGGCAGCGGTCATGCGCCGCAATGCGGCATTGGCCGAGGATTATGCGCGGCGCCACGCGATTCCGCGCTGGTACGCGGACGCCGACGCACTCATCGCCGATCCGGAAGTGAACTCGGTCTACGTGGCAACGCCGCCCTCGACGCACATGCATTACGCGCTGCAGGCGATCGCCGCGGGCAAGCCGGTCTACATCGAAAAGCCGATGGCCATGGACCACGACGAGTGCCAGCGCATCATCGCGGCCAGCGCCCGCAGCGGCGTGCCCGTGTTCGTGGCCTACTACCGCCGTGCCCTGCCCCGCTTCGCACAGGTGAAGCAGCTGCTGGACAACGGCGCGATCGGAACGCCGCGCAGCGTGCGCGCCGCCCTGCATCGGCCGCATTCGGCGAATGCCGCATCGCCCGACTTCTGGCGGACCAATCCGTCGATCGCCGGCGGCGGGCTGTTCGTCGATCTGGGCTCGCATACCCTGGACCTGCTCGACCATCTATTGGGGCCGCTGGGCGACGTGCGTGGCCTGGCCAGTTCGCTGACCGGCGCCTACGCCGCCGAGGACAGTGTCTCGATGTGCTTCCGTACCGGCAGCGGGGCGCACGGCATCGCGCAATGGAGCTTCTGCGCGTTCCGCCGCCAGGATGAGGTCGAGATCACCGGCGACCGCGGGCAGCTGCGCTTTGCCACCTTCGAGGACGTTCCAGTGGTTCTGGAGACCGAAGCGGGCATGCAGGCATTCGACATCCCGAACCCGCCATCGGTCCAGCAGCCGTTGATCGCGCACCTCGTGGACGAACTGCGCGGCAACGGCCGTTCGCCCTCGACCGGCATCAGCGCCGCCCGCACCAGTGCGGTGATCGACCAGGTGCTGCGGGACTACCGCACCCGGCAGTCACGCTGACCGCACAAGAAAATGGCCGCCCTGCGGCGGCCCTTTCTGTTGCAGCGGGCGGAGTCAGAGCCCTCGCTGGGGCGAGGGATCCGACTCCAACGGGCATTACAGGATGTAGCGGCTCAGGTCCGGGTCCTGCACCAGCTCACCCAGGTGCTTGTCGACGTAGGCGCTGTCGATCGCCAGGCTTTCGCCATCGCGGTCCGGTGCCTCGTAGCTGAGCGAATCCAGCAGGCGCTCCAGCACCGTATGCAGGCGACGGGCACCGATGTTCTCCTGGCGCTCGTTCACCTGGAAGGCGATTTCGGCCAGGCGCTCGATGGCGTCGGCGGTGAAGCTGACCTTGACGCCCTCGGTAGCCAGCAGCGCCTCGTACTGCTTGGTCAGCGCGGCCTTCGGCTCGGTCAGGATGCGCACGAAATCACCCTTGCTCAGCGCACCCAGTTCAACGCGGATCGGGAAGCGACCCTGCAGCTCCGGAATCAGATCGCTGGGCTTGGCCAGGTGGAACGCACCGGATGCAATGAACAGGATGTGGTCGGTCTTGATCGTGCCGTACTTGGTGGACACGTTGGAGCCTTCCACCAGCGGCAGCAGGTCGCGCTGCACGCCTTCGCGGGAGACATCGCCGCCGCCCACGTTATCGCCACGCTTGGCGACCTTGTCGATCTCGTCGATGAAGACGATGCCGTGCTGCTCGCAGGCCTCGATCGCCGCAGTGCGGATATCGTCCTCGTTGACCAGCTTGCCGGCCTCTTCCTCGATCAGCAGCGGTCGCGCGGCCTTGATGGTCAGCGTGCGCTTGTGCGCCTTCGCGCCGCCGCCAAGGTTGGCGAACATCGACTTCAGCTGCTGGCCCATTTCCTCCATGCCCGGCGGGGTCATGATGTCCATGCTGACATTGGCGGCCAGGTCGAGTTCGATCTCGCGCTCGTCCAGCTCACCGTTGCGCAGCATCTTGCGGAACTTGATGCGGGTCTCGTTGTCCTGCGCCGACGGTTCGTTGCGGGCGACTTCCGGATCGAAGCCGATGCCACCGCTGCGGCGCGGCAGCAGCGCATCGAGGATGCGGTCTTCGGCGCGTTCCTCGGCCTGGGTACGCACGCGCACCTTGGCCTGTTCGCGGTACAGCTTCACTGCGGTATCGGCCAGGTCGCGGATGATCTGCTCGACGTCCTTGCCGACGTAGCCGACTTCGGTGAAGCGGGTGGCTTCGACCTTCACGAACGGCGCGTTGGCCAGCGTGGCCAGGCGACGCGCGATCTCGGTCTTGCCGACGCCGGTCGGGCCGATCATCAGGATGTTCTTCGGCATCACTTCATTGCGCAGCTCAGGCACCAGCTGCATGCGGCGCCAGCGGTTGCGCAGGGCGATGGCCACGGCGCGCTTGGCGTCGTGCTGGCCCACGATATGCCGGTCCAGTTCCTGCACGATCTCGCGCGGGGTCATGGTGGCAGAGGAAACTTCGATCTTCGACATGGATGTGCTCACGAATTCGTTGTCGGTCGTGCCGGCCGCTGGCCGGCAACCAGGCACGCGTGTGGGGGATCATGAGGTTGCCGGCCAAAAGCCGGCGCGACCCTCAGAGTTCCTCGACCACCACGTTGCGGTTGGTGTAGATGCAGATATCGCCGGCAATGCCGATCGCTTCGCTGGCGATGGTGCGCGCATCCAGTTCGGTGTGTGCCATCAACGCGCGTGCAGCCGACAGCGCATAGGAACCACCCGAGCCGATGGCGATGATGCCGTCCTCCGGTTCGATCACATCGCCGGTGCCGCTGATGATCAGCGAGGTTTCCTTGTCGGCCACGGCCAACAGGGCTTCAAGCTTTCCGAGGCGGCGCTCGGTGCGCCAATCCTTGGCCAGTTCGACCGCAGCGCGCTGCAACTGGCCGTGCTTTTCCAGCTTGGCCTCGAACAGCTCGAACAGGGTGAAGGCATCGGCGGCGGCACCGGCAAAGCCGGCCAGCACCTGGCCATCACGACCGAGGCGGCGCACCTTGCGCGCATTGCCCTTCATCACGGTGTGGCCCAGCGTGACCTGGCCGTCGCCGGCAATGGCCACGTGCTCGCCGCGACGGACGCAGACGATGGTGGTGGCGTGGAAAACGTTGGGGTTCTGACTGGGGTCCATGATGCCTCCGGGGTGACAGAACCAGAGGTGGGGACTGCCCTGCGCCCTTCAAGCCACCCGCGACCGGCTGCCGCACGGGCAACGTTCAGCTTTCTCCGCTGCCCTCGCTGCTGCTTCGACGCTTCGCGCGCGGATGCGCCGCGTCGTAGACCTTGGCCAGGTGCTGGAAATCCAGGTGGGTGTAGATCTGGGTGGTGGCGATGTCGGCATGGCCCAGCAGCTCCTGCACGCCGCGCAGATCACCGGATGATTCCAGGATATGGCTGGCGAAACTGTGCCGCAGCATGTGCGGGTGCACGTGCTTGAACAGGCCCTGGCGCTGCGCCAGCTGGCGGATGCGGATCTGCACCGCGCGTTGGCTGATCGGTCCGTTGCGGCCGGGAAATACCGGCGAGGCCGGACCACCGCCACTTTCGGCGCGCCACGCCTGCAGCGCTTCGCGCGCCGGCCGGCCGAACGGCACGCGGCGCTGCCGATTGCCCTTGCCCAGCACGTTGACCAGCCCGCTGTCGAAATCCAGATCGCGCCAGGTCAGCGCGCAGACTTCGCTCAGGCGCAGGCCGGAAGAATAAAAAAGTTCCAGCAGCGCGCGGTCACGGCGGCCAAGTTCACCTTCCGGCTCCAGCTCGACCAGCTGCACGGCCTCATCGGCGTCGAGGACCTGAGGCAACCGGCGCGGCGCGCGCGGCGCCTTCAGCGTTGCTGCAGGACTGACCTCGATGCGGCCGTGCTTGAGCAGCCAGGCATAGAAGCTGCGGCAGGCGGACAAGCGGCGCTGCAGGCTCTTGGCCGACAGGCCACGGCGGTGCTCATCGGCGACGAACTGGCGCAGCGCGTCGGCATCGAGTGCCTCCACCGCAACACCGCGCGGCTCGGCCCAGACCGACAGCGCGTCCAGGTCACGGCGGTAGGCATCGAGCGTATGCGCCGACATCCGCCGCTCCACCTGCAGATGCTGCAGGAAGGCCTGTACCGCGCTCATCGTCGTGTCCTGCTCAGCCCGGGAAGCGCTTCAGGCCGGCGACCAGGGCGTCGCCCATCATGCGCAGGAACAGCGTGCCCATGCCCGGATAGAAACGGTTCGGATCGTGGCTGCCCACCGCAATCAGGCCCACGCCCGGCAACGGCAGCAGCGCGGTGGTCTGCACTTCCTCGCTGCGCACGCCATACAGCACGGCATTCTTTTCCGGCTGCAGGCGGCCGCAGATCGGCTCGCCGTCCTTCAGGCAGTCGCGGAACGGGCCGAGCTGCGGATCATCGGCGGCGATCACCTGCAACCAGTCGGCCTGTTCCAGCCCGGCCACCGGCGTGTGCACCACCAATCGCACCAGGTCGCCGGCGAAATCTTCCTGCAGCGAGGCCGCCATCGCACGCAGGGTGTCGGCGGCGTTGTCCTGCTTCATCAACGCCAGGGTCAGCTGGTGCGTGCGCACCGCCAGGCGTTCGTTGACCTGGGCAGTCGCGCCCAGGTCGGCCAACCGTCGTGCGAGCTCGCGGTTCTTCTCGCGCAGCACTTCCAGCTGGTAGCTGGCCAGCGACGCGGTCGGGCCGTCGTCACGCGGCACCACCAGGGTCAGGGCCAGGTCCGGGAACTGCTTGAGGAAGCCGGGATGTCGCCGCAACCAGGCAGCGACTTCGTGGGCCCCGAGCTTGTCGACGGTTTCGGTCATGCCATCCACTCCCCTTCGAAGACGAATGCAGTCGGGCCGGCCATCACCACAGGCTGGCCATCGCCCGGCCATTGGATGCGCAGGTCACCGCCGGGCAGGCTGATGCGTGCATCACGCTGCAGGCGGCCGCGCTGCATCAGGGTCACCGCAGCGGCGCAGGCGCCACTGCCGCAGGCCAGCGTTTCACCGACGCCGCGTTCATTCACACGCAGGCGTGCATGCGCCGGGCCCATCACCTGGGCGAAGCCCACGTTCACCGAGCGCGGGAACGAGGCATGCTGCTGCAGCAGCGCACCGACGCGCTCGACCGGTGCAGCATCGATCAGGCCCACTTCGATCACTGCATGCGGGTTGCCCATCGACACCGCAGCGAAACGCACGCTTTCGCCCTGCAGCGGCAGCAGGTATTCCTCGCGCGCGTGGGCGAAACCCACCAGCGGCACGTTGGCCGGCTCGAACGCCGGCACGCCCATGGTCACCGCGAACTGGCCATCGCCCAGCACTTCCACCTCATGGCTGGCCAGCGGGCTGTCGATGACGAAGCGGTCGCCCTGCGCACTGCCTTCGCGCACCAGCCAGGCGGCGATGCAGCGCGCGCCATTGCCGCACTGTTCGGAATTGGAGCCGTCGGCATTCCAGATGCGGTACGACGCCACCGAGCCTTCCGCGCGCGGCGGTTCGATGGTCAGGATCTGATCGCAGCCGACGCCGGTGTGGCGGTCGGCCAGCTGCGCGGCCAGTTCAGGCGTGGGCGGCGCGGTGCCGTCACGCAGGTCGATCACTACGAAATCATTGCCCGCGCCATGCATCTTGCTGAAGCGCAGGGCCTTGGAACCGGCCTTACTCATTCCCGCCGCCCACCTTCTTCGCAGGCGCAGGCGCCGGTTGCGTGGTCGGTGCAGCCGGCTCCACGGTCGTGGCCGGGGTGCCGCTGCCTTCGGTCTGCGCCGGGGTCGCTTCGGTAGCGGGCTCGGCAACAGGTTCGACGGTTTCTTCCACCGGCACCGGCTTCTGCGGCAGTACCAGCGGGCCCTTGTTGCCGCAGGCGGCGAGGAACAGCAGCGAAGCCGCTGCCAGCGGAATCAGGATGGCGTTTCGATGGGGGATCTTCATGCCCCGAGTATAGCCATTGGCGGCTGAGCGGTTGGTGCAGGGGATCGGGTTGCCGGCCAGCGGCCGGCACTACCGCAGGTGCTCAATCCGCGGGGGGCGGCAACGGCCGGGTCCACAGCCAGATCGCCACCACGGTCATGCTGCCGATCGAGAACCACTTCACCCAGGCAATCGGTACGCACCAGAGCATGATGCCGGCGCATACCGCCATGGTGATCGTGGCCATCCACTTGCCGTAGCGGCTGACCGCCCCGTGTGCCTGCCAGTTGGCGATGGCCGGGCCGAAGCGTGGATGCTGCAGCAGCCAGTTGTGCAGGCGCTCGGAGCCACGCGAGGCGGCCCAGGCCGAAATCAGGATGAATACGGTGGTCGGCAGGCCCGGTACGAAGATGCCGACGATGCCGGTGCCGAGGCTGACATAGGCCAGCAGCCACCACGCCCAGCGGAAACGCACCACGCGCGGAGGCGTGGTGGTATCGCGAGGGACGGAAGGATCTGGCGCGCTCATGGCCGCAAGGATACCGGTTCAGGGTGCCAGGCAGTGCCCGGCACCCTGTCGCGATCACGGCTGGGCGATGCCCAGCTGCTGCAGCACGAATGCGTACGACTCGGACAGCTCGCGGTAACGCTGGAAGCGCCCCGACTTGCCGCCGTGGCCGGCTTCCATGTTGGTGCGGAACAGGATCGGGTAATGGCCGGTGTTGTCGTCACGCAGCTTGGCCACCCACTTGGCCGGTTCCCAGTACTGCACCTGCGAATCCCACAGGCCGGTGCCCACGAACAGCGCCGGATAGGCCTGCTTGCTGACGTTGTCGTAGGGCGAGTAGGACAGCATGTAGTCGTAGAACTGCTTCTGCTCCGGGTTGCCCCACTCGTCGTACTCGTTGGTGGTCAACGGAATGGTCGGGTCGAGCATGGTAGTCACCACGTCGACGAACGGCACCTGGGCCACCATCACGCGGTAGTCCTGCGGCGCCTGGTTGGCCACCGCGCCCATCAGCAGGCCACCGGCACTGCCTCCGGATGCCGCCACGCGATCCTTCGCCGCCCAGCCCTGCGCCACCAGGCCACGGGTGACGTCGATGAAGTCGTTGAAGGTGTTCTGCTTGTGCAGCAGCTTGCCGTTCTCGTACCAGTCGCGGCCCATTTCCTGGCCACCGCGGATGTGGGCGATGGCATACACCACGCCGCGGTCGAGCAGGCTCACCGCGGTCTGGTTGAAGTACGGGTCCATCGACATGCCGTAGCTGCCATAGGCGTACTGGAACAACGCGCCCTTGCCATCCTTCTGGTAGCCCTTGCGGTAGACCAGCGACACCGGCACCTTCACGCCATCGCGCGCGGTGATCCAGACGCGGTCGGTTTCGTACTTCGACGCGTCATAGCCGATCACCGGCTGCACCTTCAGCTGGCGGCGCTCACCGGTGGCGGTGTTCAGTTCGAACACGGTGGTGGGGGTGGTCATCGAGGTGTAGACGTAGCGCAACCAGGGCGTATCGGCCTCGGTGTTGTCGCCCAGGCCCATCGAGTACGCCGGCTCGTCGGCCTTCACGTAGTCGCTGCGGCCATCCTTGAACAGCAGGCGGATGCGTTCCAGGCCCTCGGAGCGTTCGGCGATGGCGGTGTAGCCATCGAACAGTTCGAAGCCTTCGATGAACACCGCATCGTCGTGCGCGATCCAGTCCTTCCACTGCGCACGCGAGGTCGCATCGGTCGGTGCGGTGACCAGCTTGAAGTTCTTCGCACCGTCATTGGTGCGGATCACCCAGCGGCCATCGTAGTGGTCGGCGTCGTACTCGACATCGCGCTGGCGCGGCGCCAGCACGGTGAAGTGGGTCGGGTCGCTGGCCGGCGCGTAACGCTCTTCCGAGGACACGGTGCTGTGCACGCCGATGGTGATGAAGCGATCGTCGCGGGTGCGGCCGATGCCCATGTAGAAGCTGTCGTCCTTCTCTTCGTAGACGACGGTGTCGGCGCTGGCCGGGGTGCCCAGCACGTGCTTCTTCACGCGCACGGTCAGCAACGTTTCCGGATCGTTCTCGACGTACAGCACGGTGCGGTTGTCGTCGGCCCAGACCAGGTCGCCCGAGCTGCCGGTGATCACATCGGGCAGCACCTTGCCGGTGGCCAGGTCCTTGAAGCGGATGGTGTACTGGCGGCGGCCGACATCATCATCGGCCCAGGCCAGCAGCTGGTTGTCCTGGCTGACTTCCATCGAGCCGACGCTGAAATAGCCCTTGCCGGCAGCCATCGCGTTGACGTCCAGCAGGATTTCCTCGGCGGCCTCCATGCTGCCCTTGCGGCGTGCGTGGATCGGGTAGTCCTGGCCGGTTTCGAAGCGGCTGTAGTACCAGTAGCCACGCTCGCGCGCCGGCACGCTGGAATCGTCCTGCTTGATGCGGCCGACGATCTCCTTGTACAGGGTGTCTTCCAGCGGCTTCAGCGGCGCCAGCAGCTGGTCGGCATAGGCATTCTCGGCCTGCAGGTAGGCCAGCATGTCCTTGTTCCCGCGCTTGTCGTCGCGCAGCCAGTAATAGTCATCGTTGCGGGTCGCGCCGAACGGCGCCTTGACCACATGCGGATGCTTGGCGGCATCCGGCGGAACGGGCGGAGTGGCGGCGGTGGCAGTGGTGGTCATCAGGCTGGCAAGCAACAGGCAGAGGGTGGATTTCATGAGATAGGGCTCCTTGAGGGGCAATGCAATGGCGTCCTTGCGCCCGAGTCTGGGTTGCGGAAGGACGGTGGGCAACCCTGCGGAACGTCATGGTGGCCATGCCTGCCGGTAGTGCCGGCCGCTGGCCGGCACCCTCACGGCCTGCGGGTGGGTCGGTTGCCGGCCAGCGGCCGGCACTACCAGAGCGCGTGACCCCGGTACGCGGCGTACCATGGGCTGCATGAGTACCCTGCCCCATACGCCGGGCTACAGCCGGCGCAGCCATGAAATCGCCCCGTTCCACGTGATGTCCCTGCTGGCCCGCGCGCAAGCGCTGGAACAGGCCGGCCACGACGTGATCCACCTGGAAATCGGCGAACCGGACTTCACCACCGCCGAACCGATCGTGCGTGCCGGTCAGGCCGCATTGGCCGCCGGCCATACCCGCTACACCGCCGCACGTGGCCTGCCCGCCCTGCGCCAGGCGATCAGCGGCTTCTACCGCAGCCACTACGGGCTGGACGTCGACCCCGAACGCATCCTGGTCACCCCCGGCGGCTCCGGTGCGCTGCTGCTGGCCAGCAGCCTGCTGGTCGATCCCGGCCGCCACTGGCTGCTGGCCGACCCTGGTTATCCGTGCAACCGCCACTTCCTGCGCCTCGTTGAAGGCGGCGCACAGCTGGTGCCGGTCGGCCCGGACACTGCCTACCAGCTCACACCGTCGCTGGTGGAACAGCATTGGAATGCCGACAGCGTCGGCGCGCTGGTTGCCTCACCGGCCAACCCGACCGGCACCGTGCTCTCCGCCGACGAACTGGCCGCCCTGTCGAAGACCCTGCACGCGCGCGGTGGTCACCTGGTGGTGGACGAGATCTACCACGGCCTCACCTATGGCCTGGATGCACCCAGCGTGCTGCAGGTGGATGACAGCGCATTCGTGCTGAACAGCTTTTCCAAATACTTCGGCATGACCGGTTGGCGGCTGGGCTGGCTGGTGGCACCGCCAGCAGCCGTGCCGGACCTGGAGAAACTCGCGCAGAACCTGTACATCAGCGCATCGAGCATCGCCCAGCATGCCGCACTGGCGTGTTTCAGCGACGAAGCGATGTCGATCTTCGAACAGCGTCGCGAAGCGTTCCGCCAGCGCCGCGACTTCCTGCTGCCCGCGCTGCGCGAGCTGGGCTTCCGCATCGAAGTCGAGCCGCAGGGTGCGTTCTACCTGTACGCCGATGTCAGCGCATTCACCGATGACGCACAGGCGTTCTGCGCCCACTTCCTGGAAACCGAGCACGTGGCATTCACGCCCGGGCTGGATTTCGGCTTCCATCGCGCCAACCAGCACGTGCGCCTGGCCTATACCCAGGAAGTGCCGCGGTTGCAGGAGGCGGTGGCACGGATCGCGCGTGGGTTGCAGCGTTGGCAGGGATCACGTTGACGGTAGTGCCGGCCGCTGGCCGGCAACCCGGGAATGCGTGAATGATGCGGTTGCCGGCCAGCGGCCGGCACTACCGGATAAAGAAAAACGCCGCCCCGGGGGCGGCGTTTTCCGTTCTGCCTGTCTGCTTACTTACCGCCCAACCGCTCCCACAGGAAGCTGTAGGCCAGCGCCGACATGTGTGCGGCCTGCGCATTGTTGGCTGCACCGCCGTGGCCACCTTCGATGTTCTCGTAGTAGGTCACGTCCTTGCCGGCGTCGATCATCTTCGCCGCCATCTTGCGGGCGTGGCCCGGGTGCACGCGGTCATCGCGGGTGGAGGTGGTGAACAGCACCGGCGGGTACTTCTTCTTCGCGTCGAACAGGTGGTACGGCGAGAAGGTCTTGATGAACGCCCAGTCGCTGGTATCCGGGTTGCCGTACTCGGCCATCCACGAGGCACCGGCCAGCAGGTGGCTGTAGCGCTTCATGTCCAGCAGCGGCACCTGCACCACCACCGCACCGAACAGTTCCGGGTACTGGGTCAGCATGTTGCCGGTCAGCAGGCCACCGTTGCTGCCGCCCTGCACGCCCAGGTGACTGGCGCTGGTGATCTTGCGCTTGACCAGATCGCGTGCCACCGCGGCCATGTCTTCATAGGCCTTGTGGCGGTTCTGCTTCAGCGCCGCCTGGTGCCAGCGCGGGCCGTATTCGCCGCCGCCACGGATGTTGGCAACCACGTACACGCCGCCCTTCTCCAGCCAGGCGCGGCCCATGCCACCGGAGTAGCCCGGGGTCAGCGAGATCTCGAAACCACCGTAACCGTACAGCAGGGTCGGGTTGGAACCGTCCAGCTTCATCGCCTTGTCGTGCACCACGAAGTACGGCACGCGGGTGCCGTCCTTGCTGGTGGCGAAGTGCTGCTCGATCACCTTGCCCTTGGCATCGAAGAAGGCCGGCATGGTCTTCAGCGTTTCCGGAGCCTGCCCGATCTCGGCCAGCGCCAGGGTGGTCGGGGTCAGGTAGTCGGTGGCGGTCAGCCATACCGCGTCGCTGTCGTTGCTGTCGACAGCAGCCACGCCCAGCGTGCCGAAGGCCGGCGCGCCGACGAAACGGCTGGTCTGCCAGCCATTGGCGCCCGGCGTCAGCACCGACAGGCGGTTCTTGACGTCATCCAGCACGTTCAGCACCAGGTGACTCTTGGTCCAGGTGGCGCTGGCCAGCGAGGTGGTCGCGGTCGGGGTGAACAGCACGTCGAACTCACGCTTGCCGGCCAGGAAGTCATCCAGCCTGGTCGCCAGCAGCGAACCGGACGCATAGGTCTTGCCACCCACGGTCCACGGATCACGCAGCTCCAGGGTCAGCCACTGCTTGTGCAGGCCCTTCTCGGCCGAGTTCGGCGCATCGATCTTGGTCAGCGTGCCATCGTCGCCACGCAGGTAGATCTCGTTGTTGTAGAACGCCAGCGTGCGGCTGACCAGGTTGCGCTCGAAGCCCGGGGTGTCATCGTGCATCGCCGCGATGTACATGTCTTCCGGCTTGCCTTCATACACCACGCTGGCGGAGGCCATCGGCGTACCACGCTTCCACAGCTTGGCCACGCGCGGGTAGCCGGAGGTGGTCATCGAGCCGGCACCGAAGTCGGTGTAGACGAATACGGTGTCGCGATCGATCCAGTTCAGGCCGCCCTTCGACTCCGGACGGAAGAAGCCGTCCTTGATCCAGGTCTTGTTGGCCAGGTCGAACTCGCGGGTCACGTCGGCGTCGGCACCACCGCGCGACAGCGCGATCAGGCAGCGGCTGTAATCCGGGCGCAGGCAGTCGGCGCCGTGCCAGACCCAGTTCTCGCCCTCGGCCTTGTTCAGGGCATCGAGGTCAAGCACGGTTTCCCACTGCGGCGAGGCCTTGCGGTACTCGGCCAGCGTGGTGCGGCGCCACAGGCCACGCTCGTGCTGCTGGTCCTTCCAGAAGTTGTAATAGTAGTCACCGATCTTCTGCACGGCGGGAATCTTGGCATCGGAGTCGAGCACCTCGCGGATGCTGGTCTCCATCTGCTTGAAGGCCGGGGTCTGCGCCAGGCGCGCCTCGGACTTGGCGTTCTGTTCCTTGACCCAGGACAGCGGCTTGTCGCCGGTGACGTCCTCCAGCCAGGCGTAGCGATCGGTGTCTTCAGCAGCCACGGCGGTCCCCACCGAGGCAGCGGTCATCATGCCAGCCAGCAGGCAGGCGGAAGCGAGTCGAGACATTGCAGCTCCAGGCAGTCATAAGCCGTGGAACGCTAGCATGGATCGCTGCAGCCGCCCCCGTGTCGAAGGTCAGGCCGTAGCGCGGCGGCGACGGCGGGGCGTCCCGGCGGTGCGACGATGTGCCTGTCCACCGGTGCGACGGGCCAGCCGCAGCCACGACAGTCCCGGCAGCGGGAAGCGCAGCAGCGCCCACCAGGCCACCAGCGGCATGCCCACCAGCCACATCGGCAGCCAGCCCAGCCAGGCGTTGCTGCCGCGCGCGGCTGGCCAGACCAGTACCAGCGCCAGGCCGGCCAGGGCCACCTGCTGCACGCTGCGCAGCAGGCGCGGATCGGCGCGTTCAATGATGACGCGTTCAGTTGCAGGGCGGCGGACGGAACGTGCGTTCATGGGGCTTCTCCGGTGGACAATGCAACGCAGCTTGGGCAAGGCCCTTCTCACAGGTTGCGACACCATTGACGGATCGCGCACGCTCAGTCGACCATGCTCAGGCAAAGCCCTTCTGAGCCCGCTCCCGCATGACTTCGATCCGCCCGCTCTGCGCCATGCTGTTGGCCCTGTCCCTGGCGGGCCCCGCCGTGGCCGCCAGTGAGCCGCCATCGCCCCGCGCCAGCACCCCGCGCGCGACCGACCCGGATGCGCCGATCGACCTGAAGCGCTTCATGGGCACCTGGTACGTGATCGGCCGCGTGCCGAACTTCATCGAACGTGGCCATGTGGCCAGCGTCAACGACTACGAACTGCGCGACGAGCACAAGGTCGGCATCACCTACCGCTACCGTGATGGCTTCGGCGAACCGCTGCAGGAAGTGCGTGCCCGCGCCAGCGTCGACCCGGACAGCGGCAACCACGGTTGGCGCACCTGGTTCTACCGCGTCGTGCCTACCCATTCGCGGGTGCTGGAAGTGGCACCGGATTACTCGTGGGCACTGATCGGTTACCCGGGCCGCGAGATGGCCTGGATCTTCTCGCGTACGCCGGACATGGACAAAGCCCTGTACAAGGAGCTGGCCGAACGCCTGCGGGACGAGTACGGGGTGAACACCGACAAGCTCAAGCGCGTGCCGCAGCACCCGGAGCAGGTCGGGAAGCTGGGTTACGAAGTACCGAACGTGCGTTGACCGCACGTGGGATTGCCGGCCAGCGGCCGGCACTACCCGAACGAGATGCCGGGCGCCGCCCGGCATTCTGTTATCTGCGGCTGTAATGCGCGACCAGGCGGTCGCCAAGCATCTGCAGCAGCTGCACCAGGATCAGCAGCAGGACCACGGTGACCAGCGCCACGTCGGTGTGCGAGCGCTGGTAGCCGTCGCGGAAGGCCAGGTCGCCAAGGCCACCGGAGCCGATCGCACCGCCCATCGCGGTGAAGCCGATCAGCGCGACGGTGGTGACCGTTGCGCCAGCGATCAGGCCCGGGCGCGCTTCCGGCAGCAGCACGCGGGTGACCAGCTGCCAGGTGGTGGCTCCCATCGCCTGGGTCGCTTCGATCACGCCACGGTCCACTTCGCGCAGTGCGGTCTCGACCAGGCGCGCGTAGAACGGCGCGGCACCGATGACCAGCGGCACGATCGCACCGCGTACACCCAGCGACGTCCCCATCAGGAACAGGGTGACCGGGATCAGCACGATCATCAGGATGATGAAAGGCACCGAGCGCAGCAGGTTCACCACCAGCGCCAGCACGCCATAGGCGAACGGACGGCGCTTCATCTGCGGTGCACCGAACAGGTACAGCAGCACGCCCAGCGGCAGGCCGATGGCCAGGGTCAGCGGCAGCGAACCGAGCAGCATCAGCAGGGTGTCGATGGTGGCCTGGCCGATGTCGGCCCACTTGCCCGCGTCCAGGTGGCGGAAGAATCCGCCGGCAGTAGCGATGATCATCGACGCAGCTCCTCAACATGCACGCCGGCGGCCACGAACGCGGCCTGCGCGGCGGACTGGTCGCCGCCCACCAGGGCGACCACCAGCTGGCCATACGGGGTGTCCTTGATCCGGTCGATGCGGCCGGACAGGATGTTGTAGTCGACCCCGGTCTCGCGCGCGACGCGGCCGAGCAGGGGTTCGTAGGTGTCGCCACCGAGGAAGGTCAGGCGCACGATGCGGCCACCGACGGCATCGAAATCGCGGTGCAGCGTGCCCTCGTCCACATGCTCCGATTCGCTGACGAAACGGCGCGTGGTCGGGTGCTGCGGGTGCAGGAACACCCGGGTGACCGGACCGGTTTCGACCATCTGGCCGGCATCGAGCACCGCAACGCGGTCGCAGACACGGCGGATCACGTCCATCTCGTGGGTGATCAGCACGATGGTCAGGCCCAGCTCGCGATTGATCTTCGACAGCAGCGACAGCACCGAAGCGGTGGTCTGCGGGTCGAGCGCACTGGTGGCCTCGTCGCACAGCAGGATCTGCGGACGGGTCGCCAGCGCGCGGGCGATGCCGACGCGCTGTTTCTGGCCACCGGACAGCTGCGCCGGATACTTCTGCGCATGCGCTTCGAGGCCCACAGTCTGCAGCAGCTCGGCCACGCGCGCGTCGATCTCCGTCTTCGGCGTGCCGGCCAGTTCCAGTGGGAAGGCGACATTGCCGGCCACCGTGCGCGAGGACAGCAGGTTGAAGTGCTGGAAGATCATGCCGATGCGCCGGCGCAGCGCGCGCAGGCCGTCCGCGTCCAGCGCGGTGACATCCTCACCGCCGATCAGCAGCCGGCCACCACTGGGTTCTTCCAGGCGGTTGATCATGCGGATAAGTGTCGACTTGCCGGCGCCGGAATGGCCGATGATGCCGAAAACCTCACCGGCCTCGATGGTCAGGTCCAACGGTTGCAGCGCGCTGACTTCGCGGCCGGCAACGGCATAGGATTTGTGCAGGCGCTGGAACTCGATCACGGGCGTGGCTCACCGGCTGGGTGACGGAAGGGGGCGTGCAGCCTACCAGCGCAGGCGGTCGCGCGCCCGCGCCATGGCCCAGAATGTTATTCCTTTTGGTTCTAAGAAACTGTCCCCGGTAGTGCCGGCCGCTGGCCGGCACTACCCCCGGGCTCAGGGATGATCCAGCGGCTTCGGCGGTTCCTGCCGGTTTACCCGCTCGCGATGCAGCAGGTACAGCCCCGAGGCGACGATGATCGCCGCTCCCACCCAGGTATAGCCGTCCGGCAGCTGGCCCCAGAAGGCCAGATCCCAGCCGATCACCCAGACCAGGCCGCTGTACTCCAGCGGCGCGATCATCGAGGCCTCGCCCAGCTGGAAGGCCTTGGTCAGGGCAATCTGGCCCAGCGCCCCGGCCAGGCCCATGCCGGCAATCAAAGGCGCGTGTGCCAGCTGCAGCGGTACCCAGCCGGGAATGGCGAGCAGGCCGGCGCCGATGGCCATGATCACCAGGAACCACACCACCATCGACTGCGAGGTATCGGTGCGGGTCAGCAGGCTGACCGTGATCGCCGCCACGGCATAGGCCGTTGCCGCCGCCAGCACCATCAGGCCGGGCACCGAGATGAAGCCATCCACGCCCGGCCGCAGCACCACCAGCACGCCCACCAGGCCAATGCCGATGGCGACCCAGCGCCGCGGCCCGACCCGCTCGCCCAGCAACGGCACCGACAGCGCGGCGATCAGCAGCGGGGCAACGAAGTAGATGGTGTAGGCGGTGGACAGCGGCAGGTCGCGCAGGGCGAACACGAAGCAGCCGATCATCGCCATGCCCAACGCGCCACGCAGCAGGTGCAGGCCCCAGCGCCGCGGCACCAGCGAACGTGGGCCGGCACTGACCAGCACCCACACCAGCACGAACGGCAACGAGGCCGCACCACGCAGGAAAGTCACTTCCAGGGTGGGATAGCTGGCCGACAGCTGCTTCATGCCAGCGTCCATCAGCGAGAAACAGGCGACCGCAGCGACCATCCAGGCCACCGCACGCGAAGGGGAGCGTTGCACGTTCATGGCCCATTATCGCCGACCGCACCGGATTGTAGGGCGGCCGCCGAGCATGGGCTCGGCCCTACACAAAGCGGGCACGCGGGCCGGCACGATAGAATGATCGCCACTGAAACCTGCGGAGCACCGCCCATGCCTTCCTTCGACGTCGTGTCCGAAGTCGACACCCACGAGCTGACCAACGCCATCGACCAGGCCAACCGCGAACTGGCCACCCGCTTCGACTTCAAGGGCGTGGACGCAAAGTTCGAGCGCGACGGCGATGTCATCAATCAGTTCGCGCCGACCGAATTCCAGCTCAAGCAGATGAACGACATACTGCGTGCTCGCCTGGCCGCGCGCGGCATCGACGTGCTCAGCCTGGAGTTCGGCGACATCGAGACCAACCTGGCCCAGGCCCGGCAGAAGATCACCGTCAAGCAGGGCATCGAGCAGAAGATCGCCAAGAAGATCGCGGCGGCCCTGAAGGACGCCAAGCTGAAGGTGGAAAGCCAGATCAACGGCGACAAGCTGCGCGTGCAGGGCAAGAAGCGCGATGACCTGCAGGACGCCATCGCCGTGCTCAAGGCCGGCAAGTTCGAGCTGCCGCTGCAGTTCAACAATTTCCGCGACTGAGCCACCTGCCGGGAATCCCCCGGCGCTGCCAGCCGCAGGTACGACGGCGCGTTGCCAGCGACGCGCCTACAATGTCGGCCCCGCCAGCCGACGTGCCCGCCATGACCGATTCCGACCTGCCCACCGATGACCCGATCGCCGCGACCCGCCTGTGGCTGGAGCGCATCGTCATCGGCCTGAACCTGTGCCCGTTCGCCAAGGCGGTATACGTGAAGGACCAGGTCCGCATCGTGCTCAGCGATGCGACCACGACAGAAGCGCTGGTTGAACAGCTGGCCGAGGAGCTGGTGCTGCTGCGCGACACGCCGGCCGAGCAGATCGACACGACGCTGATCGTACATCCGCAGGTGCTGACCGATTTCCTCGACTACAACGACTTCCTCGACAACGCCGATGCGGCGATCGAGGCACTGGACCTGCAGGGGATCCTGCAGGTGGCCAGCTTCCATCCGGATTACCAGTTCGAGGGCGTGGCCGCCGACGACGCCAGCAACTACACCAACCGCGCGCCCTTCCCCACCCTGCACCTGCTGCGCGAAGACAGCGTGGCGCGCGCGGTGGATGTGTATCCGGACCCGGACGTGATCGTCGAGCGCAACATCCAGACCCTGGACCGCATCGGCGTGGACGGCTGGCATCGTCGCCTGCGCGGCGAAGACCTGACGTGAGCACGGTGCCGCCGATTGCCGCATGGCCGGCCGCGCCACTGTCGGGAAAGGTGGTGCTGGTCACCGGCGGCGCCAACGGCATCGGTCGCGGTATTGCCCAGGCCGTGCTCGGTGCCGGCGGACGCGTGCTGATCGGCGACCTCGACAGGGAGGCCGGCCAGGCCTGCCTGGACGAATGGCAGCGCGGTGAGGATGCCGCGTTCCAGCGTTTGGACATCACCGACGAAGCCAGCGTGCGCGACTTCATCGCCGAGGCGCTGCAGCGTTTCGGCCACATCGACGGGCTGGTCAACAATGCCGGCATCGCCGGGCCGCACGGCACGCGGCTGCAGGACATGGACTGGCACGAATGGCAACGCCGGCTGTCGTCGCTGCATGGCGCCTTCCTGTGCAGCAAGCACGCGCTGCCGGCGCTGACGGACAGTGCTGCGGGCGCGATCATCAACATCGCCTCCACCCGCGCCTGGCAATCCGAAGCGCACAGCGAGGCCTATGCGGCGGCCAAGGGTGGCCTGGTGGCCTTCACCCATGCGCTGGCGATCAGCGCCGGCCCGGCGGTGCGGGTGAACAGCATCAGCCCCGGCTGGGTCGGTACCACTGCGTGGCAGGCACCCTCACGGCGCCATGAACCAGAGTACTCGGCCATCGACCACGCACAGCATCCGGTCGGCCGGGTCGGCCGCCCTGAAGATATCGGTGCACTGGCGGTGTACCTGCTGTCGTCGCTGTCCGGTTTCAGCACCGGCCAGGACTTCATCGTCGACGGCGGCATGACCCGGAAGATGATCTACGCCGAATGACCGGTCTTCGGTAGTGCCGGCCGCTGGCCGGCATTCCGGCAGACCCACGCCATGCGTGGATGGCGGTGAAGTGCCAACCAGGGTTGGCACCCACCACAACGGTTTACGCCATGCCCGAGTGGCGCAGCAGCGCGTCGATCTGCGGCGCGCGCCCACGGAAGGCCTTGAAGTTCTCCGCCGCCGGGCGGCTGCCACCGCGCGACAGGATCTCATCGCGGAAGCGTGCACCGGTCTCGGCCAGTGCCTGCGGCGCTTCCTCGAACGCCGCATAGGCGTCGGCACTGAGCACTTCGGCCCACTTGTAGCTGTAGTAGCCGGCGGCGTAACCGCCCGCGAAGATGTGGCTGAACTGGTGCGGGAAGCGGTTCCAGGCTGGCGGATGGTTCACCGCCACCTCCGCACGCACGCGATCGAGCAGCGCCAGCACGCTGTCCTGCGCCGGTTCGAACTGGCTGTGCAACAGCATGTCGAACAGGCCGAACTCAAGCTGGCGCACGGTGGCCATGCCGCTGTGGAAGTTGCGCGCGGCCAGCATGCGCTCGTACAGCGCGCGCGGCAGCGGTTCGCCCGTGTCCACGTGCGCGGTCATGGCCTGCAGGTGCTCCCACTCCCAGCAGAAGTTCTCCATGAACTGGCTGGGCAGTTCCACTGCATCCCATTCCACGCCATTGATGCCGGCCACGCCCAGTTCGCCGATGCGGGTCAGCAGCTGGTGCAGGCCATGGCCCATCTCATGGAACAGCGTGGTCACTTCGTTGTGGCTGAAGGTGGCCGGCTTGCCATTGGCACCGCGGCCGAAGTTGCACACCAGGTAGACCAGCGGCGTCTGCACGCTGCCGTCCGCGCGCACGCGACGGTTGCGGCAATCGTCCATCCACGCGCCGCCACGCTTGCCCTCGCGCGCATACAGGTCCAGATAGAACTGGCCGACCAGCGCGCCCTGCGCATCGACCAGACGGAAGAAGCGCACGTCGTCATGCCACACCGGTGCGCTGTCCTCCTGCACGCGCAGGCCATACAGCTGCTCGATCACCGAGAACAGGCCGCCCAGCACCTTCGGTTCGGTGAAGTACTGCTTCACTTCCTGTTCGGAATAGCTGTAACGGGCCTGCTTCAGGCGGTCGGCGGCGAACGCCAGGTCCCAGGCCTGCAGGCTGTCGATGCCCAGCTGCTCGCGTGCGAACTGCTCCAGGTCGGCCCGGTCCCTGGCCGCGAACGGCTTGGCGCGCGCGGCCAGGTCACGCAGGAAACCCAGCACTTCGGCCGGGTCCTGCGCCATCTTGGTCGCTACCGAATAATCGCCATACGAATCGAAGCCGAGCAGCGCGGCCAGTTCAGCGCGCAGGGCGAGGATCCGATCGATGTTGCCGCTGTTGTCCAGGGACTCATCGCCGAATTCGGACGCACGCTGTGCGCTGGCGCGGTACAGGATCTCGCGCAGGTCGCGGTCCTCGCCCCAGGTCTGCACCGGCAGGTAGCACGGCATCTGCAGGGTCAGTTTCCAGCCGGCCTTGCCGTCCTTCTGTGCTGCGGCATGCGCGGCGGCCTTCACGTCTTCCGGCAGGCCCTTCAGCCGCGCTTCGTCCTCGATGATCAGCGACCAGGCATCGGTAGCGTCGAGCACGTTCTGCGAGAACTTCGCCGACAGGGCCGACAGTTCTTCCTTGATCGCCGCGAAGCGCTGCTGCGCCTCCGGCGCCAGCTCGGCACCACCGAGGCGGAAATCGCGCAGGGTGTTGTCCAGCACCTTGCGCTGGGCCGCGTCGAAGCGCGCCGCCTCGGCACTGGCGGCCAGCGTCTGGTACTGCCGGTACAACGCCAGGTTCTGGCCCAGCGCGCTGGCGAAGCGGGTCACCCGCGGCAGGTTGCTGTTGTAGGCCTCACGCAGTTCCGGGGTGTTGACCACGCCCTGCAGGTGGCCGACCAGACCCCAGGCGCGCCACAGGCGCTCGGTGGCGTCATCCAGCGGGGCAACGAAGGTCTGCCAGGTGACCGGCTGCACCTGCTCGGCGGCGCTGACGGCGGCTTCGGCCTCGGCCAGCAGCACGTCCAGCGCCTGCGCCACGTGCTCGGGGCGGATGGCCTCGAAGCGCGGCAGGCCGGAAAAATCGAGCAAGGGGTTGGCAACGGTCACGGCAGATCTCCAGGGTACGGGCCCGGCAGGCGGGCAGCATGCAGGATATGGCGCTGGCAGGCGGGGCTGACAAGGGGGCACGGCCCGGCATTCACGTCGGCCTTACGGTCGCGCACCGAAGCTCTGGCTGCGGGGGAGTCCGCAGCGGTACGCACCGAACGAGGCCCTACATGGAAGGTCTGGCTGCAGTTGCATCCGCCTCACCGGCCCGGTCACTGGCATTGTCCGCCAGCCCGGCCGAACTGACCTGGATCGCCGCATTGTGCGATGCCGGCGATGACGCCCCGCGCCATCTGCAGCAGTTGCAGGCAGTGCTGCAGCAGGGCGGCACGTTCAACGATGCGCAGGAGTGGTACCCGTTCGAGGTGATCGAACGCGGCGCCAGCCAGCTGCGGCTGGGCCATGAGCGCGAGTTCGTGATCTGCGTGCTGCTGTGGCTGCAGGCGCTGGCCCAGGGCCGAGCGAGCATCCTGGACCCGAGCCTGCATCTGGATGATCGCGCGATGGACATCGAGGCCTTGCCCGATGCACTGCGCGACGCGGTGCTGGACGCGTTCACTGCAGCGGGATATTGAGACGCCCCGGCGACCGGGTAGAGTCGACTGTTAGTCGACTTTCGCGCGCAGCGCGGGATTTTCGTGACCTGAACCCGGAGCAGTCGACTAACAGTCGACTCTACCCAGCCGACGCACAGCCGGCCGTGCGTTGCCGCGTTACAACGCTTCCAGGCTGCACCACGGCAATTCGGGCAGTCCCTGCCCGGCCACCGCCGCCGCCAGTTGCGCATCGGCGCCGTCGACATCGATGCCCTGGCGCGCATACCACGACGGGTCGTAGTAGCTCTGTGCGTAGCGCTCGCCGCTGTCGCACAGGATGCTGACGATGCTGCCCTGGTGGCCCGCCTCGCGCATCCACTGCGCCGCCTGCAGCACACCGATGAAGTTGGTGCCGGTGGAGCCACCGACACGGCGGCCCAGCTGGCGGCTGACATGGCGCATCGCGGCCAGGCTCAGCGCATCGGGCACCTTCACCATTGCATCGACACTGGTCGGGATGAAGCTCGCCTCTACCCGCGGCCGGCCGATGCCTTCCACGCGCGAGCCACCGCTGCAGGTCAGGCCGCGCCAGTCCTGCTCACCGGCCACGGCGGCTTTGTAGCCATCGAAGAACACCGACACTTCCGGGTCCGCACAGAGGATGCGGGTGTCATGCCGGCGATAGCTGACATAGCGGCCCAGCGTCGCTGCGGTACCGCCGGTACCGGGGCTGCACACGATCCATTCCGGAACCGGGCTGGGCTCCTCGGCCATCTGCTTGAAGATGGACTCGGCGATGTTGTTGTTGGCACGCCAGTCGGTGGCGCGCTCGGCATAGGTGAACTGGTCCATGAAGTGGCCGCCGGTTTCACGGGCCAGCTTTTCCGAATCACAGTTGAGGTCGCAGGCACGTTCGACCAGGTGGCAACGGCCGCCGTGGAACTCGATCGCGGCGATCTTTTCAGGCGAGGTGGAGGCCGGGATCACCGCAATGAACGGCAGGCCGAGCAGCCGCGCGAAATAGGCTTCGGACACGGCGGTCGAGCCGCTGGAGGCCTCGATCACCGGACGCCCTTCACGCAACCAGCCATTGGCCAGCGCATACAGGAACAGCGAGCGCGCCAGCCGGTGCTTCAGGCTGCCGGTGGGATGGCTCGACTCATCCTTCAGGTACAGGTCGATGCCCTCGAACCCTGGCAGCGCCAGCGGAATCAGGTGGGTATCGGCGGAACGGTTGAAATCAGCTTCGATCTTGCGGATGGCGGCAGCCACCCATTCACGCTGCGACATGGCGGGCAATCGTTGTCAGGACGGAACGGTGCGATCCGGCCATTGTACGTCGCAGTGCCGTCAGGTGCTGGCCGGTAGAATGGCTCAATCCGGCCGGCAACGGCCCTGTCTGAAGGACCTCCCCCCATGACCATTCCCGCCCTGCGCGATGTTCCCGGCGTCGCCGCCCAGGCCCCGGCCGAAACCACCGGCTTCGTGTTCAACCACACCATGCTGCGCGTGAAGGACATTGCCGCTTCGCTGGACTTCTACACCCGCGTGCTCGGCTACCAGCTGATCGACAAGCGCGACTTCCCCGAGGCCCAGTTCAGCCTGTACTTCCTGGCCTACGTGCCCGCTGGCGTCACGGTGCCGGAAGATGACAACGCCCGCCGCCTGTGGATGGCCGGGCTGCCGGGCGTGCTGGAACTGACCCACAACCACGGCACCGAAACCCAGGACGGCGCGGTCTACCACGACGGCAACAGCGACCCGCGCGGCTTCGGCCACATCTGCGTGTCGGTGCCGGACATCGAGGCCGCCTGCCAGCGCTTCGAGGATCTGGGCGTGACCTTCCAGAAGCGCCTGACCGACGGCCGCATGAAGAACCTGGCTTTCATCAAGGACCCGGACGGCTACTGGGTCGAGATCATCGCCAACGTCTGACCCGAAAAGGGGACGGAGGGGATTAAGTCGTTTCTGGCATTATTGGGCTGGAAGCGACTTAATCCCCTCCGTCCCCTTTTTCTGCGAGGTTGGTATGGAAACGATGGAACTGCACCGCGGCCGCCTGATCGACCACATCCAGCTGGTAGTGCGCGACCTGGCGGCCAGTCGCCGCTTCTACCAGGCGGTGTTCGATACGATCGGCATCCCGATCGCCGGTGAAGGCGATGACTACTTCTGGGCCGATGAGCTGTTCATTTCCAGCGCCAGCAGCACGGCCGCCGCCGGCCAGCTGACCGGCCGCCACCATCTGGCCTTCCAGGCCCGCGACAGCGCCACCGTCGATGCCTTCCATACCGCCGCGATCGCCGCCGGCGGCACCGACAACGGCGCGCCCGGTGAACGCCCTTACCACCCGGGCTACTACGGCGCGTTCGTGCTCGACCCGGACGGCAACAACATCGAAGTGGTCTACCACGGCCCAGCCAACTACAGCGCCGACTCGGTGAAGGTCACTTTCTGATTTCACCGATGCCGTGAACGAAGAAGCCGGGCAATGCCCGGCTTCTCTGCTTCCAGCGCTGCAGCCCTCAGTGGGCGGCCATGTAGATGTCCTGCAGCACGGCCTTTTCCAGCTCCAGCTCGCCCAGCAGGTTCTTCACGATGTCGCCCAGGCTGAGGATGCCGACCAGACGAGTGCCTTCGGTGACCATCAGATGACGGCGCCGCGAGTACGTCATCAGCGACATGGCCTGCTTCAGGGTGGCCTCCGGGGCGATGCCCTCCAGGCCGGTGGACGGCAGGCTGGAAATCACCCGGCGGCCGGCCTGCGGGCCGTCGTCGGCCAGGGTACGCACGATGTCCTTCTCGGAAATGATGCCGACCGGGGCATCGTCCTTCATCACCACCAATGCAGCGATCCTGTTCGCGCTCATCTTGTGGGCGGCGGCACCGATGGTGTCTTCGGCATCGATGGTGATGACAGCTTCTTTCTTGGATTGCAGGAGTTCGCGGACGTTCATTCTTGTTTCCTGGTGCAGGTCACTGAAGTCAAAAAGTGTGCTCTTCCGATACGCCCCCTCCCCGGGAACAGACCTTTCAGCGCACGTCTGGCGCACCCGGCTGCCGCTTGGAATGGATCGGCAGACGACGTGCTGCAACGCGAACGAGGTGGGCTCAACCGCTCAACCCGGACCTCGGTCAAATCGATTCTACGACTGCGACCATCGGTCACTACCGGCATCGATAGGACAGTTCGTCGTGGGAACCAACCGACGATCCAGAGAATGGCACCGCGGCTGAAACCGCCGCTGAATACACGCGATGCCACGCGTTAAAGATTGATTGCCTGCTGCCGACGGTGGACAGAATACCCTGTGACTGTCCCACTTGCCGCTGCCACCGGCACAAACGAAAGGGGGCCCACACGGCCCCCTTCGCTTGCAACCTCCAACCGAGCTGACGGGTGTTACTCCACCGTCACGCTCTTGGCCAGGTTGCGCGGCTTATCCACGTCGGTGCCGCGCGCCAGCGCGGTGTGGTAGGCCAGCAACTGCACCGGAATGGTGTGCACGATCGGGCTGAGCACGCCGGCATGACGCGGCGTACGGATCACGTGCACGCCTTCGGACTCGTTGAAGTTGCTGTCCTGGTCGGCGAACACGAACAGTTCACCGCCACGCGCGCGCACTTCCTGCATGTTCGACTTCACCTTCTCCAGCAGGCTGTCGTTCGGCGCGATCACCACCACCGGCATGTCCTCGTCCACCAGCGCCAGCGGGCCATGCTTCAGCTCGCCTGCCGGGTAGGCCTCGGCGTGGATGTAGGAGATTTCCTTGAGCTTGAGCGCGCCTTCCAGCGCGATCGGGTAATGCAGGCCACGGCCCAGGAACAGCGCGCTGCTCTTGCGTGCGAAACGCTCGGCCCACGCAGCGATCTGCGGCTCCATGTTCAATGCGTGCTGCACGCTGCCCGGCAGGAAGCGCAGCTGCTCGAGGTAGTCCGCTTCCTGCGCCGCGTCGATGCGGCCGTGCAGCTTGCCCAGCACCACGGTCAGCTGGAACAGGGCCGCCAGCTGGGTGGTGAAGGCCTTGGTCGAGGCCACGCCGATCTCGGCACCGGCACGGGTGTAGCACACCAGTTCGCTGGCGCGCGGAATCGCACTTTCCGGCACGTTGCAGATCGACAGCGTGTGCTTGTGGCCGAGCGACTTGGCGTACTTCAGCGCTTCCAACGTATCCAGCGTTTCGCCGGACTGGGAGATGGTGACGATCAGATGCTTCGGGTTCGCGTAGGCCGCGCGATAGCGGTACTCGCTGGCGATCTCCACGCTGCACGGAAGGCCGGCGATGGCTTCGATCCAGTAGCGCGCGGTCAGGCCGGCGTAGTAGCTGGTGCCGCAGGCGATGATCTGCACGCCTTCAGTGCCCGACAGCACGGCTTCGGCGTTCTTGCCGAACAGCCCGGCTGGGAAACCACCGGCGTCGATCGCCGCCTCGATGGTGTCGCCCAGCGCGCGCGGCTGCTCGTGGATCTCCTTCTGCATGAAGTGGCGGTACGGGCCCAGCTCCAGCGATGCCAGCGACACATCGGACAGATGCACGTCGCGCTCGATCGGCCGGTCGTGCTCGTCGAAGATGCGCACGCCATCGCGACGGATCTCGGCGGTATCGCCCTCTTCCAGGAAAATGACCTTGCGGGTGGCCGAGATCACCGCCGAGACGTCGGAGGCAACGAAGTTCTCGCCCTCGCCCAGGCCGATCAGCAGCGGGCAGCCCATCCGCGCGCAGACGAAGCGTTCCGGCTCGGCGCGGCTGACCACGGCCAGTGCGTAGGCACCGGTCAGCTCCTTCACCGTATGCTGCAGCGCCACCAGCAGGTCGTCACCACTCTTCAGGTGATGGTGGATCAGGTGTGCGATGACTTCGGTGTCGGTCTGCGACTCGAAGGTGTAGCCCAGCGCACGCAGCTTCTCGCGCTGCTCTTCGTGGTTCTCGATGATGCCGTTGTGCACCAGCGCCACGCCATGGCTGATGTGCGGATGCGCGTTGGCCTCGGTGACGCCCCCATGGGTGGCCCAGCGGGTGTGGCCGATGCCCAGCACCGCGTTGAAGCCCTCGGCCTCGGCCGCCGTGGCCATTTCCGACACACGACCGGTACGACGCACGCGACGTACATCGCGGCGCTCACCCTGGTCGATCACCGCGATGCCGGAGGAATCGTAACCACGGTACTCCAGCCGCTTCAGGCCTTCGATCAGCACCGGCACTACGTCGCGATCAGCGATCGCACCCACGATTCCACACATGTCACGCGTTTCCTTGAAGACGATCGTCGCATTCTAGCCTGCGTGCCCGCGCTCCCCCTCCTGTCCGCTTAATGAAAGTGTCCGGAAAGGTGTCCGCGGACACCCGGACACTTCACATCACACCCCAACTCATTGACCCATAAGGAATTAAAGTTGGCACGCTACGTGCTTGGTACTGGCTACCACCGTCAGGCACGCACCCGATGATCCGCGACACTTCCGCCCAGGACCAGATCGTTTCCTCCGCTCCGGCCAGCGCTCCGCGCGCCAACTGGCTCCGTTACCGTTGGCCGGCGCTGGGCACGATCGCCCTGCTCGCCGGCATCGGCTGGGCCGTGCACGCCTGGTCCAACGCCAGCCGCTCCTTCGACAGCAGCCGCGTGCGCATCGCCGAAGTGAAGCGGGGCGACCTGGTCCGTGACATCGCCGCCGACGGCCGCGTGATCGCCGCCAACAGCCCGGTCCTGTATGCCATCTCTGCGGGCACCGTGGACCTGAAGGTGGTCGCCGGTGACGTGGTGAAGAAGGGGCAGGAGCTGGCGGTCATCGACAGCCCCGAACTGCGCAGCAAGCTGGCCCAGGAACAGGCCACCCTGGCCGGCCTGGAGGCCGAGGCCAGCCGTGCCGCGCTGGACGCCACCCTGGCCCGCGCCAAGTCGCGCAAGGAAACCGACCAGGCCACCATCGAACGGCAGGCCGCCGACCGCGACCTGCAGCGCTACCAGCGCGGCTACGACGGCGGGGCGGTGCCGCAGATCGACCTGGCCAAGGCCAAGGACTCGCTGAAGAAGGCCGACATCACCCTGGCCAACGCCACCACCGATGCCCGCCTGCAGAGCCAGGGCGCGGACCTGGATGCCCGCAACAAGCGCCTGCTGGCCGATCGCCAGAAGGCGGTGGTGGCCGAAGTACAGCGCCAGGTCGATGCGCTGACGCTGCGTGCCCCGTTCGATGGCCAGGTCGGCCAGGTGCAGGCGGTGCAGTCCACCAACCTGGCCGCCAATGCCCCGGTGCTGGGCGTGGTCGACCTGTCCAAGTTCGAAGTCGAGATCAAGGTGCCGGAGAGCTTCGCCCGCGACCTGGCGATCGGCATGCCCGCACAGCTGACCGGTGGCAACGGCCAGCCCTTCCCGGGCGAGATCAGCGCGGTGTCGCCGGAAGTGGTCAACGGCGAGGTCAATGCCCGCGTGCGCTTTGCCAGCGCGCAGCCGGAAGGCCTGCGCCAGAGCCAGCGGATGTCGGTGCGCGTGCTGCTCGATACCCGCAGGAACGTGCTCAAGGTCGAGCGCGGCCCGTTCGTCGAACAGGGCAATGGCATGGCCTACGTGATGGATGGCCGCACCGCCGTGCGCCGTCCGGTGGAACTGGGCGTCAGCAGCCTGGGCGAAGTGGAAATCAAGTCGGGTGTGCAGCCGGGCGACCGCATCGTGGTCTCCGGCAGCGACCTGTTCAAGGACGCCGAACGCGTCTCCGTCAACTGATACCTGATACCTGAATCCTGGAGAGAGGACACCCCATGTACATGCTCGAAATGCGTTCGGTCGCCAAGGTCTTCCGCACCGAACAGGTGGAAACCCACGCACTGCGCTCGCTGGAACTGCAGGTCAAGGAAGGTGAGTTCGTCGCGGTCACCGGCCCGTCCGGCTCCGGCAAGACCACCTTCCTCAACATCGCCGGCCTGCTGGAAACCTTCACCAGCGGTACCTACATGCTGGACGGCCAGGACGTGAGCACGCTGGGCGACGACGCCCGCAGCCGCCTGCGCAACCAGAAGATCGGCTTCATCTTCCAGGGCTTCAACCTGATCCCCGACCTGAACCTGTTCGACAACGTCGACGTTCCGCTGCGCTATCGCAGGATGAGCGCCAACGAGCGCCGCGAACGCATCGAGAAGGCACTGACCCAGGTCGGCCTGGGCTCGCGCATGAAGCACTATCCGAATGAACTGTCGGGTGGCCAGCAGCAGCGCGCGGCCATCGCGCGTGCGCTGGCCGGCAGCCCGCGCCTGCTGCTGGCCGACGAACCGACCGGCAATCTGGATACGCAGATGGCCCGGGGCGTGATGGAGCTGCTGGAGGAGATCAACGCCGCCGGCACCACCATCGTGATGGTCACCCACGACCCGGAACTGGCCGCGCGTGCGCAGCGCAACGTGCACATCGTCGATGGCCAGGTGACCGACCTGGTGCGCGAGCCGGTGCTGGCCACGCCGTTGCGCCACATCGTCGCCGTCAACGAGTGAGGGCCCGACCATGTTCGCCTACTACGCCCGATTGGCGGCGCGCAGTTTCCGCCGCAACAAGGTCCTGACCGCGCTGATGGTGATCGCCATCGCGCTCGGCATCGGCGCCTCGATGACCACGTTGACCGTATTCCACGTGCTGTCCGGCGACCCGATTCCGGGCAAGAGTGACCGCCTGTTCTACGTGCAGCTCGATGCCGCGACCGGCGCCTATGTCGCCGGCGAGGAACCGGAAACCCAGCTGACCCGCTTCGACGGTGAAGCGCTGCTGCGCGAGGCCAAGGGCGAGCGCCAGGCGCTGATGAGCGGCGGCGGCGGCACCATCGAACCGGACAACAGCACGCTCAAGCCCTTCAGCATCGACACCCGCTGGACCTCGGCCGACTTCTTCCCGATGTTCGAGGTGCCCATGCAGTACGGCCGCCCCTGGACGCGCGAGGACGATGAAGGCCGCGCACGCGTGGTGGTCATCTCCAAGGCGCTCAACGACAAGCTGTACCAGGGCGCCAACAGCGTGGGCCGCGACCTGCGCATGGAAGGCCAGAGTTACCGCATCGTCGGCGTGATGAAGGAATGGAGCCCGGAGCCGCACTTCTACGACCTGACCACCGGCAGCTACGGCAAGAACGAAGACCTGCTGCTGCCGATCTCCACCTCGTTGGACCTGAAGCTCGGCAACAACGGCAACATGAACTGCTTCGGCGAAAACCCCGACGGCAACAGCTACTCGCTCAATGCACCGTGCGCGTGGCTGCAGTACTGGGTGGAAATGGACCCGGCCAAGGCCGGCGACTACCGCCGCTACCTGGAGAACTATTCGACCCAGCAGCGCGAGGCCGGCCGCTTCAAGCACCCACCGAACGTGCGCCTGCGCACCGTGATGGAATGGCTGGACTTCAATGGTGCAGTGCCCAGCGACGTGCGCCTGCAGCTGTGGCTGGCGCTGGGCTTCCTCGGTGTCTGCCTGGTCAACACGGTAGGCCTGCTGCTGGCCAAGTTCCTGCGCCGCAGTGGTGAGATCGGCGTGCGCCGTGCACTCGGTGCCAGCCGTGGCCAGATCTTCCTGCAGTGCCTGGTGGAAGCCGGCGCGGTGGGCGTGGTCGGTGGCGTGCTGGGTATCGGCCTGGCCCTGCTTGGCCTGTTCGCGGTGCGCCAGCAGCCGGTGGAATACGCAAAGCTGGCCCACCTGGACGGCAACATGCTGCTGCTCGCGCTGGGCCTGACCCTGTTCGCCAGCCTCGCCGCCGGATTCCTGCCCGCCTGGCGCGCGATGCAGGTCACCCCGGCCATCCAGCTCAAGTCGCAGTAAGCACCCGAACGAGGACTCCCATGGACATCCGCCCCATCCTCAGCACGCTGCGCCGGCACAAGACCGCTGCCGCCCTGATCGTGCTGGAAGTCGCACTGACCTGCGCCATCGTCTGCAACGCGCTGTTCCTGGTCAGCCAGCGCGTGGAAAAGATCAGCATGCCCAGCGGCATCGCCGAGAGCGAACTGGTGATGCTGCGCGTCAGCGGCATCGGCAAGCAGACCGACGCCATGTCCCGCACCCGCGAGGACCTGGCATCGCTGCGCGCGATTCCCGGCGTCAGCAACGTCACCATCATCAACCAGGTTCCCTTCCGCAACGGATCCTCCAGCAGCAGCATCTCGCGGGTGATCGACCAGGAACGGCCGACCACCAACGCTTCGATGTACACCCTGTCCGAGAACGGGCTGGCCACGATGGGCATCAATCTGATCGCTGGCCGCGATTTCCTGCCCGACGAGTACCAGAACTTCGAAGACGTCAGCAAGGGTGGCGCCAAGGAAAAGGCCATCCCGGTCATCCTCACCCAGGCCACCGCCGCCAAGATGGAGCCCAACGGCAGCGCCCTGGGCAAGACCTACTACATGGGCAAGCAGTCGCTGCATGTGGTCGGCATCGTCGACACGCTCAGCACGCCCAATGGCTGGAATGACAACTGGACCAACTCGATGCTGCTGCCGATCCGGGTCAGCTTCGACAAGGGTGGCACGTACGTGTTGCGCACTTCGCCGGAACGCCGCCAGGAGGTGCTCGATGCCGGTGCCGCCGCGCTGGAGCGCAACGACCCCAACCGCCTGATGCGCGACAAGCTGACCTATGAAGACCAGCGCAAGGACTTCTTCAAGAACGACCGCGCGATGGTCGGCCTGCTGATCACCGTCAGCATCTCGCTGCTGGTGGTCACTGCGCTGGGCATCATCGGCCTGGCCAGCTTCTGGGTGCAGCAGCGCAGCAAGCAGATCGGCATCCGCCGTGCGCTGGGCGCCACCCGCGGGCAGATCCTGCGCTACTTCCAGACCGAGAACTTCCTGCTGGCCTCGCTGGGCATCATGCTGGGCATGCTGGCGGCGTACGCGATCAACCTGGCCCTGATGAACCTGTACGAGCTGCCGCGCATGCCGCTGTACTACCTGCCGCTGGGTGCGCTGCTGCTATGGATACTGGGCCAGATTGCGGTGTTCGGTCCGGCACGGCGTGCGGCGGCGGTACCGCCTGCGGTCGCCACGCGGGGCGCGTGAGATGCGTGCCTGCGCGATGTGCCTGATGCTGCTACTGCCCCTGCCGGCGCTGGCCGGTGGTGGCAGCGCACAGACGCTAGAATGGCGCCGCGATGGAGCGCGGCTGTCGCTGCGCTCGACCGAAGGCCAGGTGCATGTGGAGGCCGCCAGCCCGGAAGTGTGCTTCGGCGTGCGCAGTGGCGATCGCATCCTCCGCGTGGACGACACGGCGGTGCGCCGGGTTGAACATCTGGCCGAGGCACTGCGCCATTCCCACGCGGCCAGCGCCTATCTGTTGCTGCGCCGCGACAAGCGCGAACTGACGGTGGCGGTCAACGCCGCTGCGTGGCGACAGGCATTGGAGGTCCCGCCACCACCCGCGCCACCACCTCCGCCAGCCCCACCCGGGCGCTGAGCATCATCCGCTCCTGCACGGCCACAGGTTTGGCTATGCTTGATGGGTGGCGTCGGGCTCTCCCGGTGCGTGGACACGAACGGCTCCATCGGCGCCGCCCATCCCTTTCTGCAGAACCGCTTGATGCCTGCGATCCTGATCATCGACGACAACGCCAGCGTGGGTACTGCGCTGGACGTGCTGTTCTCCCTGCACGACATCGACACCCTGCAGGCGCACACGCCCGCCGATGGGCTGGCCCTGCTCGAGTCGCAGCCGGTCGATCTGGTGATCCAGGACATGAACTTCAGCGAGGACACCACCTCCGGTGAGGAGGGCGAAGCGTTGTTCGCGCAGATCCGTGCGCGCCATCCGGACCTGCCGGTGATCCTGCTGACCGCCTGGACCCACCTGAGCAGTGCAGTGGACCTGGTCAAGGCCGGTGCGGCCGACTACCTGGCCAAGCCCTGGGACGACCGCAAGCTGATGACCACGGTCAACAACCTGCTGGAACTGTCCGAGGCACGCCGCGAACTGGACCGGCGCCGCAGCCGTGAACTGCACCAGCGCAACGCGCTGGAAGAGAAGTACGACCTGTGCGGCGCGGTCTTCGCCGACCCCGCCAGCGAGCGCGTCATCGCCCTCGCCTGCCAGGTCGCACGCTCGGAACTGCCGGTACTGATCACCGGCGCGAACGGTGCCGGCAAGGAGAAGATCGCGCAGATCATCCAGGCCAATTCGCTGGTGGCCAAGGGCCCGTTCGTGGCGGTCAACTGTGGCGCGCTGCCCTCGGAACTGATCGAAGCCGAACTGTTCGGTGCCGAGGCCGGTGCGTATACCGGCGCCAACAAGGCGCGCGAAGGCAAGTTCGAGGCCGCCGATGGTGGCACCCTGTTCCTGGATGAGATCGGCAACCTGTCGCTGGGCGGGCAGATGAAGCTGCTGCGCGTGCTGGAAACCGGCCGCTTCGAGCGCCTGGGTTCCAACCGCGAGCGCCAGGTCAAGGTCCGCGTGGTCAGCGCGACCAATGCCGACCTGCCGGCGATGATCCGCGACGGTACCTTCCGCGAAGATCTCTATTACCGCCTCAACACGGTGGAACTGGTGCTGCCGCCGCTGGCCGACCGCCCGGGCGACATCGTGCCGCTGGCCGAGCGATTCCTGACCGCTGGCAAGCCGCTGTCCAGCGCCGCCACCGCAGCACTGCAGCGGCACCCCTGGCCAGGCAACGTGCGCGAGCTGCGCAACGTGATCCAGCGTGCCGAACTGCTGGCCACCGGCAACCGCATCGAAGTGGCCGATCTCAACCTGCCGCGCGCAGCCGTCGTACCACGACCGGCACCCAGCGCAGGCAATGATCCCGACCGCGCACGCATCGAGGAGGTGCTGGCGCGTAACCATGGCGTCATCGCCCAGGCTGCCGCCGAGCTCGGCCTGAGCCGCCAGGCGCTGTACCGGCGCATGGACCGCCACGGTATTCCACGCGAATGAAGCGGCGCTCGTTCACTTTCCGCCTGTTCCTGCGCCTGCTGCCGGTGCTGGCACTGGCTGCGGCACTTCCGTGGCTGCTGGCCTACTGGATGGACCATGGCTGGGTGGTGACCACGGTGTCGGCGCTGATCCTGCTGTCGCTGATGTGGTGGACGCTGCGTCGGGCCACCGCCCCGGTGCGGTCACTGATGCGGGCCCTGGCGGGCACCACCAGCAGCTATCGCGACGGCGAATACAACTTCGGCGTGCACTGGCCCGGCAATGACGAGCTCGGCGACCTGGTGCAGGCACACCGGGAACTGGGTGATGTACTGCGTGAGCAGCGGCAGGGCCTGGTGCAACGTGAGCTGCTGCTGGACACCATGGTGCAGAACACGCCGGTTGCGATGCTGTTGATCGCCTCCGGCGGTGATGGCATCGCCCGCGTGGTGTTCTCCAACCTGGCCGCGCGCAAGCTGCTGCACGGCGGCTGGAAACTGGAAGGCCAACGCCTGGAAGACGTGCTGGAACAGGTGCCGGTGGAACTGCGCGATGCCATCGCCCGTGGCGGTGACAGCCTGTTCGCGGTGCACGCCGAAGGCGAGGATGGTGACGAGGACGACGAGCAGGTCTACCACCTCTCGCGGCGTGCGTTCCAGCTCAACGGCCGCCCACACGACCTGCTGCTGGTGCGCCTGTTGACCGCCGAACTGCGCCGCCAGGAAGTGCAGACCTGGAAGAAGGTGATCCGGGTAATCAGCCACGAGCTCAACAACTCACTGGCGCCGATTGCTTCGCTCGCCCATTCCGGCGGCGTGCTGGTGCAGCGTGAACGCTTTGACCGGCTGCCCGAGATCTTCACCACCATCGAGGACCGCGCACGCCACCTGGAAGGCTTCATCCGTGGCTATGCGCGCTTTGCCAAGCTGCCACAGCCGCAGCTGCAGACCGTGCACTGGGCGCCGTTCCTGTCCAGCCTGCGCCAGCAGATCCCGTTCGGCATGGAACGTGAGCCGGACGAGGAGCTGAGCAGCCGCATCGACATCGCGCAGTTCGGGCAGGCGTTGTTGAACCTGCTGAAGAATGCGCACGAAGCCTGCGCTGAAGCCGAGCCGCCCAACGACGATGTGCAGGTACAGCTGACCCGGCTGCCGCAGTGGCTGCGCCTGGACGTGCTTGACCGCGGCAAGGGCATGAACGAGCAGGTGCTGCAGAACGCACTGATGCCGTTCTATTCGACCAAGCGCAATGGCACCGGGCTGGGGCTGGCGCTGACGCGGGAGATCGTGGAGGCCCACGGCGGACGGGTGTCACTGCAGAACCGCGGCGATGGCGGGTTGTGCGTGTCGATCCTGCTGCCGGTGGGTTGAGCGGACCGATCGGGTAGATCCACGCGATGCGTGGATATGCCGACCGAGGCCGGCATCTACCAGGCCTGCCGCATCGCCACGCGTAGATGCATCGGAAACCCCAGCGCGGCCTCTTCGGCCATCACCGCCTGCAGCCCTGCACCCCACTCCGCCTCCGGTGCGGCGACGAACCCTTCACTGGCATAGAAGGCCGCATTCCACGGCACGTCGGACAACGTGGTCAGCACGGCCGAGCGATAGCCCGCCGCCCGGGCCTGTACCAATGCATGGCGCAACAACGTGCGCCCATGACCTTGCCGCGCGTGTGCAGGATCCACATCCATCTGCAGCACGTGGAACTCACCTGCCAGTTCGCCGGCAAGCAGATAGCCGGCGATGCCACCGTCAGCCGCATCCACCACCCACAGCTGCCCGCGTTCAAGGCCATCCTGTAGTGTCGGCAGGTCCAGGCCATGCCCGGCGAACACCGGATAGGCCTCATGGCCCCTCAACACCTCGCCGGCGCGCTGCTCGATGCCGGGCAGCACACCGAGTTCATCGGCGCGGGGAATGCGGGGCTCAGGACTTCTTGAGCGGGCGCTTCCAGCCATCGATGGTTTCCTGTCGGGCACGCGCCAGTGTCAGCTTGCCGTCCGGCGCGTTGCGGGTGATGACCGAACCGGCGGCAATGGTCGCGCCGTCGCCAATGGTCACCGGTGCCACCAGCGAACTGTTGGAGCCGATGAACGCGTTGTCGCCGATGGTGGTGGTCGACTTGTTCACGCCATCGTAGTTGCAGGTGATGGTGCCAGCGCCGATGTTCACCTTGCTGCCGATCACCGCATCGCCCAGGTAGGTGAGGTGATTGGCCTTGCTACCGACACCCAGCGTGACCTTCTTGGTCTCGACGAAGTTGCCGACGTGCACGCCATCGGCCAGCACGGTGCCCGGTCGCAGGCGCGCGAACGGGCCGATCTGCGCGGCGCCCTCGGTAACCACGCCCTCCAGGTCGCAGTGCGCACGCACTTCGGTGCCCGGCCCAAGGTTGACGTCCTTCAAACGGTTGAACGGACCGACGGTGACGCCGTCGCCGAGCACCACGTTGCCCTCGAGCACGACATCGACGTCGACCAGCACGTCGCTGCCCACGGTGACAGTGCCGCGGATGTCGAGCCGGGCCGGATCGCGCACGCGCGCCCCCTGTGCGCACAGGGCCCGTACCGCACGACGCTGCCAGGCGCGCTCCAGCTGCGAGAGCTGCCAGGGGTCGTTTGCCCCTTCGGCCTCCTGCGCGTCGGCCACCAGCGCCATTTCGGCCGGCGTGTATTCATGGGCGGCAAACGCAAAGACATCGGTGAGGTAGTACTCGCCCTGTGCATTGCTGTTGGAAAGCTGCGACAGCCAACGGCGCAGCGCAGTCGATTCGGCCGCGATGATGCCGGTATTGATCGTGCGCACGCGCAGCTGGTCATCGGTGGCGTCCTTCTGCTCGATGATCGCGCCAACCTTGCCCTCGGCATCGCGCAGCACGCGGCCAT
This sequence comes from Stenotrophomonas sp. YJH_SMC_25, assembly GCF_059369595.1. Taxonomy (NCBI): domain Bacteria; kingdom Pseudomonadati; phylum Pseudomonadota; class Gammaproteobacteria; order Lysobacterales; family Lysobacteraceae; genus Stenotrophomonas; species Stenotrophomonas sp. YJH_SMC_25. The sequence continues at coordinate 300,677 of NZ_JCAFSV010000003.1, read as the reverse complement.
ATCCGGTCGGGTCATCGACATCGGCCACCAGTACCGCCAGCCGGCCCGGCTGTGCGAGCAGGTCGCGCAGGGTCTGCGCACGGATCAGCGGCACGTCGCCGTACAGGACCAGCACCTGCGCCAGGTCGGGAACCTGGGGCATCGCCTGCGCTACCGCGTGGCCGGTGCCGAGCTGCTGTGCCTGCTCGGCCCATTGCAGGTCGGGTTGGCCGGCGAAGTACTGGCGCACCGCCTCGCCGCCGTGGCCATGGACCACGTGGATCGCCGCCGGCTGGAGCTCACGGGCCGCGTCGATCACGTGCGCCAGCATCGGCTGGCCCGCGATCGGCTGCAGCACCTTCGGCAGCACCGACTTCATGCGCTTGCCTGCGCCGGCAGCGAGGATGATGACGTGCAGGGGTTGGGTCATGGGAACGGCGGTCCGTGGTTCGTTGCCGGTGATTCTAGAGCGTGCGCCGTTAACATGGGCATCCCTCCTCCCTTCGCCATGCCGATGAGCCTCGTCCGCCAGGGAAGCGCCTACCTCGTCATCGGGCTCGTGCAGCTGCTGCTCGACTGGCTCGTGTTCGTGGTCACCACCGCACTGGGCATGCCCGTGGCGCCGGCCAACATCGCCGGGCGCCTGGCCGGCATGCTGCTGGGCTTCTGGCTCAACGGCCGCTACACCTTTGCCGAGGCCGGCACCCGCAAGCTGGGATGGAAGCGATTTGCACGCTTTTTCAGTCTATGGCTGCTGCTCACCGTGGCGAGCACATTGCTGGTGAGCCTGGTGGACCATGCGCTGGGCCTGCAGTACACCTGGCTGGCCAAACCGCTGGTGGAAGGCGGCCTGGCGTGTGTGTCGTTCCTGCTGATGCGGTACGTGGTGTATCGCTGAGACGGCACCAGGATCGGGATCGGGATCGGGGATCGGGACTGGGGACCGGGACTGGTAGAGTCGACTGTTAGTCGACTAACGCGCGCAGCGCGGGATTTTCGCGGCCTGAACGTAGAGCAGTCGACTAACAGTCGACTCTACCCAGTCGAATCTACCCGGTCGGCTCTACCCAGCCACCCGAACAAAAACGCCGGCGCAGGGCCGGCGTTTTCGTGGATGCAGCGCGGAACCTCAGTGCTTGAGGGTCTTGCGCAGGCGTTCCAGGGCCTGCAGCTGGACGACGGCTTCCGCCAGCTTCTGCTGGGCTTCGGCCACTTCCATGGCTTCACCGCGGTTGGCCAGGATGCGCTCGGCTTCTTCCTTGGCCTTGCGGACCGAGGCTTCGTCGATGTCCTGCGCGCGGATCGCGGTGTCGGCCAGCACGGTCACCACCTGCGGCTGCACTTCCAGGATGCCGCCGGAAATGGCGAAATCCAGCTGCTCGCCATTCGGCGTGGTCACCACCACCTTGCCCGGCTTCAGGCGGGTGATCAGCGGCGCGTGCTTGGGCGCGATGCCCAGTTCGCCCAGCTCACCGGTGGCCACGACCAGGGTCGCTTCGCCACGGAAGATTTCCTGCTCGGCGCTGACGATGTCGCAACGGATCGTGCTCATGCAAATCTCTTCGCTGTTCGCGGCGGCGCAATGCCACCGTGGGAGTCCACCGGCGCGGGCGGTTGCCCGGCGCCGGCGTCAGGTCGGGCAGGATCGCTCCCACCCGCCCCGGATCAGGCCTTCTCGGCCATCTTCTTGGCCTTCTCGACCGCTTCTTCGATGCCGCCGACCATGTAGAACGCCTGTTCCGGCAGGTGGTCGTACTCGCCATCGACGATGGCCTTGAAGCCACGGATGGTGTCCTTCAGCGGCACGTACTTGCCCGGCGAACCGGTGAACACTTCAGCCACGTGGAACGGCTGGCTGAAGAAGCGCTCGATCTTACGGGCGCGCGACACGGCCTGCTTGTCCTCTTCGGACAGTTCGTCCATGCCCAGGATCGCGATGATGTCCTTCAGTTCCTTGTACTTCTGCAGGGTCTGCTGGACGCGCTGGGCGGTGTCGTAGTGCTCATGGCCGATGACCAGCGGGTCCATCTGGCGGCTGGTGGAGTCCAGCGGATCGACGGCCGGGTAGATACCCAGCGAGGCGATCGAACGCGACAGGGTGACGGTCGAGTCCAGGTGGGCGAAGGTGGTCGCCGGCGACGGGTCGGTCAGGTCGTCCGCGGGAACGTAGACGGCCTGGATCGAGGTGATCGAACCGTTCTTGGTCGAGGTGATGCGCTCCTGCAGGACGCCCATTTCCTCGGCCAGGGTCGGCTGGTAACCCACGGCGGACGGCATGCGGCCCAGCAGTGCCGACACTTCGGTACCGGCCAGGGTGTAGCGGTAGATGTTGTCGACGAACAGCAGGACGTCCTTGCCCTTGCCGTTTTCGTCCTTCTCGTCGCGGAAGTACTCGGCCATGGTCAGGCCGGTCAGGGCGACGCGCAGACGGTTGCCCGGCGGCTCGTTCATCTGGCCGTACACCATCGCCACCTTGTCGAGGACGTTGGAGTCCTTCATTTCGTGGTAGAAGTCGTTGCCCTCACGGGTACGCTCACCCACGCCGGCGAACACGGACAGACCGCTGTGCGCCTTGGCGATGTTGTTGATCAGCTCCATCATGTTGACGGTCTTGCCGACGCCGGCGCCGCCGAACAGGCCGACCTTGCCGCCCTTGGCGAACGGGCACATCAGGTCGATGACCTTGATGCCGGTTTCCAGCAGTTCGGTGGCCGGGGACTGGTCTTCGTACGACGGGGCCGCACGGTGGATTTCCCAGCTGTCGCTGGCGGCCACCGGGCCGGCTTCGTCGATCGGACGACCGAGCACGTCCATGATGCGGCCCAGGGTGCCGGCGCCGACCGGCACCGAGATGCCACGGCCGGTGTTGACGGCAACCAGGTTGCGCTTCAGGCCGTCGGTGGAACCGAGGGCGATGGTACGCACCACGCCGTCGCCCAGCTGCTGCTGGACTTCGAGGGTGATCTCGGTGTTTTCCACCTTCAGTGCGTCGTACACCTTCGGCACCGATTCACGCGGGAATTCGACGTCGACGACCGCGCCGATGATCTGAACGATCTTGCCCTGACTCATTGCTGCATCCTCTAATGTGTGCTTTGAACGAACGCGGTCAGACTGCTGCCGCGCCGCCGACGATTTCGGAGATTTCCTGGGTGATCGCTGCCTGGCGCGCCTTGTTGTAGACGAGCTGCAGGGTGCCGATCAGCTTGTTGGCGTTGTCGCTCGCCGCCTTCATCGCAACCATGCGTGCCGCATGCTCGGAGGCGACGTTTTCCAGCAGTGCCTGGTACACCAGCGACTCGATGTAACGCGTCATCACGTGCTCGAGCACGGTCGCGGCATCGGGTTCGTACAGGTAATCCCAGTCGTGGTGAGCGACCTGCTTCTCAGCCGGCGGCAGCGGCAGCAGCTGATCGAAGCTGGCCTTCTGCACCATGGTGTTCACGAAGCGGTTGTAGACCAGGTACACGCGGTCGATCTTGCCTTCGGTGAAGGCGTCGAGCATGACCTTGATCACACCGATCAGCGATTCCAGCTTCGGCACGTCGCCGATGTGGGTCACGCTGCCGACCATGTTGACCTTCACGCGGCGGAAGAAGGTCGAAGCCTTCTGGCCGATGGTCACCAGGTCCACTTCCGCACCCTTGTCCTGCCATGCCTTGGCTTCGCCCAGCATCTTGCGGAACAAGTTGTTGTTCAGGCCGCCGGCCAGGCCGCGATCGGAGGAGATCACGATGAAGCCGACCCGCTTGACCTGCTCACGCTCGACCAGGAACGGATGCTGGTAGTCGGTGCTGGCCTGGGCCAGGTGACCGATCACCTGCTTCATCGCCTGCGCGTACGGACGCGAGGTCTTCATCCGATCCTGCGCCTTGCGGATCTTGGAGGCCGAGACCATTTCCAGGGCGCGCGTCACCTTGCGGGTGTTCTGCACGCTCTTGATCTTGGTTTTGATTTCGCGTCCGCTTGCCATCTCTTGTTTCCCGTGGCGCGGGGCTGCTGCCCCGCGTTGTTCAACCGTTTGTCATCTGGTCCAGCGGAGCCAGCGGCTCCGCTCTACAGGACCGCGATTACCAGCTGCCGGTGGTCTTGAACTCGGCGATGCCCTTCTTGAAGGCACCTTCGATGTCGTTGTCCCAACCGCCGGTGGCGTTGACCTTGCTGACCAGCTCGCCCTGGGTGTTGGCGAAGTGGGCGTGCAGGCCTTCTTCGAACGCCAGCAGCTTGTTGACCGGCACGTCGTCGAGGTAACCCTCGTTGACGGCGTAGATCGACAGTGCCTGGTTGGCGATCGACATCGGCGCGTACTGCTTCTGCTTCATCAGCTCGGTGACGCGCTGGCCACGCTCCAGCTGCTTGCGGGTCGCTTCGTCCAGGTCCGAGGCGAACTGCGCGAACGCAGCCAGCTCGCGGTACTGGGCCAGCGAGATACGGATGCCGCCGGACAGCTTCTTGATGATCTTGGTCTGGGCCGAGCCACCGACGCGCGACACCGAGATACCGGCGTTCACGGCCGGGCGGATGCCGGCGTTGAACAGGTCGGTTTCCAGGAAGATCTGGCCGTCGGTGATCGAGATCACGTTGGTCGGAACGAAGGCGGACACGTCGCCGGCCTGGGTTTCGATGATCGGCAGCGCGGTCAGCGAACCGGTCTTGCCGGTGACCTTGCCTTCGGTGAACTTCTCGACGTATTCCTCGGACACGCGGGCAGCGCGCTCGAGCAGACGGGAGTGCAGGTAGAACACGTCACCCGGGTAGGCTTCACGGCCCGGCGGGCGCTTCAGCAGCAGCGAGATCTGGCGGTAGGCGACAGCCTGCTTGGACAGATCGTCGTACACGATCAGCGCGTCTTCGCCGCGGTCCATGAAGTACTCACCCATGGTGCAGCCCGAGTAGGCGCTGATGTACTGCATGGCAGCCGATTCGGAAGCGGTCGCGGCCACCACGATGGTGTGGGCCAGCGCGCCGTTCTCTTCCAGCTTGCGCACGATGTTGGCGATGGTCGAAGCCTTCTGGCCGATCGCAACGTACACGCACTTGATGCCGGTGCCCTTCTGGTTGATCACGGCATCGATCGCCATCGCGGTCTTGCCGGTCTGGCGGTCACCGATGATCAGCTCGCGCTGGCCACGGCCGATCGGGATCATCGAGTCGACCGACTTGTAGCCGGTCTGCACCGGCTGGTCGACCGACTTACGCCAGATCACGCCCGGCGCAACACGCTCCACCGGAGCGGTCAGGTCGGTGCCCAGCGGGCCCTTGCCGTCGATCGGCTCGCCCAGCGCGTTCACGACGCGGCCCAGCAGTTCCGGACCGACCGGCACTTCCAGGATGCGGCCGGTGGTCTTGGCGACGTCGCCTTCGCGCAGGTGCTCGTAGTCACCCAGCACCACGGCGCCGACCGAGTCGCGCTCCAGGTTCAGGGCCAGGGCGAAGGTGTTGTTCGGCAGTTCGATCATTTCGCCCTGCATCACGTCGGCCAGACCGAAGATGCGCACGATGCCGTCGGACACGCTGGTCACGGTGCCTTCGTTGCGCGATTCCGCGGCCAGCTTGACCTTCTCGATGCGGTTCTTGATCAGTTCGCTGATTTCGGAGGGGTTGAGCGTGGTTGCCATCGTCAAGTCCTAGTGCCGGCAGCGGGGCCGGACGTTAAATGAATTCAGTTAGCGAGCGCGGTCTGCAGACGGGCCAGCTTGCCCTTCAGCGAACCATCGATGACCACGTCGCCGGCGTCGATCACGGCGCCGCCGATCAGCGAGGCATCGACCGCGGTGGTCACGTCGACCTCGCGGTTGAAGCGCTTGCGCAGCGCGACCTTGATCGCGTCCAGCTCACCGGCCGACAGTTCGGCGGCCGAGGTGACGGTGGCCTTGACCACGTGCTCGGCTTCGGCGCGCAGGGCGTCGAACATGCCGGAAATCTCCGGCAGCAGCGGCAGACGATGCGATTCGGCCAGGATGGCCAGGAAGCGCGAGTAGGTCTCGCCGTGGGACACCGGCGCCAGCAGGGCGACGGCGTCGTCACGACCCAGCTCCGGGTTGGCGAGCAGGGCCGCCACGCGCGGGTCGGCGGCGACGTGGGCGGAGAACGCCAGGGCGTCCGACCACGGCGCGAACGCGCCTTCGTCGCGCGCGGTCGCGAACGCGGCGCGGGCGTACGGGCGGGCAAGCGTGAGGGCCTGGCTCATCCTTAGATCTCCGAGGCCAGCTCGTCGAGCAGCGCCTTGTGGGCGTTGGCGTCGATTTCGCGCTTGAGCAGCTTTTCGGCACCGGTCACGGCCAGCGCGGACACCTGCTTGCGCAGATCTTCACGGGCACGGTTGGCGGCGGCGTCGATTTCAGCCTGGGCCAGTTCCTTCTGACGGGTGGCTTCGGTGATCGCTTCGTTACGGGCAGCATCAACGATCTGGTTGGCACGCGCGTGGGCCTGATCGATGATCTCGTTGGCCTTGGTGCGTGCTTCCTTCAGCGCTTCGTTGACCTTCTCCTGCGCCTGGGCCAGATCTTTCTGGCTGCGGTCGGCAGCAGCGAGGCCTTCAGCAATCTTCTGCTGGCGCTCTTCGATCGCGTTCATCAGCGGCGGCCAGATCTTGGTCGCGATGATCCAGATCAGACCAGCGAAGGCCAGCGCCTGCGCAAGAAGGGTGAAATTGATATTCATGGTTAGCTCGATCGCTGGTTTCGGGGTGGACGCGCCGCCGTAGCGGCACATCCGGCCTTCATCCGAAACCGGGTGCATCAGCACCCGGTCGTCTCAAACCGCTGTATCAGCCGGCCAGAGCCTTGGTGACGGCGCCAGCGAAGGCAGCCGACAGCGGGTTGGCGAAGGCCAGCAGCAGGCCAACGGCGACCGAGATGATGAACGCGGCGTCGATCAGGCCGGCGGTGATGAACATGCGGACCTGCAGGACCGGGATCAGTTCCGGCTGGCGGGCGGCCGACTCCAGGAACTTACCAGCCATGATGGCCAGACCCAGACCGGCGCCCAGCGCGGCCAGGCCGATCATGATGCCGACGGCAAGGGCGGTGGAGCTCTGAATCTGCGCGAAGTTGGTCAGGACGGCGAAGTACATGGTTATCTCCAGGAACTTAAGTTGCTAAGGGTGATGAAACGGATGAAGGTTGAAACGCGTTGAAGCTTGAAACTCAGTGAGCGTCTTCCGACAGGCTCAGGTACACGATCGACAGCATCATGAAGATGAAGGCCTGCAGCGGGATCACCAGCAGGTGGAACAGCATCCAGCCGAGGCCGAACACACCACCGGCAATGGCACCGAAGAAACCGGCACCACCCAGCACCCAGATCAGCAGGAACACGATTTCGCCGCCGAACATGTTGCCGAACAGTCGCATCGCCAGCGAGATCGGCTTGCTCAGCCACTCGACGATGTTGAGGATCAGGTTGAACGGCATCATCCACTTGCCGAACGGGGCCGTCAGGAATTCCTTGATGAAGCCGCCCAGGCCCTTGGACTTGAGCGCGAAGAACAGCATCAGGAAGAACACGCTGATGGCCATGCCCAAGGTGGCATTGACGTCAGCGGTCGGCACCGGCTTCCAGTAGTGCACGCCCGCCCATTCCAGCGGCTTGGCGATGAAATCGGCCGGGATCATCTTCAGCAGATTCATCAGCAGAATCCAGAAGAAGATGGTGATGGCGATCGGCGTGACCAGCTTGCTCTTGCCGTGGTAGGTGTCCTTGGCCTGGCGGTCGACGAACTCCAGGCAGATTTCAACGAAGGCCTGCCACTTGCCCGGCACGCCGGCGGTGGCCTTGCGGGTGCCCAGCCAGAACGCGACAACGATCACCAGGCCCATCAGGACCGCGGTGAGGAAGGTATCGACGTGGATATGCCAGAACATACCCTCACCCTTGCCGACCGGCGCGGTCAGGTTGTGCAGGTGATGCTGGATGTAGCTGGTAGGGGTTAGAGCCTCGCCCGCCATGTGTCCGGAACCTTCAGTTAATTGAATTCTGTCAACGCCTGGCCATCGCCAGGACCTGGAACATCAAGCCGACGGCGATACCGGCCAACAGCGCCAATGCAGGCAGCTTGAAGACCAGGAACCCCACCAGCAGGACGCCGAAAACCACGACCCACTTGGCCACGATCGCAATGATCAGGCGAGCCATCGCCGATCCTGCGGCCAGTGCCCCACCGCCCAGTGCCATCCGTGCCGCCACCCAGCCACCGGCCGAAATGGCCACACCGGACGCCAGCGCGCCGAGGGCGTATTTCGGACCTACCAGCAGGAAGGCCAGGGCCAGGACAGCCACTGCGGCCAGCGGGTAGACCGCGGCGCGCAGCATCAGTCGCCGACCCGCATCAACGGAGTTCAGCACAGGACGTCCCGCGTGGTTGCAAGTGGAGGGCTGAGGCGGCTACAGCAGGGGGGCCTCATCGAGCCGCCAAATTATAGCAATGGGACAATTTGCGAGACAACCGCTCCCTGTTCATCCCTGGAAGCCGCAAGTTGCGGTAACGGTTACATTTTTGCGTGCCACCAGGGGGACAATGACGTCCGCACCATGTTGCGACGCACTATTGAACTTTGGTCGCAGGCTGCGGAACTTTCGTCAGACATGCCGGTCCGATCATTCGACCTGCCTGCAGCATCCTCGTCGGCTCCGCCCCGCAGGTCCCACGATGGCCCCGAAGCCCGGCTCCGGGGCCATCTTTTTGCATCGTCGCGACAGCACTGAACCGTACACATGCCATGGACCATACGTTCACGCATGGTGGACGGACCTGTCCGGCACAGTGGCCTTCATTCTGATGAACCACTGCAAGGACTCTTCGATGCGCCCCGTACCCACCCTGCTCGCCCTCTCCCTGCTCGCTGCCGGCGCCTCGTTCGCCAATGCGGCCCACGCCGCCGAAGGCGATGACCGCTTTGCCATCCGTCTGGGTGCGATGAACATCGATTCGGACAACACCCTCCGCGGCAGCACCACCGTGGCCGGCCAGGACATCTCCCTGAACCAGGACTTCAAGCTGGGTGGCAAGGAATGGGAGCCGCGCATCGACGGCATGTTCCGCATCAGCAACCGTCAGCGCCTCCTGTTCAACTACTTCAAGTACGACAAGGACCGCCGCGAGACCCTCGACCAGGGCATTTCCTTCGGCGGTGAGAACGTGCCGGCCGGCAGCTTCGTGAAGGGTGAGCTGAAGTACCAGGTGGCCAGCCTGGTCTATGACTACTCGGTGGTTGATACCGACACCTTCGACCTCGGCCTGCAGATCGGTGGCGAGTACGCCAAGGTCAGCACCAAGGGCTACGCCGACCTGGGCACGGTGTACGAAGGCCAGTTCCTCGACGAGAAGGCCGATGGCGTGGCACCTGTGGTGGGCGCGCGCATGACCTTCACGCCGTCCGAGCGCTGGATGATCACGCTGCAGGGCCAGTACCTCAACACGCGCTGGGGCAGCTTCGATGACTACAAGGGCGACCTGAGCCGCGCCAATGCCATCGTCGATTACCGCTTCACGAAGAACTTCGGCGTGTTCGCCGGCTACGACTGGTTCAAGCTGGACGTGGACAAGAAGGGCAGCGACGGTACTGTCGGCCTGAAGCAGGAATTCAAGGGCCCGGTGGCCGGTATCAGCTTCGTGTTCTGATCCCCCGCCCCTTCCACGGCACCCTCTCTCCTGGCGCGGCCTCCGGAACATCGGGGCCGCGTTTTTTGTGGGTTCCTGTCAGAAGAGCAGAAGCGGGTTGGTCGAGCGCTTGAGGGAGCGGGGGGCTGGGTGCGAATGTCCCCCGGCGCCGGCCTGCGGCCGTCACCTCCTCCTTTACTTCGCACCCAGCCCCCCGCTCCCTCCGCGTGTCACGCATCCATGCGCCTGTTGCAGTGGCTCTGCGGCTCGACCGTCCGCAAGCCGAGCCGCTGCGCGGGTGGCAGGCGTTTGGACAAAGTAAAGGAGGAGGCGACCGCCGCAGGCGGGCGGCGGGGGACATTTGTCCAAACGCCTGCCACCCGCGCAGCGGCCCCACCGCTCGCAAAAATCCGGAGCGGAGGAACAAAAAACCCCAGCAGATGCCGGGGCTTTTCGTTCGGAACGGCGCGGGCGCCTTACTTCTTCTTCGGCATGTACAGATCGGTGATCGTGCCGTCGTAGATTTCCGACGCCATCGCCACCGACTCGCTCAGCGTCGGGTGGGCATGGATGGTGTGGCCGATGTCTTCCGCCTCCGCACCCATCTCGATCGCCAGGCCGATCTCGGCCAGCAGGTCACCGGCGTGTACGCCGACGATCGCACCGCCGATGATGCGGTGGGTTTCTTCGTCGAAGATCAGCTTGGTGAAGCCCTCGGTGCGGCCGATGCCGATCGCGCGGCCACTGGCGGCCCACGGGAACTTGGCCACGCCGACCTTCAGGCCCTTGGCCTTGGCTTCGGTCTCGGTCACGCCAACCCAGGCGATTTCCGGGTTGGTATAGGCCACCGACGGAATCACGCGGGCCACCCATTCCTTCTTGTGGCCAGCAGCCACTTCGGCGGCCAGCTTGCCCTCGTGCGTGGCCTTGTGGGCCAGCATCGGGTTGCCGACGATGTCGCCGATGGCAAAGATGTGCGGCACGTTGGTGCGCATCTGGCGATCAACCGGGATGAAGCCACGGTCGGTGACCTGCACGCCGGCCTTCTCGGCATCGATCTTCCTGCCGTTCGGCGAACGGCCCACGGCCACCAGCACGCGGTCGAAGGTGCCCTGCGCCAGCGCAGGCGCCTGGCCTTCCTCGGCGGCGTCGAAGGTGACGGTGATGCCCTTGGCATCGGCGGTGACGCCCGAGGCCTTGGTCTTCAGGTGCACTTCGATGCCCTGCTTCTTCAGGCGGTCGGCCAGCGGCTTGACCAGGTCCTTGTCGGCGCCCGGCATCAGCTGGTCCATGAACTCGACCACGGTGACCTTGCTGCCCAGCGCACCGTACACCGTGGCCATTTCCAGGCCGATGATGCCGCCGCCGACGACCAGCAGCGAGCCCGGCACTTCGGCCAGCTCCAGCGCGTCGGTGGAATCCATCACGCGCTTGTCGTCCCACGGGAAGTTCGGCAGCTTCACTGCCTGCGAACCGGCGGCGATGATGCACTTCTGGAAGCGCAGCAGCTGGGTGCTGCCGTCAGCAGCAGTGATCTCCAGCTCGTTTGCCGAAACAAACTTGCCGACGCCCTGCACGCTGCGGACCTTGCGCTGCTTGGCCATGCCGGCCAGGCCCTTGGTCAGCTGGTTGACGACCTTTTCCTTGTACTCGCGCAGCTTGTCCAGGGTGATGGTCGGCTTGCCGAACTCGACGCCGAAATCACCGGCGTGGGCCACTTCGTCGATGACCGCTGCGGCGTGCAGCAGCGCCTTGGACGGAATGCAGCCGACGTTGAGGCAGACGCCGCCGAGGCTGGCGTAGCGCTCGACCAGCACCGTATCCAGGCCGACATCGGCAGCGCGGAAGGCGGCGGTGTAGCCGCCCGGGCCCGAGCCCAGCACGACCATTTCGCATTCGATGTCGGCCGGCTTGCCGCTGGACAGCGCCGGCTTCGGCGCAGCCGGTTCAGCCGGGGCGCGGTGCGACGGGGTCACCGGCGGCTTGCTGGCCGGAGCGGCCGCAGCCGGAGCCGGCGCAGCGGCCTTGGCCGGGGCTTCGGCGGCGCCTTCAGCGTCCAGCACCACGACCACGGCGCCTTCGGACAGGGTGTCGCCCAGCTTGACCTTGATTTCCTTGACCACGCCGGCAGCCGAGGACGGCACTTCCAGGGTGGCCTTGTCCGACTCCAGGGTTACCAGACCCTGATCCTTCTTCACCGTGTCGCCGACGGCGACCAACACTTCGATCACCGGCACATCGCTGTAATCGCCGATGTCGGGAACCTTGACTTCAATCGTGGCCATGGTGGGTTTTCCTCGTGCCCGCCCGGCATGGCCGGTGGGCTGTCACTGCATCTGTTCACGCGGCCGCGCCAGGGGCTGCGGCCGCACGGTGGGGGCGAAGCGGTGCCTTACAGCAGCACGCGGCGCATGTCGGCCAGTACCTGCGACAGGTACGTGGTGAAGCGTGCGGCCAGGGCGCCGTCGATGACGCGGTGGTCGTAGCTCAGCGACAGCGGCAGCATCAGCTTCGGAGCGAATTCCTTGCCGTTCCAGACCGGCTGGATGGACGACTTGGAGACGCCGAGGATGGCCACTTCCGGTGCATTGACGATCGGGGTGAACGCGGTGCCACCGATGCCGCCCAGCGAGCTGATCGAGAAGCAGCCGCCGCTCATGTCGGCCGGGCCCAGCTTGCCGTCGCGCGCCTTCTTGGCCAGTTCGCCGGTTTCCTGCGCGATCTGCACCACGCCCTTCTTGTCCACATCGCGGATCACCGGCACGACCAGGCCGTTCGGCGTGTCGGCGGCGAAGCCGATGTGGAAGTACTTCTTCAGGGTCAGGTTTTCACCGCTGGCATCGAGCGAGGCGTTGAATTCCGGGAACTTCTTCAGCGCCGCGGCGCTGGCCTTGATCAGGAAGGCGAGCATGGTCAGCTTGATGCCGGCCTTCTCGTTCTCCTTGTTCAGCGCCACGCGCAGGCCTTCCAGGTCGGTGATGTCAGCCTGCTCGAACTGGGTGACGTGCGGGATCATCGCCCAGTTGCGGGCCAGGTTCGCACCCGAGATCTTCTTGATGCGCGACAGCGGCTGGACTTCGGTCTCGCCGAACTTGCTGAAGTCGACCTTCGGCCACGGCAGCAGGTTCAGGCCACCACCGGCAGCGGCAGCAGCACCGCCGGCAGCCGGCACGCCACCACTGAGTGCGGCCTTGACGAACTTCTGCACGTCACCCTTGGTGATGCGGCCCCCCTTCTCGGTGCCGTTGATCTGCAGCAGGTCCACGCCCAGTTCGCGGGCGAACACACGCACCGCCGGGGTGGCATACGGCACCTTGGCCGGCAGCACGCCATCGGCGTTGAACTGCACCGGCGGGCTGGACGGGGTACCCGCCGAGGCGATCTCGCGGGCCGCCAGCTTGTCCGGCTGCACCGGCACAGCGACCGGCTCGACCTTGGTGGCGGTCTCGGCGGCAGCCGGAGCGGCCGCAGCGGCAGCCTTGGTCGGCGCCGGCGCGGCAGCGCCCTCGGCTTCGATGATGGCGACCACATTGCCCTGCGACAGATTGTCGCCGACCTTGACCTTGATCTCCTTGACCACGCCGGCCACCGACGACGGCACTTCCATGGTGGCCTTGTCGCTTTCCAGCGTGACCAGGCCCTGGTCCTTCTTGACCGTGTCGCCGACGGCGACCAGCACTTCGATGACCGGAATGCCGGAGTAGTCGCCGATGTCCGGCACCAGCGCTTCAACCGCACCACCGCTGGCAGCCGGAGCGGCCGGCGCAGCTGCGGCCGGAGCCGGCGCGCTCTGGGTAGCGGCAGCCGGGGCAGCGGCCTTGGCCGGCGCGGCAGCCGCCGGCTTGGCGGCTTCGGCTTCGCCTGCGGCCACTTCGATCAGGGCCACGACCTTGCCTTCGGACAGGCTGTCGCCGACCTTGACCTTCAGTTCCTTGACCACGCCAGCCACCGAGGACGGCACTTCCATGGTCGCCTTGTCGCTTTCCAGCGTCACCAGGCCTTGGTCCTTCTTGACCGTGTCGCCGACGGCGACAAGCACCTCGATTACCGGGATATCGCTGTAGTCACCGATATCGGGGACAAGTGCTTCCTTGATTTCGGCCATGGGGATAACTCCGGCAATCTGGTGTAGGGAAACGTCTATTGTGCGGCCAGCGGGGTCCAGCGCCAACCGTTACAGGTGTTTTCAGTACGCACGCAGCCGGGACAGGCTGTTGCCCATGGGTCGCGGCCGCGACCAGTCGGTAGCGTATTGTCCGGACGATGTCCGCTTCATGTCGCCCGCGCGTCGGCCACCGGCTGCCAGGCCTGGCGCAGGCGCGGCAACGACCACGCCGCATTGGCGGGGCTGGTCGACGGCAATGCGACCAGCTTCGGCGGGGTTTCCAGCCGTGGCAGCACCCAGCGCTGGAACGCCTGCAGCGAGGCACCACCATTGCAGCCGATCAGCTTCAGCTCAGGCAGCGTGGCGATCAGTTCCGGCAGCGCATTGGCCACTTCCGTGCCACGCACGATGTCGGCATCCAGGCTGCCGCGCCGCTCGCAGCGGCCGATCACATCCCACAGGCCGATGCCCGCGGCGCTCAACGCCTGCAGCCGTTGCACATAGGGCAGGCCCGCGTCGAAACCGCAGATATCGGCCATCAGCGGCCAGAAGCGGTTGCGCGGATGCGCGTAGTAACGCTGCTCCTGGAGGGATGCCACGCCTGGCATCGAACCCAGCAGCAGCACCCTGCAATCCACGTTCACCTGCGCTTGCAGGCCGACGCACAGCGTTGCCGCGCTCACATCTTCTCCAACTGAATGAATGCCACTGACGACCAGAAACCCCATGGATACAGGCTTTTCGCGCTGATCGCTGAACAAGGAAAACTATTTTTTAACGCGCGTCGGATTCGATTCATGTTGAGGCGACTACGGTGTGCTCGCCCCGCAACCGGGGGCCCAAAACAAGAAACATTAGGAGATACCCCCATGCGCTCCATCCGTATCCTGAGTCTCGCCCTGCTGACCTCCGCCGCCTTCGCGCCGGCCGCTTTCGCCCAGGACAGCAGCTCCACCGATACCGCTTCGGGCAAGCATTTTGCCGTGGTTGGCGGCGTCGCGCTGCTGCAGCCGAAGAATGATCCGATCGACGGCATCAAGAAGGTCGATGGTGGCCCGGCGCCGACCGTCAGCTTCAGCTACTACATCAACGACAACTGGGCCGTTGAACTGTGGGGCGCCGCCGACAAGTTCGACCACAAGGTGAAGGGCCCGAACAATGCCCGCCTGGGCAACGTCGAGCAGCAGCCGGTCGCGCTGAGCGGCCAGTACCACTTCGGCCAGGCTGACAACGTGTTCCGTCCGTTCGTGGGCGTGGGCTACTACCAGTCCAGCTTCAGCAATGAAACGCTGGCCGACGGCAGCAGCTCCGACATCCGCCTCAAGGACGCCAAGGGCGTGATCGGCACCGTCGGCGTGGACATGAACATCAACTCCACCTGGTTCGCCCGTGCCGATGCCCGCTACATGCGTTCGCGTCCGGACGTGAAGGTCGGCGGCGAGAAGATCGGCGAAGCCAAGATGGATCCGTGGACCGTCGGCTTCGGCATCGGTGCCCGCTTCTGATCCAGGCAGCACCGGCTTCACTGATGTAACGCGACGGGCCCTTCGGGGCCCGTCGTCGTTTCCGTCACCCGCGTTCTGTAGAGTCGACTGCCAGTCGACTGCTCTTTCAAAAGTCGAGCATGGCTCGACTCTACAAAAGGCAGTCAACTGACAGTCGACTCTACGCACACACAGGACACGGAGACGCGATGCACGACGTCGACCTGCTGGTGATCGGTGGCGGCATCAACGGCGCCGGCATCGCCCGTGATGCGGCCGGCCGCGGCCTGCGGGTGCTGTTGTGCGAGCAGGATGACCTGGCCGCACACACCTCCAGCGCCAGCAGCAAACTGATCCACGGCGGCCTGCGCTACCTTGAACAGGGCGAGTTCGGACTGGTGCGCAAGGCACTGGGTGAACGCGAAGTGGTGCGGCGGCAGGCCCCCCATCTGGTCCGTCCGTTGCGCTTCGTACTGCCATGGGAACCCCATCTGCGACCGCGCTGGATGCTGCGCGCGGGCCTGTGGCTGTATGACCATCTCGGCCGGCGCAGCCCGAGTTTTCCCGCCTCGCGCGCACTGGACCTGCAACGCGACCCGCTCGGCCCCTGGCTCTCCCCGGCGCTGCGGCAGGCCTTCAGCTACGCCGATGCGCAGGTCGATGACGCGCGGCTGGTACTGCTCAATGCGCTGGACGCCGCCCGGCGTGGCGCACGGGTACATGTGCGCAGCCGCTGCATTGAACTGCGCCCTGTGCTGGGCCGTTGGCAGGCCACGCTGGAAGCCACCGACGGCCGGCAGCAAACGGTGATCGCCCAGGCCGTTGCCAATGCAGCCGGCCCTTGGGCAGGAGGCCTGCTGGAACGTATGCAGGCGCGCGATGGCGGCCCCGCCCTGCGCCTGGTACAGGGCAGCCACATCGTGCTGCGCCGGCCCTGGCCCGACGACAGCGCCTGCCTGCTTCAGCAGCCCGATGGCCGCGTGGTGTTCCTGCTGCCGTTCGCCCACGACCACCTGCTGGTCGGCACCACCGACACCGACTACCGCGGCGACCCGGCCCGGTGCAGCGTGCTGCCTTCGGAGGTGGCTTACCTGTGCGAGGCCGCCAACCACTACCTGCGCGAGCCGATTACCCCGCAGGACGTGGTCTGGCAGTTCGCAGGGGTACGCCCGCTACTTGCCGATCCAGATCCGCGTGCAGCGAAGCTGAGCCGTGACTACCGCCTGCAGTTGCAGTCCGGCCCGGCGCCCGCGCTGCATGTGCTGGGCGGCAAGCTGACCACGTACCGCGTGCTGGCCGAAGAAGCGCTGGACCTGCTGCGCCCCGCCCTGCCGCAGATGGGACCGGCATGGACGGCAACGGGCCACCCACTGCCGGGCAGCGACTGGGGCGACGCCACGCAGGCGTGCTCGCGCCTGCAGGCACTGGCACCGTGGCTGCCCGCAGAGATGGCGCGCCGCTGGGCCGGCGCCTACGGCAGCCGCAGCGCGGAGCTGCTGCACGGCCTGCGGGGTATGAACGATCTCGGCGAGGACTTTGGCGGCGGCCTGCATGCGCGGGAAGTGGCTTTCCTGCGCGACCACGAATGGGCGCGTAGCGCCGAGGACGTGCTGTGGCGGCGGAGCAAGCTGGGGCTGCGGCTGGATGCGGCGCAGGTGGCGCGGCTGCAGGCGTGGATGGGGGGTCGGATCCCTTTCCCAGGGAAAGGGCTCTGACCCCCGTGTTGCCACGTGTGCCAACCAAGGTTGGCAGCTACCAGGGTGGCCGCGCGCGACGCGATCGATGCATTAGGATTTCCCCATCGCCACCGGAGACGCTGCATGACGCCCCGCTACGTGCTGGCCATCGACCAGGGCACCACCAGTTCGCGCGCGATCCTGTTCGACCGTGCTGGCGACATCGTCGGCAGTGCGCAGCGCGAGTTCGCGCAGATCTTCCCGCAACCCGGCTGGGTCGAGCATGACCCGCGCGAGATCCTCACCAGTGTCTATGCCACGCTGACCGAACTGCTCAGCCGCGAACAGATCGACCCGCGTCATATCGCCGCGCTGGGCATCACCAACCAGCGCGAGACCACCGTGGTCTGGGACCGCGCCACCGGCCAGCCGATCCACAATGCCATCGTCTGGCAGTCGCGGCAGAGCCATGCCATCTGCGAGCGACTGAAGTGCGACGGGCATGAGGCACTGGTCCGCGAACGCACCGGCCTGCTGATCGACGCCTATTTTTCCGCCACCAAGGTGCGCTGGATCCTCGACCACGTGGAAGGTGCGCAGCAACGCGCCGAGCGTGGCGAGCTGCTGTTCGGCACCATCGACAGCTGGCTGGTATGGAACCTCAGTGGCGGCCAGGCGCATGTGACCGACTACAGCAACGCCGCGCGCACCCTGTTGTTCAACATCCACACGCTGGACTGGGATGACGACCTGCTGGCGCTGCTGGACATACCCCGCGCGATGCTGCCGCAGGTGCGCGATTCCAGCACGGTGTATGCGCACACCCGGCCGCAGTTCTTCTTCGACCACCCGATCCCCATCGCCGGCATCGCCGGAGACCAGCAGGCGGCGCTGTTCGGCCAGGCCTGCTTCCAGCCGGGCATGGTCAAGAACACCTATGGCACCGGCTGCTTCATGCTGATGCACACCGGCACGCAGGCGGTGCGCTCGCGCAACGGCCTGCTGACGACCATTGCCTGGGGCCTGGACGGGCGCGTGGAATATGCACTCGAAGGCTCGATCTTCATCGCCGGCTCGGTGGTGCAGTGGCTGCGTGACGGCCTGCGCATGATCGAGCGTGCCAGCGACAGCCAGGCACTGGCCGCGCAGGTGCCGGACAGCGGCGGCGCGTATCTGGTGCCGGCATTCGTCGGTCTGGGCGCGCCCTACTGGCGCAGCGATGTGCGCGGCGCGATGTTCGGCCTGACCCGTGGCACCCGCAAGGCACACTTCGTGCGTGCCGCGCTGGAGGCGATGGCCTACCAGACCCGCGACGTGCTTGATGCGATGCAGTCCGATGCGGGCATCGCGCTGACCGAACTGCGCGCCGACGGCGGTGCGATCGGCAACGATTTCCTGGCCGGCTTCCAGGCCGACATCCTTGGGGTGCCTCTGCTGCGGCCGCGGCTGACCGAGACCACCGCGCTGGGCGCGGCCTACCTGGCCGGTCTGGCCGTCGGGTTCTGGTCCAGCCGCGAGCAGATCGCCGCGCAATGGGGCCTGGACCGGCGCTTCGAGCCACAGATGGAAGTGGCGCGGCGCGAGAAACTCTATGCAGGCTGGCAGCAGGCCGTGGCGGCCACCCTCGCCTTCCACGTCGACTGAAGGTCGTGCCGGCCGCTGGCCGGCAACCCCATGATCCTTGGCGGCGTTTGCAGATTGCCGGCCAGTGGCCGGCACGACCGCATGGCCAGAACGTCCGTAGCGCCGGTCAGAACGCCGGCAGCACCGCGCCCTTGTACCTGGTCTCGATGAAAGCCTTCACCTGCGGGCTGGTCAGGGCCTTGGCCAGCTTCTGCACGCGGGCGTCGTCCTTGTTGTCCGGCCGCGCGACCAGGAAGTTCACGTACGGCGAGTCCTTGCTCTCGATCGCCAGTGCATCCTTGGTCGGGTTGAGGCCCGCATCCAGCGCGTAGTTGGTGTTGATCAGGGCCAGGTCGACCTGGTCCAGCACGCGCGGCAGCATCGCCGAGTCCAGCTCGCGGAACTTCAGGTTCTTCGGGTTGGCGGTGATGTCACGCAGGGTCGACAGCGCGTTGGCCGGATCCTTCAGCTCGATCACGCCGGCCTTGTGCAGCAGGATCAGCGCGCGGCTGTTGTTGCTCGGGTCGTTCGGGATCACCACGTCGGCACCGTCGCGCAGCTCGGCCAGCGACTTGACCTTGCGCGAATAGGCACCGAACGGCTCGATATGCACGCCGATCACCTTCACCAGATCGGTCTTGCGATCGCGGTTGTAGGCATCCAGGTACGGCTCGGTCTGGAAGTAGTTGGCGTCCACCTGCTTCTGCACCAGCTGGTCGTTGGGCTGCACGTAGTCGTTGAACACGCGCACGTCCAGGTCCACGCCTTCCTGCTTGAGGATCGGCTTGACCACCTCAAGGATCTCGGCATGCGGCACGGCCGTGGCGGCCACCACCAGCTTCTGCGAGGGCTCGCCGGACTTGCCGCAGGCGGTCAGGGCCAGCGCAGCGGCGAGCAGGGGCAGCAACAGGGTCTTCTTCATGGGCGGAGGAGTTCTCGGGGGGAGTGTCAGGATTTTTCGTAGTTGCTCAGGGCCAGCTCGAGCAGCGCCTTGGCCTGCTCGCGCAGCATCACCGGCTCGACGATTTCGGCATCCGAGCCGTAGTGCAGCACGTCCATCAGCAGTTCGCGTGAGACGCTGTACGGCACCTTCAGTTCATAGCGGCCATCGGCCAGGAAGCGGCCCTGCTGCTTGGAGTGCCAATGCTCGTCGGCCACCCAGCGCGCGGCCTTGGCACTGAACAGGATGGTCGCCCAGCCCTTCGGCGCACCGGAGAAGATGCCGTAGCTGGCACCCAGCTGCTCGTCCAGCTCGCTGTCGGCGACGTCACGGGCAGTGCTGTCGACCACGCGCGCCTTGTGGATGCGGTCCACGGCGAAGCTGCGCAGGGCTTCGCGGTCATGGTCCCAGGCATCCAGGTACCAGTTGTCGCGGTAATGGGTCAGGCGCTGCGGCGAGACGGTGCGCTTGGTCGGCTCGTCGGTGGAACGGGCACGGTACTCGAACGCCAGCTGGCGGCGCTCCAGCACCGCCGAGGCCACGCTGCGGAAGCTGCCTTCATCGAACTTGCGGCCGCGGTGCGGGATTACCCGCACACGGTCCACCGGCCAGTTGGAGACACCGGCCTGGGCAGCCAGCAGGCTCTCGATACGCTGCTGCAGCGGCGCCAGCACCGAGGACAGCACGCCGCCGCCGGTACGCGCCAGCAGGTGCTGCGAGGCCAGCAGGGCGTGCAGCTCCTCCGAGCTGAGCCACAGGCCAGGCAGTTCGAAGCGGTCGCTCTCGTCGGCCTGGTAGCGGAAGCCGGCCTCGCCGTCGCCCTCGATCGGTGCCATCAGCGCATCGCGCAGGAAGGCCAGGTCGCGGTAGACGGTGGCACGGGAACAACCGAGCTTGTCCTGCAGGGTCGCCACCGTCACCGGATAGCGCGCGGACTTGAGCAGACGATGCAGGGCGGTGATGCGTTCGTATCGGTCCATACCCCCGATTATGTCCGAGTCGCGGGTCTTGTGTGGGACGTTTGGGCTATCGTGGTCGCCCCCACCCCCATGGAATGCCCGATGCGCCGGTTGCCCGCCCTGTCCCTGCTGGCCTGCCTGCTGCTGGCTGCCTGCGATCGCGCACCGGCGCCGGCCAGGACCGAAGCCCCCGTGCCCGCGGCAGATCCGGCCCAGGCCGTACTCGGCGCCAGCCAACGCTTTGCGGCCCTGGGCAGTTTCCATGCCGAGCTGGAGGTGCTGGGCGCGCCGCAGCCGGTGCGCAGTGCCATGGACTTCGTCGCCCCCGACCGCTTCCGGGTGCAGACCCCGGGCGGGCCGCAGACGATCATTGGCGACACCATGTTCCTGCAGGCCGACGGTGCGATCCGCCAGGTTCCCACCCCGCCGGGCCTGCTGGAGCAGTGGCGCAATCCCTTGCCGGCCGACGCCCTGCCTGCCGAACTGCAGGCCGAAGACCTGGGCAGCCAATCGCTGGATGGAGTCGAGACCCGTCACTACCGCCTGCGCGGCGCGCAGGCCGGCGAACGCTTGGAGTACTGGGTGGACGCCCAGGGCCTGCCACGGCAGATCGTGCGCAGCGGCAGCAGCAATGGCCGCAATTTCCAGCTGCGCCTGCGCTATTCGCGCTTCAACGACCCGGCATTGCGTATCGATCTGCCCTGAATAGGCGTCCGCGGCAACGTCTGCTGAAGCGCGCCTTGGATCGATTCTGACCGCCATCACGCTTCCAGTATCATCACCGGCTGTCAACCGCTTCGGAGAAGCCCCGATGTCCCTGCGCGTGTCCCTGCTGATCCCCCTGCTGCTGTGCGCGCCGCTCGCGTATGCACAGGATGCCTCCGAACTGGCGGCGATGTCTTCGCCGTGGAGCGGCAGTGGCGGCGAGCTCGGCTTCGCCTCGGCACGCGGCAACAGCAGCACCGAGAGCTTCAACGGCCGCCTGCGCCTGCGCTACACCGACGGCGACTGGGTGCACAGCATGGACCTGGCCGGCCTGCGTTCCAGCTCCAAGGTGACCGAGACCCGCGACGACGGCACCACCACCCGCCGCAACAACACCACCGCCAACCGCTACACCGGCAGTGCCGGCAGCGCGCTGCAGCTGGGCGAGCACCGCCAGCTGACGGCCACGGTGCGTACCGAGCGCGACGACTTCGCCACCTACGACCGCCAGAGCTCGTTCGGTCTGGGTTACGGCACCCGCCTGTGGAACACCGAGCGCTTCTCGTTCGACGCGCAGATCGGCCCCGGTGCGCGCCGCACCCACAGCACCGAGGACGACCGCACCCGCACCGGCATGATCGGCCGCGGCCTGTTCGACATGAAGTACTCGCTGACCGACAACACCGACCTGGTCAACACCCTGCTGGTCGAATCCGGTTCGTACAACACCTTCGGCCAGAACGACTTCGGCGTGTCGGTGAGCATGAACGAGCACCTGGCGCTGAAGGCCGGCTGGCAGGCGCGTTACAACAGTGACGTGGCCGAGGACAAGCGCAAGACCGATACGCTGACCACGATGAACGTGGTCTACAAGTTCAAGTAAGAAACGGGCGCCAAGGGCGCCCGTTCTTCTTCCGGTGGTGCCGGCCGCTGGCCGGCAACTGCATTCAACTGGGCACGAGGTTGCCGGCCAGCGGCCGGGACTACCCGCGGTGGCTCAGACGTTCAGCAGTTCGCCGGCGCCATCGTCCAGCAGCAGCTTCGCCACGCGCTGGCCCAGGCCTTCCGGGTCATTGGCGGGGCCCACGGCTTCGGCGCGCACCGCACGGCCGTCGCTGGCGCTGCCAACCAGGCCCTGCAGGTGCAGGTCATCGCCCTGCCACTGCGCTATGGCCGCCACCGGCACGTGGCAGCTGCCATGCAACGCACGGTTCATCGCCCGCTCGGCTTCCACGCAGGCACGCGTGGCCGCGTCATCAAGCGGGGCGAACAACGCCATCAGCCGCGCATTGCCACCATCGCACTCCACCGCCACCGCGCCCTGCGCCGGGGCCGGCAACCACTGCGGCGGTTGCAGGCGCGCGACGATGCGCTCGCCCAGACCCAGACGCTCCAGGCCGGCCACGGCCAGCACGATGGCGTCGTAGCCACCGTTGTCGAGTTTGGCCAGCCGGGTGTTGACGTTACCGCGCAGGTCGAGCAGTTCCAGGTCCGGTCGCAGCGCGCGCAGCTGCGCCTGGCGACGCAGCGACGAGGTGCCGACCCGCGCACCGATCGGCAGCGCGTCCAGCGAGGCGTACAGGTTGGAGACGAAGCCATCGGCGGGATCGTGGCGGGTCAGCATTGCCGGCAACGCGAACGGCGGGTCCAGTTCCATCGGCACATCCTTCAGCGAGTGCACTGCGCAGTCGGCCTCACCGCGCAGCATGGCCAGCTCCAGCTCCTTCAGGAACAGGCCCTTGCCACCGATGGCGGCCAGCGAACGGTCGAGCACTTCGTCGCCGCGGGTGCTCATCGGCACCAGTTCCACATGCAAGCCGGGATGGGCCTGGCGCAGGCGGTCGGCGACGTGTTCGCTCTGCCAGAGGGCGAGCGGGCTCTTGCGGGTGGCGATGCGGACGGTTTCCATCCGGTCATTATCGCGCCTCCGGCGCGGATACGGCCAACGGCGGAGCCCCTCGTGGCTGGTGGAGGGGTCATGAAAGCAACAGCCGCGCGTGGCCGGGCGGGGTGGGCCACGCAGGGGACGCTGCAAGTACGTCCATGTAAGCTCGGTCGCCGCATCCATGCGGCTCACGCCCCTGCGCAGCCCACCCCGCCCGACCTCTGAAAGTTTCCGTGTGCGTCAGCCACGGAAGATCAAAAGAAAAAAGCAGAAGCAAAAGCAACAGCCGACGGCTTCCGGGGTCAGATCCCTTTTCCGCAGGAAAAGGGATCTGACCCCTCTTCCCCCACCCGATAACAACAATGCCTTTGCCATCCGTCACCGGGAAATTCGCGAGGGTGAGGCGGGAAGGGCGGGCGGGACCGTTGGCGCCATGGATGGCGCCATCGAGCCCCCATGGATGGGTTTACGGCGTGTCCCGCCCGCCCTTCCCGCCTCACCCAACACGCAACAACACAGAGCCGACAATCTGCTGTTGCTGTTGCTTCAGACGTTGCTCGTAAGCAGTCGCGGCCGCAGGCCGCGCGGGACCACTCACAGATGCCGCAGTTCCTGCTTCAGCGTCGCCACGCAGCGGCGGCTGACTTCCAGCGGCTGCTTTCCATGCCGCAGCACCGCCTGCACTTGACCACCCGTGCCTCGACGCAGCTCCACCAGCTCGTGGCGCGCCACCAGGCAGTTGCGATGGATGCGGATGAAGCGGCTGGCGAACTCTTCCTCCAGCGACTTCAGCGACTCCTCGATCAGGTCCTCGCCGCGCGCATGGTGCACCACCACGTACTTCTCTTCCGCCTGCAGGTAGTGGATGTCGTCCAGCGGGATCAGCCGCAGGCTGCCACGCAGGCGTGCGCACAGCATGCTGCGGGCCTGCTGCCCGCCGCTGTCCTGCGGCTGGCCGTCGCGGCCGGCCAGGAACGTGCGTGCACGTGCGATCGCTGCCGCCAGTCGCTCGGCACGCACCGGCTTCATCAGGTAATCGATGGCCGCCGCCTCGAACGCCGACAGCGCATGCGCGTCATAAGCCGTGCAGAACACCACCGCCGGGCGCGGCTCGAAGCTGGCCAGGTGGCGGGCGGCTTCCAGGCCGTCCAGCCCGGGCATGGCGATATCCAGCAGGACCAGGTCCGGCTGCAGCTCCGCGCACGCATGCAGGGCCTGCTCGCCGTTGCCGGCCTCGGCCACCACGTCCACCCCGTCCTGCGCCGCCAGCAGGCTGCGCAGGCGTTCCCGCGCCAGCGGTTCGTCATCGGCGATGACTACCCTCACGGTCGTCCCCTCACTGGATCGGCACTGTCACCTGGCAGGCATAGTAGCCCTCGCTCCAGCCAGCCGTCATCCGCGCGGCGGCGCCGAAGCGCCAGGCCAGCCGATGAGCGATGCTGTGCTGGGCATGGCCGGCACCACGCGCCAGCGCCAACCCCGGCGCCTGCGGATCGGGCGCGGGATTGCGCACGCGGATCTGCAGCTCGTTGCCCTCGCGCACCAGCTGCAATTCGATGGTGCCGCCTTCGGGCAGCCGCGAAATGCCATGCAGCACTGCGTTTTCCACCAGCGGCTGCAGTACCAGCCTCGGCAGTGGCAGGTCCCACGGCAGCGGCTCATCGCGCTGCCAGCGCACCTGCAGACGCTCGCCGAGGCGCAGCGACTCTATCGACAGATAGCGCTCGGCCAGCTCGCATTCGTCACGCAGGGTGGAGTCGCCCTCGCCCGCGCCCAGGGCAGCACGGAACAGATCGGACAGATCCAGCACCGCGCGTTCGGCCACCGCCGGATCGCGATGCAGCAGGCTGGCGATCAGGTTCATGCTGTTGAACAGGAAGTGCGGCCGGATCCGCGCCTGCAGCGCGTCGGCCTGGGCACGCGCGTTGGCCTGCACCTGCACGGCCCAGCGATCGCTCACATAGAAGTAGCGCAGGGCAAGTGCGGCGATCAGTGCCGTGGTTGCCGCACTGCCCAGGGTGAAGCGCCAGAAGCTGATGCCGCGGGCGAAGTTGTCGCCCAGTACCGCGTACAGTGCATGCACGATGCCGGCACAGACCACCGCGATCAGGGTCGCCAGCATGATCGCCGCGACAGCGCCCAGCACCTGCGGCAGCCTCGACAGTGCCTGCCGCAGGAGGCACAGGCTGGCGGTCACCGCCAGCGCCAGCCACAGCGCGAAGCCGCTGGCCGACAGCAGCTCGCCGAAGGTCCAGTGGCGGCTGCCATCGGGCGCCAGCGCCAGCACCACCACCACCAGCTGGGCCAGGCCGAGCATCGCCGCCAGCCGCGGCAGGCGGCACAGTTCCGGCATCCACGGCGATGTGCTGGCCGGGGGCATGGCTCAGGCAGCGCCCAACCGTTCCTGCAGCCAGTCACCCAGCGCCTGGATCTCTTCGGCGCAGACCTGGTGGGCCATCGGGTAGCTGTGCCACTCCACCTGCAGGCCCAGCGCCTGCAGGGCCTGCGCGCTGTGTGCGGCCACCGCCTGCGGAATCACCGGGTCGCTGCTGCCATGGGCCATGAACACCGGCACCTGCACCGCACCGTCAACGCGCCTGGCGCTCTCGGCTTCCGGCAGGTAAGTGGACAGTGCGATCAGGCCGGCCAGTGGCGCGGTGCGCGACAGTGCAGCGGTGAGGATGATCGCCCCGCCCTGCGAGAAGCCGGCCAGGAAGATCTTCTCCGGCGCGACGCCGCGCTCGATCTCACGTGCGATCAGCGCATCCAGCTGCAGCACCGATTCCTGCACGCCGGCCATGTCGGCACGCGAGCGGAAGTCCATCCCGACGATGTCGTACCAGCCGCGCATCGGTACGCCGTTGTTGATCGTGATCGGCCGCACCGGTGCGTGCGGGAACACGAAGCGCAGCGCCGGCCAGTGCGGACGCACCAGTTCCGGCACGATCGGCGCGAAGTCGTGGCCGTCGGCGCCAAGCCCGTGCAGCCAGATTACCGACCACTGTGGCGAGGCGCCGGTTTCCTGTTCCACCGTTTGCAGCATGATGCGGCTCCTTCAAGTTCGAGCCGCATTATGCCGCTGGTGCAGGGCCATCAGTACAGCGGCGGTTGCTCGGCGGCTTCCCGGCGCAGCTGCGCGGCGCGCACCAGCACCGGTGGCGGAATGTTCTCTTCGGGGATGTCGAGCAGGCCGAGGCGATGCAGGAAGGCACCCGGGCCGCGCGAGGAGGTCAGCGCCACCACCGGAACGGCCAGCACCATGCCGATCACCACCGGCGCCATCCAGGCTGCCAGCGACGGCGACACCGCCCACGCCAGCACACCCATGAACGCACCAAACACGCCCAGCCCGCCGTAGCCACGGATCAAGGCCATCCACGAGATGCCACCATCGTCACGCTGCTGTGCGTCCCAGCCGGAATCGCGGCCGGACAGCACTTCGGCCACGCCGCGCGACTGCACGTACATCACCACCGGTGCCATCAGTGCGGCCAGCACGGTCTCCACCAGCATCGACACGAACGCACGGATCGCACCGCCGCAACCGCGGCGGTCGACAGGGTCCAGCAGCATCGCCAGATAGCCCAGCACCTTGGGCAGCAGCAGCACCGCCATGGTGGCGGCGAACAGGCGCACCACCTGCTCCTCGTCCTGGGCCCGCCAGTACACGCTGGGTGACAGGTGCAGCAGGGCATTGAAATCGATGCCTTCCTGGAACAGCGGGATCGCAATGCCGATCAGCATCAGCATCGCCCACATCGGCGCGGTGAAGTAATGGCCGATGCCGATCAGCATGTGAGTGCGGCTGATCCAGTGCAGGCCACGGCTGCCGACCACCTTGCCGTGCTGCAGGTTGCCCTGGCACCAGCGACGGTCGCGCACCAGCAGGTCGGTCAGGGTCGGCGGGCCTTCTTCGTAGCTGCCCCCCAGGTACGGCACCATGTGCGCGGCCCAGCCGCCACGGCGCATCAGCGCCGCTTCGACGAAATCGTGGCTGAGCACGTGGCCGCCGAAAGGCTTGCGCCCCGGCAGCGCTGGCAAGCCGGCGTGGTCGGCGAAGGCACGGGTGCGGATGATGGCGTTGTGGCCCCAGTAGTTGCTCTCGGCGCCATGCCACCAGGCCACGCCACGGGCGATCACCGGGCCGTACACGCGACCGCCGAACTGCTGCATGCGTGCGAACAGGGTGCGGCCACCGATCACCGAGGGCAGGGTCTGGATCAGGCCGACATCGGCGTTGTGTTCCATGCCGGCCACCAGGCGCACGATGCTGTCGCCGGTCATCAGGCTGTCGGCGTCCAGGATCAGCATCTGCGGGTAAGCGCCACCGAAGCGGCGCACCCAGTCGGCGATGTTGCCGGCCTTGCGCCCGCTGTTGTCGCCACGGCGGCGGTAGAACAGCCGCGTCTGGCCGTCCGGCACGCGCTCGCGCAGTTCGGCGAATACCTGCTCCTCGGCGCGTGCGATGTCCTCGCGCCGGGTATCGCTGAGCACGAAGAAGTCGAAGCGTTCGAGCTGGCCGGTGGCGGCCACCGACTCGTAGATCGCCTGCAGGCCCGCCAGCAGTCGGCGCGGATCCTCGTTGTAGGTCGGCATCAGCAGCGCGGTGCGGCTGTGCACGGTCGGCAGCGGCTTGTCCGGGTCGATGCCAAGGCGATAGCCACGGTCGAACACGGCGGTCAGGAAGCCGGCCACGGCGCTGGCGAAGGACAGCGCGATCCAGGCGAACAGGCCGACGAACAGCACCAGCAGGCAGGCTTCCAGCACGCTGATGCCATTGGCCGACAGCACCCGCCACATCATGCGGGTGGCGATGGCGGTCATGGCCAGGGTGCCGCCGAAGATGTAGAACCGGCGCAGGCCGATCAGGCGTGGCGAGGTACGGTGCCGACGGACCTTCAGCTTGCCTTCGCGCAGGGTCTGTTCGGGCATCGGCAGCGGAGATTCGGCCGGCAGCAGCGCCCAACCGGCGTCGAGCCGGGGCGCATCCGCTTCCGCGTGGATGGTTTGACCCCCCATCACCGCTTACTCCCCACGATCGGCATGGCCGGCCGTCCCGGCCGGGCTGCATGCGCGAAGGTTCCCGGCGCGCCTTCCCGGCGCCCGCACTTGTCCTGGCTGTACCGGCCCTTGGCCGCACAGTCGCTGTCTGTCACTACCGGAACCCACACGATCTCCAACGGGGCGGAATCGAAAATGCGGCCCAGTCTAGGGCGCCGGATGTAAGCCGAGTGCGAAGGTCTACGCCGGGATTTATCCCCATTCAGCAAACAGCAGGCGATGGTGGACCGCGCAGCGGAATGTCGCTTCGTGGCGCCAGGTACTGGATCGTAACAAACGCGAACGGTTATCATTTCATTAACCAGGCAGGTCGCCGTCTTCCGTACGGCCGAGACCCACCCAGCTGCGCCGGCCCGAACCGTGCGCCCTACGACCCATGGAAGGGGGGCCTGCCTGCTTGTCTGCGTGTGCCCGTTGCTTCCATCCGGTCCCCCTCATTCGATGGAAGTCGTCATGTCCAAGCTGTTCCGCTCCCGTTCCGCGCGCCTGCCGCGCACCCGCCTGGCCAGTGCCCTGGCCACCGCCTGCCTGCTGGCCCTGCCCGGCGTGGCCGCTGCAGAGGCCAGCGCCGATGCCTCCACCAAGGACCTGGATACCGTGGTGGTCACCGCCTCGGGCAACCAGCAATGGATCAAGGATGCGCCGGCCAGCATCAGCGTGATCAGCCGCGAGGACATCGCGCGCCAGCCGGTGCACGACCTGGCCACCCTGCTCAGCCGCGTGCCCGGCGTGACCGGTGGCCTCAGTGCGGTTGGCGAGCAGTCCAAGATCAAGCTGCGCGGCATGCCGTCGAACTACACGCTGGTGCTGGTGGACGGCAAGCGCATGGGCAGCTCGGCCTCGACCAACTACCGGCCGGACCTGGGCCGCCAGGACCTGAACTGGATCTCGCCCGACCAGATCGAGCGCATCGAAGTGGTGCGCGGACCGATGTCGTCGCTGTATGGCTCCGACGCCATGGGCGGCGTGATCAACATCATCACCCGGCGCATCGGTGATGACTGGAGCGGCAGCGCCACCCACAGCTATACCCGCCCGGGCGACGGCAAGCGCGGCGACACCCAGCAGATCGGTGCGACGTTCTCCGGCCCGCTCGGCGAGCGCTTCGGCCTGCGCATCGGTGCCAACAGCATGCGCCGCGATTCGGATCGCTCCAATGGCGGTGTCTACGGCAACGCGTATGCAGGCGAGAAGGACCGCAATGTCGATGCGCTGCTGCAGTGGAAACTGAGCGACGCGCAGGAACTGTCGCTCGAAGCCGGCCATGGCGTGCAGCAGGCCTTCATCGACGCTTCGCTGGAAAAGCAGGATGAAGGCGCCTGGGGTGCCAGCGAACTCAAGCGCAGCTCGCTGGCGCTCAACCACGATGGCAAGTGGAGCTTCGGCAATTCGAAGATCAGTGCGTACTGGACCGAGTACAGGAACGACATCGGTGCTACCGGCCGTTCCGAAGCCACCGATACGATCATCGAGGGCAGCCTGACCACGCCGTTCACCCTCGGCGTTGAACACCAGTTCGCCGTGGGCGGCCAGTGGAAGCGCCAGAAGCTGACCAACACCGACACCATCGGCCGCGCGCCGATCGACTATGCCGGCAATGCCGTCAGCGGCTCCGATCTGGAAGTGGATACCTGGGCCCTGTTCGTCGAAGACGAACTGAAGCTGCACCGCACCCTGGCACTGACCCTGGGCGCGCGACTGGATCACCATGAGAAGTTCGGTGGCCACGTCAGCCCGCGCGCCTACCTGGTCTGGCATCCGGCCGAGCAATGGACCATCCGCGGTGGCGTTTCCAAGGGCTTCCGCGCCCCCAGCCTGACCGAGAACTCCGCCAGCGCCGCCACCCAGTCCGGTGGCCGTGGCTGCACCTCGCTGATTCCGCTGGGCTATACCCGCGGCGGCTGCTACATGGCCGGCAACCCGGACCTGGACCCGGAAACCAGCACCAACCGCGAAATCGGCATCAGCTTCGACAACGACCTGGTCGATGCCGGCCTGACCTACTTCCACACCGACTTCAGGAACAAGATCGAGTACGCACCGCTGGGCAGGTTCAACGGCATCTGGTGGACGCGGATGAGCAACGTGCAGCGCGCACGCACCAGCGGCATGGAAGGCAACTTCAATGTCCGCTTCGGCGAGCACTGGCGCTGGCGCACCTCGGGGACGTGGATGAAGGAAGCCAGGAACCTGACCACCGGCCGCAACCTGATCGATACCCCCGAATTCTCGGGCTATTCGTCGCTGGACTGGACGCCCGACGCGGTGTTTTCCAGCAGCCTGTCGGCGCAGTACACCGGCAGGCAGGCCGGCACGGCGACGACCTTCCTCAAGGCCTACACGCTGTATGACCTGACCGCCGCCTGGAACGTCAATGAGGTACTGACCCTGCGTGGCGGCGTCAGCAACCTGGCCGACAAGAAGCTGTATGCGGAAGGCTCCACCGATTACTTCGTGGCCGGGCGCAGCTACTTCCTCAGCATGACCGCGCGGTTCTGACCAAGAGCGTCCGCCGCGATCGCGCTGGCGACGGGCCAGCGCGATCGGCGGTGTTGCGGATTACTCGCTTTCCAATGCGGCGGCGGGCGCCGCGCTCTGCGTAGCCGCCGTGCGTGCACGGTCCATCGCCACCGCCAGTTGCTGGCGTGCGAGCAGCTGTTGTGCCTGCACCACTTCAGGTGTCGGCAGGAGCACCGGTCCCGGTGCGTTTTCCGGTGTAGCAGGTGTGGTCATGCAACCTCCATGGACATCCCGCCGCCGCACGGATTCAGCTGGTGCGGCAGCGGAACTGCGCACCCTATCCTAAAAACAAGGCGGGCGGGTGACGGTGCGCACCCCTGCCGCAGCAGCCGGAACAAGGCAGGCGTCACATTTTTGACGGTGACGCTTGGATCCTGAATAGGACTTGTCCTATCATGAAAACGTTTTCTCACAGGGATGTCTCCCCCAATGAATACCACTGACCTGTCCCAGTTCAGCCCGAAGTGGCAGTTCCGCTTCAACTTCTTCCGCCAGCACGGCGCCCCCAAGAACCCCGGCTTCAAGCAGGCCTGGAAGGCGCTGTCCTTTGGTGACCGCCTGAAGATCAACCTGAACTTCTTCGCGTTGTTCTTCGGTGCCATCTACCTGCTGATTCTTGGCATGTGGCGCAAGGCACTGGTGGTGATCGGCATCAACATCGTGCTGGCCATCGTCTCCATGTTCCTTCCGGACGTCGTCGGGCGCATGCTGTTCATCGCCATGAACCTGCTGGTCGCCTCCAGCACCAACTACAGCTACTACCTGGAGAAGGTGGAAGGACGTACCAGCTGGAACCCGTTTGAAGGAATGTTCTGAGCCATCAGACCTGCGCAGGATGCGCGGCAAGGATGCAACCGACGCCCGGCCCCCGCCGGGCGTCTTCGTTTCCGGGGTCAGGCCGCGCGGCGGGCCATGGCCTCCGGTTCGGCCTGCAGGCGGAAGCGCGAGACCGCCACGGCCAGCTGCTCGGCCTGCTCCTCCATAGCCCGCGCTGCGGCGCTGGCTTCCTCCACCAGCGCGGCATTCTGCTGGGTGGTCTCATCCATCTGCACCACGGTCTGGTTGACCTGCTCGATGCCGACGGACTGTTCACGCGACGCAGCCGAGATCTCGGCCATGATCTCGTTGACGCGCCCCACCTGGCCGACGATGGCCTGCATGGTACGGCCCGCACCGTGCACCAGCTGCGCACCGGCACCGACCTGCGCCACGGATGCGTCGATCAGCTCCTTGATCTCCTTCGCTGCGCCCGCCGAGCGTTGCGCCAGCGCGCGCACTTCGCTGGCGACCACCGCGAAGCCGCGGCCCTGCTCACCGGCCCGCGCCGCTTCCACCGCCGCATTCAACGCCAGGATGTTGGTCTGGAAGGCGATGCCGTCGATCACCGAAATGATCTCGGCGATGCGCTGCGAGGAGGCCTCGATCTGCTCCATGGTCTGCACCACCTGGTTGACCACTTCCCCGCCCTCGCTGGCAACGTCAGCGGCGGATCCTGCCAGGGTATTGGCCTGCAGCGCGTGGTCGGCGTTCTGGCGCACGGTGGAGGTCAGCTCCTCCATCGAGGCGGCGGTTTCTTCCAGGTTGGCGGCCTGCTGCTCGGTACGACGCGAGAGATCGCTGTTGCCCGCAGCGATCTCACCCGCCGCCAGGCGGATGCTGGCGGCCGACTGCTGGATCTGGCCGACGATCTGGGTCAACTGCTGCACGGTGCTGTTGGCATCGTCGCGCATCACCGCGAACACGCCATGGAAATCACCGCGCATGCGTGCGCTGAGGTCGCCGGCGGCAATCGCGCGAAGCAGCGTCGAAAGCTCAGCCAGGTTGTGATCGCTGACCTGCATCATGATGTTGAGGGTCTCCACCATGCGGCGGAAATCGTGGTCGAAGCGCTGGGCATCACCGCGTACAGCGAAGTCGCCGGCCGCCGCGGCGGCGGCCAGCTGCTGGATCTGCTCGTTGATCGCGGCCAGGTTGCTCTTGGTGGTGGCCATCGCTGCGGTGAACACCGCCTTCTCGCCCGGCAGCGCTTCCATGTCCACGCTGAGGTCACCCACTGCGTAACGCTGCATCACCTCGACCAGGCGCTGGGTGACCGCATTGCTGGAAGCCACCAGCTGGTTGCTGTCGGCCACCATGCGGCCGTACTCGCCGGGGAAGGCAGTGGCGTCCATGCGGTAGCTCAGCTCGCCAGCATCGTGGCGGCGCGCCATTTCCGCCTGCGCCGCCATCACCGCCTGCAGCTGCCCGCGCATGCCCTGCATCGCGTCCAGCAGGCGGCCCACTTCATCGTTGCTGCGCGCAGGCAAGGTGCTGTCGAGCTTGCCGGCGGCGACGTCACCCGCCACCCGCACCGCTTCGGCCAACGGGCGGATCGCCAGGCGGCGCAGCAGCACATAGACACCGGCACTCAGCGTCAGCGCGGCCACCACGCCCACCAGCAGCGTCAACCACAGCAGCTGGCGCGCCTCAGCCACGATCACCGCGTGCGGCATCACCACGCCCAGCGCGAAGCGCTGCGGGGCATTGCCCACGCGTAGCGGCACGTAGACGCGCACGTTGCCGGCTGCATCGGGCGTGAAGGCTTCGAACCGGCGGTCGGCGGCGATGTCGGCCAGCATGCTGCGGGTCAATGCGTCGGTGCGCGGCTTGCCGATCTCGGCGGCATTCGCCGAGGCCAGCACCACGCCGTTGGGCGAAAGCAGCTCGACGCGGCCTGCGCCCATCGGCGTCAGCGTCGCCAGGTGCTTCTGCAGCGCCGCCAGCGAGAAGTCGACGGTGAACACGCCGAGGAAGGTACCGTTTTCGACGATCGGCGAGCTCAACGTGCTCATCAGCACCTGCTGGCCGGCGATGTCGTAGGCATAGGGCTCGCTGACCTTGGGCAGCTTGTCGCGGCTGGGTACCACATACCAGTCGGCCGAGCCGTCGGCGGCTTCGGTGTAGTCGGTCATGGTCGACTGCTGCGGCTTGCCGTCATGCCAGGCCCAGTAGCTCATGTAGCGGCCGCTGGCATCGTGCATCGCGGTGTTGGCGAACTCGGCATCCTTGCCATCGAAGGCATCGGCCTCCCACATGGTGCTCTTGCCCAGCCACTCCGAGTGGGTGCGCAGCTGCTCGCCCAGCACGGCAGCCAGGCTGGCGCGATCGGGCACGTCGCCCCGCGCACGCTGGGCGAGCACGGCTTCGACCATGGCATCGTTGCTGGCAAACGCCGTGCCCAGGTCGGCGGCGACCTGGCGCGCTTCGGCGTTGGCCTCGCTGGTCATGGTCTGGCGCGAGGCATCGATCAGGCTGGCACTGGCCTGGCGATAGATCAGGAACGCCGTCAGGCCGAAGCACAGCAGCGCGATGACGGCGGTGCCCAGCATCAGCTTGTGGGCGATGCTGCCCGGGCGGCGGGCAGCGGCGGAACGGGAAGAAGGCATGGAGGGGTCCGCAAGGCAGTTCAGGACGACCGGCGCCGGGAGGGCACCGCGCAGGCGCGCGATCCGTCGCGCAGGCCACCGGCCGCCGGGACCCGCCCGGCGCAGGAAGCGCACCGGGTTAGCGGCCGCCTGCCAACGAGGTTGAGGCGACCGGCCTACACATTCCTGAATCCACTCAGGGACGGGACAGGGATCCGTCCCCGCTTCCCCTATTCGGCCACCCGATCCTTGATCCACTCCGCGCGTGGCAACACCTCGATGCTGCCTGCGGCGTACTGCTGCAGCACGGCGTCCGGCCCGAAACGCGGCTGCCACCCCAGCTCCCTGCGGATGCGGGCGCTGTCGTAGACGCGGTCGACGCTCAGCGGCAACGGCCAGCCGCGGCGCTCGAACTCGGCCAGCAGCTGCGGTACGCGCCGGGCCAGTACGTTGCGCGGCTGGGTGGCCAGTTCCAGGCAATCCTCGCGACGGAACGGGGTCGCGGCGCAGGCGATGTAGCGGGCGAAGGCCGGCCCCTCATCCAGCAGCAGCGCGGCATGGGCACTGGCCACGTCACGGGCGTCGATCCCACGATGCAACCGGAACATCGCCATCCGTTCCGGCGGTTCCGGGAAGCAGCGCCCCATCCGCAGCACGCGCACCCCGAAGTCCGGTGCGGCGGCAGCTTCAGCCAGGGCCTCGGCCTGCAGCTTGCTGCGGTGGTAGATCGTTCGCGGCAGCGGCTCGGTATCCTCATCGATCCAGCGGCATCCCCCTGCCACCACCGCGTGGCCGTACAGCGCGGTGGTACTGGTCAACACGAACCGCCGTGCGCCTGCCTCGCGCGCCGCCTGCAGCAGGTGCGCAGTCGCGTCCACGTTGATCTGCTGGAACACCGCGTCCGGTACCAGGCCGACGTGTGGCGCATGCAGGGCCGCGGTATGGATGACCGCGTCGACGCCCTGCACCGCGCGCACGACGGCTTGATGATCGGTGACATCGGCAATGATGCGCGTGGTGGCAAACGGACTGCGGTCCAGACCCACCACTTCATGGGCAGCCGCCAGCGCGCCGAAGATCGCGCGCCCGATCCGCCCGGAACTGCCGGTCAACAGAATCTTCATTGAGTCCATTCACTCGAAGCGCCCGGGAACTACCGGGATGCTTCGATTCTAGGCATGCAGCGGAACATCTGCGATAGGACGACCGCGCAACTGTGCGTTCATCCTGACGACTTCGGCGGAGCCAGCAGTTGGCGCGCGATGGAGAGTGGATCGTCGCCGCCTGCCGCGTGGGGCGCGACACCGGTCCGTTCGCCGTTGCCACCGGTGCTCAGTTTGATCGGTTGCCGGTCCGGAACGTTTATCTGATAGCCATCGGGCAGCAGCACAGGATCATCGAACATATGTGCGGCACCGCCACTGCGGCCGCCGGCCTTGCCGCGCATCCGAGGGCCGGCAGTGAATACGCGACGAATGCGGCCGCCGGGCCGGCTGCGTGATCATCCCCGTGCGCAGGGCGCGTGAAAACCGGGGCGAAGATGGCGACCTGGACTTAGCGTGCGATGGCCAAGCATGGACGCCGTCGCCCACGAAGGCGGCGTCCACACTGCAGGAGATTTCACATGACTGAGCAGAACCCGCGCAGCTCCAACCGGGGCTTCGCCTCGATGGACCAGGACAAACAGCGCGCGATCGCCGCCAAGGGCGGGCGCGCGGCACATGCCTCCGGCAATGCGCACGAATTCAGTCCGGCCGAAGCACGTGTCGCAGGCCGCAAGGGCGGCGAAGCGATCAGCCGCGACCGCCAGCACATGGCCACGATCGGACGCGAAGGTGGACATGCACGCCACGCCAACGCGCGCCAGCAGCAACAACAGCCTCAGGCGATCGAACGCACGGCAGAGGACCCGCAACGCCAGCAGGGCTGAATGCTGCGCGTCAAGCCGATGCACGCTGCCGATGCAGCCCAAGCGCCGCAAGCAGGGCCAGCGCACCCGCCACCGCCATCGCCCAACCGAACCCGCTGGCCATCGCACTGCGGTACCAGGTCAGCACCTGCGGCGTGGCGTGCATCGAGCCCGGGTGCAGGATCAGTTCACGCGCCTGCGCAACAAGCCGCTGCTGCCCTGCGGCCTGTGCGCAGGCGGTGAACTGCTGTACGGCACGCTGGCCCATCAGGCTGCCCATCAGCGCGATGCCCAGGCTCATGCCTGCCTGGCGCAGCGCGTTCATCGTGGCTGACGCGATACCTGCACGTTCGGCCGATGCGTTGGCCATGATCGCCATGCCGGTCGCCGGCACCGCCAGCCCCATTCCAATGCCAAGCAGCATCAGCACGGCAGTGGCATGAGCGCGCGAAGTAGCCGGTTCGAACGTGGCCATTGCGCACAGCGCCACACCGGCCAGGGCGTAGCCCAGCACCAGCGCGGCATGCAGCCCGAGGCGGGCAACCAGGCGCCCGAACAACAGCGAGACAACACCCATCAACAGGAACTGGGGAGCCAGCTGCGAGCCTGCCAGCGCGGCGCTGTGCCCCTGTGCCTGCTGGAAGAAAAGCGACAGGAAGAACAGGCTCGCATAGGCGGTGAAGCCCAGCACGAACGAGGCCAGGTTGAGCATGCGGAAGCGACCGTCGGCAAACAGGTCCAGCGGCAGCAGTGGGCGTGCCACCCGCCGCTCGACGATGCCGAACAGGATCAGCCCCGCAGTTGCGGCGCCCAGCGCCAGAAGCGTCACCGGGGCCAGCAGGCCCTGCTCGCCGATCGCGATCAGGCCATAGCACAGTGCGCCCAGCGCGCCGATACTGAGCAGCTGCCCGGCCGGATCCAGCGCGGCGTGCTGCGGGTGCCGTCGCTCGGCGATGCCCCAGGCGCCAAGCACAAACGCCAGCAGCCCCAAAGGCAGGTTGATCAGGAAGATGCTGGGCCAGCCGGCCCGCTGCACCAGCGCACCGCCCAGCAACGGGCCAAGCACCAGGGCAAGCACGCTGAAGGCGGACCAGCCACCGATCACGCGTGCACGCTGGCCCGGATCGGGAAATGCGTGACTCAGGATCGGCATCGCACTGGGAATCAACAGCGCACCTGCCACGCCCTGCACCGCGCGCCCGGCGACCAGGGTCGAAAGGTCCTTGGCGCAGGCGCACAGCAGCGAGCCCATGGTGAAGGTGGCGACGCTCAGCAGCCACATCCGCCGATGACCGTAGCGATCCCCCAACGGACCGGCCGACAGCATCAGCGCCGACAGTGCGATCGCATAGGCGTTGATCACCCATTGCAGGCCCGCCATGTCGGTCTGCAGCGCCTGCTGCAGGGTTGGCAGGGCCACGTTGACGATGCTGATGTCCAGCGAAGCGAGGAATGTACCGAGGTAGGCCGCCAGCACCAGGGCGGGCCGTTGGAGGCGTCTCATGCGTGGATCCGGGGGGAGGATGTGCGCGCATCCTATCGACTGACTGACCGTCGGTCAATGACTGGCGGTCAGTCAGTGCGAAGGGGCAGCTAGAATGGCGTCCGTCACACCCGGATACCGCCCACCATGCAGACCCCAGCTGTCGCCAGGCCTCGCACCAAGCCCGCCGAAACCCGCCAGGAGGAACTGATGGACGCCGCGCAGGCGTTGTTCCTTTCGCAGGGTGTGGACGCCACCACCATCAGCGACATCGTCGCCGCGGCCGACGTGGCCAAGGGCACTTTCTATACCTATTTCGCCTCCCGCACCGAGATCCTGCAGGCGCTGGCGCAGCGCTACACGCGGCAGTTCATGGACGAGGTCGAGCAGGCCGTGCAGCAGCACCCTGCCGGTGATGGCGCAGCGCGCCTGCGCGCCTGGATCCGCGCCAACATCGAGATCTACGCGCGCACCCACGCGTTGCATGACGTGGTGTACGCCAACCATCACCACCACCAGCGGGGCAATGCCGAGCGCAATGCGATCCAGCAGCAGCTGCTGGGCATCCTCGAAGCGGGCAACGCAGCCGGACTGTGGCAGCTGCCTGCTCCACAGGTCACCGCCTCGTTGATCTATGCCGGCGTGCACGGTGCCACCGACGACCTGATCGCCACACCCGCACAGGATGCCGATGCCTTCATCGCCGCTGTGGAAGCGGATTGCCTGCGCATGGTCGGCGTTCCGGCAGCGCCGACGCGCAGCGGCAGACGCCGCTGACGCAACGCTTCCCGCTCAGGTGTGGGCGAGAATGTTCAACAGCCGCCCGAACGGGTCGCGGACGAAGAAACGACGCACTCCCCAAGGCTCGTCGGCAGGGCCATACTCCAGCGGGATGCCGGCCGCGTGCATGCGCTCCAGCACCTGCTGCAGGTCGTCCACTTCGATCGACAGATCGGGCACCGCGGTGCCGGAACCCCCTTCGCTGGCAAAGCTCACCTGCGCCAGCGCACTGCCCTGCCCGCCATGGGTGACGATCCAGCCATGATCCATCACCACCGGCATGCCCAGCAGCCCGCCATAGAACGCTGCGGCACGCGCCGGGTCGGGCGTGGCGATGTTGGCGACAATGCGTTTGACGGCCATGTGCAGCGGCTCCGGTGCGACTTCCCATCCTCGCCGCTGCGTGCATGGCCCGCAAGCGGGCTCAGGCCAGATGTCGGCATCGCCATCTGAGGCGATCGCTGGAACAGAAGAGCCCCGTCGATGACGGGGCTCCGCGTGCGGCTCAAACGGCGCGACTCACACGCCCATGCACAGATCGACCACGCAGGTGTTGTACGCCTGCTGGCATTCACCGGCATCGGTGCCACTGGCCAGGCACATCTGATAAGCCCGCCAGCACGGCTGGTCGCAGGGCTCGACCGGCCCAGCCACCGCCACCGAACCGGTACACGCCAACGCGAATACCGCCACTGCGATCACCTTCCTGACAACACGCATCGCCATCACTCCTTGATAAGCCTGGTGAGCCCAGGCCGGCCCACGTTAGCGAGGACACGGGGAGACGAAGTGAAGCCCACTGTCACACACACTTAACCTGTTCACAATTCTCCTTTCACATGCATGGGGGATGTCGCCACGGATTGGCGTTAACGGCCTTGTTGCCCGTCCACCAAGGAAGTTGCCCGATGAATCACCCGCTGCACGGCCGTTCGTCCCACTCCCGCTCCCGCTCCCCGCTGCACAGCCGCCTCGCGCTGGCCGTGTCCAGCTCCCTGTTGCTTGCCGCTGCCGCGCCCGCCATGGCCGGCGAGGCGCTGGACGCATGGCAGCAACAGCGCCAGCTGCAGGCGGCGTGGGCACAGCCCGCCGTCAGCGCGCCTGCAGCATCGACGGCCGCCATGCCTGCGGCAACCGCCACCGCCCTGCTCGGCAGTCCGGGCGATGCCGCCAGCTGGCGCAGCGATGAATTCAACGCCGACTGGGGCCTGAGTGCGATGGGGGCCGACCACGCGTATGCCCGCGGCCTGACCGGCAGGGGCGTGCGCCTGGCGCTGTTCGACACCGGCTCGGCACTGGCTCACCCCGAATTCGCCGGCCGCAACACCTCCAGCATCACCATCGGCCCGAACTGTGCGTCACCGGGAACCGTCGGCGGTACCGGCGCGTGCAGCCAGACACAGGGTGATCAACCGGGTATCAACTACTACACGCTCGGCGCGGGCGTGCCTGCTTCCCTGCAGGCCAACATCATTGCCGCAGGCCGTGAATGGGGTTTCCGCTATGCCGATCACGGCACGCATGTCCTCGGAACCATTGGCGCCAACCGCAATGGCACGGGGATGCACGGCGTCGCCTTCGGTGCCGATCTGACGACCGCCCGTGTATTTGGTGACACTTACTACGAATGGAGGCGCCAGGCGAGCGGAGGCTACCTGCCTGAAGCCGTGGAACGGACGGATCCCGATGGTGCCGCAAGGCTGGACATGTACGCGCAGCTGCAGGCACAAGGCGTGCGTGCCATCAATCACAGCTGGGGCATCTCCACCCGGAACATGACCGTGGCCGCACTGGATGCCCAGTACGCACGCATCGGTGCCGGCTACGACGTATACGGAAGCATCTACAAGGACAGTGCGAACGCCCCCGCTTCGCAGTTGATCCAGGTCTGGTCGGCCGGCAATGGCAGCGGCGCCGTCGCCGGTATCACCGCGGCCCTGCCGCGCTGGAAGCCGGAGATCGAGCCCTACTGGCTGGCCGTCGCCAACGTTCGCCAGCCCAATACAGCCAATGGTGAAACCGACTACGTGATCAACGCAGGCTCGAGCATCTGCGGCGCTGCCGCCAACTGGTGCATTTCCGCACCCGGCACGGCAATCCTCAGCACCATCGTTTCCGGTGACATCCAGGGACGGCTGGAGAAGACCGCAGACTACGTCCGTCTTCTCATCGACAGCCAGAATCCCACGTACGACTACGGCCTGAAGACCGGCACGTCCATGGCCGCCCCCCATATCACCGGCGCACTCGGCCTGTTGATGGAGCGCTTCCCCTACCTGGACAACGCCCAGGTGCGCGACGTCCTGCTGACCACCGCGCGCGATCTCGGTGCGGCAGGCGTCGACCCGATCTACGGCTGGGGCATGGTTGACCTGCGCAGGGCCATCGAGGGCTATGGCTCGCTGCGCGTGGATACCAACGTGGTGATGAACCAGAGGGCCGGCGGCCTGAAGGTGTGGGAAGGCGATGCCTGGGACGACTGGACCAATGACATCGGCGGCCCCGGCACGCTGACCAAATCCGGCATCGGTTGGCTGCGCCTGAGCGGCGACAACAGCTTCAACGGCGCGGTGCTGCGCGAGGGCACGCTGGAGTTGAACGGCAGCAACACCCTCACCTCGGCGGTCGATGTGCAAGGCGGCCGGTTCCTGCTCAACGGCAGCCTGGTCTCCACCGCACTCACCACCACCGGTGGCGTCAGCACGGTCAGCGCCAGCGGCGTTCTGAAGGACGGGAACCTGACCGTCAATGGCGGCGTGGTGTCCTTCAATGGCATGCAGACCGGCGGCACCACCACGGTCGGCAGCAACGGCCTGCTGAAGGGTATCGGCACGTTGGGCAGCACCCGAGTGGACGGCACCATCGCGCCCGGCAATTCGATCGGCACGCTGACCATCAACGGCGACTACGTGCAGGGTGCGACCGGCGTCTACGCCGCCGAACTCGCGCCTGGCGGGCGCAGCGACCAGTTGCACGTGACCGGTACCGCCACCCTCGGCGGCACGCTGGTCGCGTTGCCGGAACCAGGCATCTACTATCTCGGCGAGCAGTTCAACTTCATCCGCGCCGACGGTGGCATCAACGGCCAGTTCGCGAAAACCGACTTCAGCGCGTTCTCGCCGTTCCTGCAGTTCAGCCTCGCCTACGGCACCAATGGCACCCGCATCGACGTGGCACGTGGTGCCTCGCTGGCCAGCGCCGCCGCCACCCCGAACCAGCGCGCGGTGGCCGCCGCGGCGGACCTGCTGGCAATCAACCAGGGCCTGCCCAAACCGCTGACCCAGCTGTTCCCGCAGCAGGTCGGCGGCGTGCTCGACGGCCTCAGCGGCGAACTGCACGCAGCCACGCCGCTCGCACTGGTGGAAGGCAGCCGCTACGTTCGCGATGCCGCGCTGTCCCGCCGTGCAGGTGCAGTCGCGCCAAGCGCCGATGCGGGCGACGCCACCGGCGCCTGGGTGCAAGCTCTGGGCGGCAACAGCAGGCTGGACGGCAACAGCAATACCGCCCGCACCGAAGCCAACAGCAACGGCCTGCTGACCGGTATCGACCACGAGTTCTCTGGCTGGCAGGTCGGCGTGCTGGCTGGCACCGGCCGCACCGACGTCAAGCAGCAGGCGCTTCGTGCCAAGTCGAAGATCGACAACACCCACTTCGGTGCATATGCCAGTCACAACTGGGGCGGCCTCGGCCTGCGTGGCGGCGTCGCCTGGAGCAAGCACAAGGTGAAGAGCACCCGCGATGTCGACTTCGCAGGGTTCAGCGACAGCCTGAGCGCCCGCTACAACGCGCATACCCGCCAGGCCTTCATCGAAGCCGGCTACCGCTTTGGTGGCCCGGAGGCCGGGCTGGAACCCTACCTGCAGGTCGCGCGCGTGGAGGTGGACCTGAAGCAGATCAACGAGCGCGGTGGTGCAGCCGCCCTGCACGGCAAGGTGGACGACACCGGCACCACGATCGCCACCGCTGGCCTGCGCTTCGACAAGGGCCTGAAGGCATCGTTCCAGCAGGACAGCTGGCTGCACCTGCGTGGGGGCGTGGGCTACCGCCGTGCCTCGGGTGACCGCAGCCAGCTGGCCGACCTCGCATTCGCCAACAGCACCACCACCTTCGCGGTCGAAGGCGCCCCGATTGCCGACAGCGCCGTTGTGGCCGAGCTGGGGCTGTCGGCCTGGCTGACCCCGCGCCAGCAGCTGGAGCTGGGTTACAGCGGCCAGTACGGCAGTGAAAGCCGCGACCACAGCGCCAACATGCGCTGGTCGGTTCGCTTCTAGACGCGTGTTCTCTTGACGGTTTGGGGCGGCCTCAGGGCCGCCCCTTTTTTATCCACGCCCCAGGGCCATGCGCGATACCTCAGGATCATCGCGTCCTGGATCCATCCGTGGAGCGTTACGCGTGGATGAAGATCGACTGGAGCCGGGTCGCCCAGCCATTGCACCCGGTGGAGTTGAATGCCTCGAGCCGGACATTCTTCCCCGATGTCAGCGCTGCCAACGCCGCCGCGTAGGCTTCCTTGGCTCCCGGCCGGGACATGTCGATTGCAAAGGTATCGGTATTGCAGAAAGCCGTACTCGAAACTTGCACGTACACAATTCCCGCCGGGCCGTCCATGTACGGCCGCAGCGACAGAATCGTCATCTGATCGCTGGTTGGCTCCGCCTTCAGTGGTGCAGACAGGCACAAGGCCAACGTCAAGGCCAACCCCGCTCCCAACCTCCTGCGGAAGCCCGGCGTCGCGTCACTCATCATCATGTAGTTCCCCTGTGGATTCAGACATCAGGCCTCAGGCATCGTCACGGCCCTCAGCTGCATTGCCCCGGAGGTGCAGCCGTCGACACGCAATCCGACACGCAGCTTGATCTGCCAGGCGATGAGCAGCATCGAGACCATCTCCCTCTGCATTGGATGATCATTGAGGAGAATGAAGCGATTGCCACCCCCACAATCCGAGCCCGCTGGAAGCACACCTTGCGTCACCAGGTAGAACCCTTCCCCGCCCCAGCCAGTTGCGACGGATACGATCCGATGGCCTTCCAGATTGTAAGGCTCAGCATTTGCCGTTGAGGCCAGGCCAGTTCCCAGCACTGCCACCACCGCCAGCAGGACCTTGCCGCCGATGGCGCCACGCGGGCGCGATACAGCACGTACTCCATCCATGTTCTTCCTTCCCCTGTCATGAACAACCGGTTGACGGTGCACTGCGCCCCGTGCGGTCCGCTACGCTCAGCCCAGCAGCAGCTGGTACAGCAGGGGCACGATGTCACCCTGCGGACGCTGGACATGCGAGACATCGGACACCGGCGTGCAGCTCCCCGTGGCGCCACAGGCAAGCACGCGATACGCATAGCTGGTGGCAGGGCGTGCGGCAGACGTCCAGTTCGCGGCGTTGCCTTCGTAGACCGTGGTCCAGGTCACCCCGTCCACGCTTTCCTCGACGACGTAGCGGACGGCAGAGGCCACAGGCGACCACCCAACGAAGTCCTTCGCGGCCGGCGAACGCCGCATCGGCACCGCTGCCTTGGCGACCAGGCTTCCGCCCAGGGTGATGTAATCGGTCCGTTTGTCCTCGCGCTCGCTCGCCTGGTAGCGGAGGACGCCGGCGTGGTCGTACATCGAGGTGATCCGTCCGAACGATGAATCTGTCTGTGTGCGGCGACCGTGAGCGTCGTAACGGTAGCTCTCGGAACCTGCCGCCGCACGCAGCCGGTTGCCGAAGTCGAAGGCGAACGGCTGCCCGTTCTTCGCCCGCAGATTGCCCTGCGCATCGTAGGCCAGGCCGACCACGGTTGACCCTCCGCAACCGTTGACCTTGACGTTGGTCAAGCGCCATGCGTTGTCATAGCA
Source organism: Stenotrophomonas sp. YJH_SMC_25 (assembly GCF_059369595.1). Taxonomy (NCBI): domain Bacteria; kingdom Pseudomonadati; phylum Pseudomonadota; class Gammaproteobacteria; order Lysobacterales; family Lysobacteraceae; genus Stenotrophomonas; species Stenotrophomonas sp. YJH_SMC_25. The sequence continues at coordinate 256,722 of NZ_JCAFSV010000003.1, read as the reverse complement.
GTAGTGATGGTCACGGTCGAGAATCGTCACCCGCGTGAGGTTGTCCAACGCGTCATAGCTGTAGCTCGCCGAGCCGAACATGGGCGAGGAAGCCGAAACGAGCCGATCCAGCGCGTCATAGCCCAGATTGCGGTTGCCACGCTGGTTGCGGCCCGTGGCACCGTCAGTAATTGCCATCACATTGCCGACCGCATCGTAGTCGTAGCCGTCGCTGAGGATCCGGGTTGCGCCAAGCGTGTCCTGGCTTTCATCCGGCAACTGGCGCGCGTTCTGCACCATCGAGTGGACAATGCCGTTGCCATAGGTGAACTGACGAATCGCCCCGTTGGGGTAATAGACCACGCCAGCGGCGTAGGAGCCCGCCTGCCCGGCCTGTCCCAGCGCGTTGGGCGCATACGCGACCACGTTGCCGGAGGGATAGCGATGCGCGGACAGGTTGCCCAGTGCGTCGTAGGCATACCCCATCGCCAGCGCTTCGCCATCGATGGGGCTCTGCACCTCACCGATGAGCAGCCCGCGACGGTTGTACGCATAGCTGTTATGCGTCTCCACCCCGGCGTTCAACGTGGTGACCTGCTTGACCAGGCCATCGGGCCAGTAGCTCCAGCGCTGGTTGCCATTGCCGTCGGGGAACTGCAGTGATGCGAGCCGGTTGCGTCCGTCATAGGAACGCACCACTCGGCGCCCGCTTGCCGCGGCAATGTCCTGGTTGCAGTTGCCTGCATCGGACAGGTCCAACCCCTGCGCGCTTCCCACCGGGTTCGATGCGGCGTCGTAGTCAATTACGGTGGCGCCGGTTTCCGGTTCGATCGTCTTGCACAACCGCTGCGCCGCATCGTAGACATAGCGCCGGGTCGACGTCACCGAGCCATTGCTGGCCCTGCGGGTGATCGACGTCGGCTTGCCGAAGACGTCCCGCAGGATATCCAGCACGGCTCCCTCTGCCAGTTCGATACGTACCGGCCAGTCAAGCTTCGCGGCATCTGCACCGGTGTAGGTCACGACGGTCGGGATACCCCTGGCATTGGTCGTGCGCACGCGCCGCCCCGGCAGGTACTCGGTTGTGCTGACCAGCGCGCCAATCTCGGAATCCTGGCTGACCTGGACCACCCGCCCAAGTGCGTCGTACGTCGTACGGACGCCAGTTCCGGCGTCCTGGACCGTACCGACCCCCGCGACAGGATAGGACTGGAAGGTGACCCGCCCCTCCGTGTCATAGGCGGTCACCGAGGCCCGCTGCGTGCCGGCTTCATTGCCCGCGTCGTACTCGCGCACCAGCAATGGGCGCCACAGCGCATCGTAGTAGGTGACCTTGCGCGCATTGCCGGTGCTGACCGTCTGCCGCCAGTGACCGGCAGGAATGCCGTACTCGGCGCCGCCCACCTGGGCAAACTGTGTCGTGGTGGACGCCCAGTCCACCGTATCGCCGTCGGGGTAGTCGACCAGCGACATGCGCCCCATCGCGTCGTAGTCGTAACGCGTGGTGTTGCCCCGGCCATCGGTGATCCAGCGTATCCAGCCATTGTCATCCACGCCGGCAGACTGGGTCGAACCATCCGCATACTGGATGTTCCCGGGGATGCCGCGCTTCCAGCCGGACAGGCTCACCGTATTGCCACGCCCGTCCACCACGGCGCGAACGGTACCGTCGCTGTTGTAGTGAATGGTCTGCTGGAGCTGGCCGAAGGCATGGATCCGCTGGGGCTTCGCGGTGGCCGGGTCATAATCCACCTGGGACTCGGTCCGGCCCGTGTCCTGGTTGACCGACGTCCGGACCTGGCCAAGCACCCACTTCGACAGATCATCGTGATAGGTGATGACGTTGGTCTTGCTGTAGGACTGCGCCCCCGCACTTCCCACAACCGTGCCCAGCAACATCATCGCGGAAAGTGCATTGACTCGACGCATAGTCAGTGGGCCTGTTCGCAATGGATGGCGATGGGACAACCAGGATCAGGCAACGGAAAGACCGGCGAAGCGCACATCACAGCAAACCGCGCACACGCACAAAACCGGACGCGACTGCATCCGGTTGGCGATTGACGTTGATGCTGGACGAAGCCCCCTTCGTCATGCCGCGCCTGTTCCCTGGACTCGGCCAAGTATAACCATGGAAACGGGGCCGGACGCCCGGTCCTTCGCAGCCCTGCCGGGCTGCGAAGGTTCCCGGGCCATGACGCGCCTCCGGGGCTCGACGGCCGCGATCGGCCGCCCGGCGCGGGACGTCAGGCAGCCTTCATGGCGTGCTTGCGTGCCCGCATGACGTTGTGGCACTCCTGCACATCCGGCAGCAGCTGGGTCACTTCCTGGCGCACCGCGGGCGGCAGATCGTTGTCCTGCAGCACATCCTTGAACGCGCCCAGCAGGCGGTCTTCGGATTCTTCCAGTTCGGCCACGTAGCCGTAGTTGGTATCACCAAACGCGGCGCGCACCTTGCCGTAGAACTGCTGCATCGAACCGACCATGGTGCCGTGCTCGGCCGGCTTGCCGCCGCTGGCGGCGACCGAACCACTCAGCGCCGCGACGATCCGCGCCTTCACCCCGGCGATACGGGTGAACAGTGCCGACAGTTCGGCATCCTTTACCTTCGTTGCGGCTTCCTCATAGAAGGACTTGCCATCACGCGCGATCTCGATCAGGTCGTTGAGGCGATGTTCGATGGTGGACTGGGTGCTCATGGCGTCGCTCCTGTGTGCTCGAAAGTCAGTGGAGAATGGCAGCGCGTCGGCACTGCCTTCGACCTCACTATCATCGTCCTCGTGTGCCGGCCGGGTGAGTACGAATTGATGTACACATCACCATGCGGAACACGTGCTGACTTCTTCATTGCCGGCATCATTGAATGTTCACGGAAAACAAGCATGCGATGCCTGCCTCACCATGGCGCGATGACGATGATCACACTGATCAGCAGCGCAATCGCCAGAATCACCAGCAGCACATGCCATTGCTTCCAGCTGGGTTTCGGCTTGCCAGGCGTATTCATCGGCGGCCTCCTGTGTATGCCGGGAAAGGAGCTGCCAGACTGAAGCGAAACGACATTGCACAACGTCGACGCGACGTGCACTCCCCGTGCAGGACAGCGGCCAAGGGCGCGCGAAGATAACGCGTCCATAACGCAGTTCAAATGTGAGCGGGATGTTAGGTTCCTCTCGATTCCGGGTAACGGAATGCAGACCGGTCGTAGCGCCGCGCGCATTGCGACCACACAACGGATTTGGAGAGAGAAACAATGCACTACAAATACACTCTGCTTTCGGCAGGGATCGGCGCCGTGTTGGCTGCCGTTTTCTCGCCGGCTGCCAATGCACAGGACGACGCTGCGAAGTCTCCGAAGAACCTGGACCGCATCCAGGTGACGGGATCGGCGATACGCAGCGTGGATGTGGAAACCCAGCAGCCGGTGCTTGCCATCTCGCGCAAGATGATCGAGCAGCAGGGCTTCACCACCATCGCCGACGTCCTGCAGAACCTCACGTCGGCCGGCGCACCAGCGCTCTCACGTTCGCGCACGCTGTCGTCCGGCGAAGACGTCGGCGGCAGCTACGCAAACATCCGCAACCTCGGCGCCACCCGCACCCTGGTGCTGGTGAACGGCAAGCGCCTGGGCGCCAGCACCAGCGGCCTGCAGGACCTGAGCCAGATTCCGATGAGCGCGGTCGAGCGCATCGACGTGCTCAAGGATGGCGCCTCGGTGCTCTACGGATCCGACGCCATCGCCGGTGTCATCAACATCATTACCCGCAAGAGCGTCGAGGGGCTGGAGCTTTCGGCGCAGCATGGCCAGTTCAGCCAGGGCGACGGCAAGGACAGCACGTTCTCGCTCGTTACCGGCGCGCGCGGCGAGCGAAGTGGCTACACCTTGGCCCTGGAATACCAGAAGGCCGACCCGGTGTTCGCCCGCGACCGCTGGTTCTCCAAGCATGGTGGTTCGGGGCCGGGTTATCCGCGCGCGGGCTGGAGCGACCTCAGCCAGAACGGTTCCTGGTGTGACCCGGCGCTTTACGACTGTGCCACCGGAAATTCCGTGTTCAAGACACTCAATCGTGGTGGCGACCCGAAGAACCCGAACGATTACCATCCGATCACGCCGGCCGAGTATTCCAACGGCAACGAGCAGATGCATGTGCAGACCGGCATCGAGCGCCGGTCGCTGTTCCTCAGCTCCGACTATGCACTGAGTGACCAGATCACCTTCACCACCGATATCGGCTACAACGAGCGCATCTCGGACCAGCAGATTGCCGGCTACCCCTACGAATCGACCAAGTTCGGGACGCCGCTGGCCGGCAACAGTGCGTTCAATCCGGTCGGCCATGACATCGCCTTCAACCGCCGCCTGTGGGAGCTTCCGCGCACGACCGAAAGCAAGCTGAAGTCGCTGCGCGTGGCACCGACGCTGTCGGGCTACTTCGAACTGGCCAGCAAAACGTTCGACTGGGAGGTGGGCGCGCTGTTCAACCGCAACGAGGTGACCAAGACCGGCCGTGGTGACATGAGCCTGATCGCCTCGCGCCAAGCGCTGGGACAGTCCTTTGTTGATGGCAACGGTGTAGCACGCTGCGGCAGCGCAGGTGCACCGATCGCCGGCTGCCTGGCCTGGAATCCGCTGCTGCCGTACGGCGTTGCTGGCGCCGGCTCGCTTGCCGACCCGGAACTGCAGCGCTTCCTGTTCCCCACGTTCACCGATACCGGCATCACCAAGACCCGAAGCTACTTCGCCAACATCTCCGGCCCGGTGCTGGAACTGCCGGCGGGCGAGCTCTCGGTGGCGATGGGCTACCAGTACCGCAAGGAAGATGGACGCTACGTTCCCGACGCCTTTGCCCAGTCGCGCCAGAGCACTGCACTGGGGGCACAGACCACTGCAGGCGGTTACAGCCTCAATGAAGTCTTCGCCGAAGTGAATGTGCCGGTGCTGCGTGACCTTCCGTTCGCCAAGGAGCTGACCGTCAACGTTGCGGCACGCTATTCCGACTACAGCAACTTCGGCAGCACCACCAACACCAAGGCCAGCTTCGCCTGGCGCCCGGTCGAGGAGCTGATGGTGCGCGGCACCTTCGCCGAGGGCTTCCGTGCTCCCAGCATCTCCGACCTGTATGGCGGCCTGGGCACCAGCTTCGAAACCTACGTGGACCCCTGCGGCATCGGCGCCACCAACAGCGTCAACGGCAACGCGGCCTGCAACGCCGCCGGTGTTCCGCGTGGCTACGAGCAGCTGGCCCAGGGCCTGAAGCCCTGCACCAGCTACCCGTGCGCCACCCCGAACGAGTTCACCACGGGCTCGAACCCGAACCTGCGCCCGGAAGAGTCCAAGAGCAAGACCGTCGGTGTGGTCTGGAGCCCGCGCTGGGTCAACGGTCTGGACATCAACCTGGACTGGTACAGCTACAAGATCACCAACATGATCATCGAGGACAACGTCGATCGCATCCTCCGTGACTGCTACGTGCTGGGCAATGCCTCGCGCTGCGGCAGCGTCAAGCGCGCCGCTGATGGCCACATCACCAGCATGTTCTACGGCCTGACCAACCTCGGCGCGATGAAGACCGAGGGCTGGGACCTGGGCATCCGTTACCGCCTGCCGGAATACGCGTTCGGTCGCTTCACCCTTGACCTGCAGAACAGCTACGTCTCCAAGTACGACGAGGAGAAGCAGAACTCGGCCGGTGACACCATCATGGACGGTCGTATTGGACGCCCGGGGGTGTTCCGCCTGCGGTCCAATCTCGGCGTCAACTGGCAGCTGGGCAACCTCTCGGCCCAGTACACGGTGCGCTACTACTCCGGGATGATGGAAGGCTGCATGCCAAACCGGCCCTGCACCGCGCCCGAACGCATCGCCAACGGCGAACCGGATGCCGTACGCAGGGTCGGCTCGAACGCGTTCCACGACATCCAGGTCAGCTACAGGCTGCCCTGGGATGGCACCGTGGCAGTGGGCTCGAACAATGTGTTCGACCATCGCGGCCCGATCATGTTCTCCAAGCCGGAGAGTTCCTTCCCCTACTACGGCGGCTTCGACATCGGCCGCACGGTGTACGTGAAGTACTCGCAGCGCTTCTGACCGTAGCGTCCGTGCACGTGGCCGGCGGAAGGGGAGTTCCGCCGGCCACGCCGCACACAACCTCCACCCAATCTCCACGCTACTTCGACCCAATCTCCAACATCCGCGGCAACACTGGCGCAACGGCAGCAGATGGAGCAGGCAAGCGAGGAGCGCCCGCGTGGCATCCACCTCGCCCGACCTCTCCGGATTCACCACTGAATGCGATGGACCACCCCCTCCCCGCTGCGGGGATGAGGCTGGTCCAAGGGAAGCAAGCGATGACAACGGCAGTACACAGTGGCTTGACCGATCTGGTCATGGATGCGCAGCGCTACCTGCGCCGGATCCTGCCCGGCCTGGCCTCGGTGGTCGGCCCCGTGGCTGCGGCACGCTTCATCCCGCAGACCATGGCCTCGCGCTATCACATCGCCGAGCTGACCCTCTATGGTGAAACGCCGGCGATGCTGGCAGTTCCACGCGTCCCGGGCGAATCCAGCAGCCGCGTCATCCAGGATGTGAAAGTGCTGCGCTCAGCGGCAAAGGCCATGGTGCTGTATGTCTCGCCGTACCTCACCCCCACCCAGCGCAGGTTCCTGGTCGAGAACCATATCGACTTCGTGGTACCGCACAACCAGCTGTACGCCCCCAGCCTGGCGATCGAGTTCCGCGATGCGCCCGACCACGAGAAGAAGGCGATTTCGCTGCTGCCTTCGGCGCAGGCCGTGCTCATCCACGTACTCCTGTCCGGCCAGGCACGCTGGTGGTCACCGCGTGAGGTCAGCCGTGCTGCCGGATACACCTCGATGACCGCGTCGAGGCTCTCCGCTGAACTGGTCGGTCGCGGACTGGCCGAACGCTCCACCGGCGGACGCGAACGCTTCCTGAGACTCGCCGGCAGCCGCGGCGAGGTCTGGGCGAGAGCGCAGCCGTTCCTGCGCTCCCCCGTGCTGAAGGAAGTGGAGGTCTGCTGGGAACAGGTCGCCGACGTTCTGGCCCGACATGCTCAATCCGCCCCCCAGGCAGGGACGGAAGCAATGCTTGCGGTGCCGTCGAAAGACCACGGCATCACGCGCGCCCTGTACATCGATGCCTGGCGGAAGCTGGGGGCACTGCCTGCAGCCGGCCCCGACTGCACGCGCAGTGGAACGTTGCAGATATGGTCGTATCCGCCTGCCTTCACCGGTAGCGGTGACCGCGTGGACCCGCTGTCGCTGTACCTGAGCCTGCAGGGCAAGCGCGGCTACGACGCCGACGCGCTGGAGCAGGAGGTGGAGCAGGCGCTGTGCGGGACGACACGCCACGGCTGAGGTCCGCGCGGGTCCGGCCCGACCGCGTCAGGACGCTTCGCCCCCACTCGCCATCGTCGCGCGCTTCGCTGCGTACTCGGCGAAGACCACACCGGATACCGCCAGCACGCCCCCTGCCAGTACCCAGCCACTGAGCGATTCACCCAGCAGCAGCACGGCCAGTGCGGCGGTCACGATCGGCACCAGGTTGAAGAAGCCGGAGACACGCGCTGCGCCCAACCGTGACAATCCGGTCATCCAGGTCAGTGGGGCCAGGATCGACGCGCATACTGCCGCAAACCCGATGCAGCCGACCGCGGTGAGATTGTTCACCCCGGTACCGACCAGCAGCTGCGCCGGCAACAGGATCAGCGACGCGGCGGTGGCCTGCAGGAACAACGATTCCAGCACCGTCAGCGGGATCTTCCAGCGCTGCATCAGCACGTTGTAGGCGGCAAAGGCCAACGCACCGATCAGCATGATCGCATCACCGCGGTTCACGCCCTGAGCGGCCAATCGTGCCAGGTCGCCCTGCGAGACCACCGCCGCCACCCCGACGGTGGAAATCACCGCACCGGCAATGGAGGTACCGCGCACCGGATGGCCCATGAACACGCGTGACAACGCCAATGCGAGCAATGGAATCAATGCCTGGATCACGCCCATGTTGGTGGCCGAGGTGAAGTGCGCCGCATAGTACGCAAGGCACTGGTACATCACCCCGCCCAGGCACCCCAGCAGCAGGAAGCGGCCAAGGTTGGCACGCACGGTCTGCAGGTTGTTGCGCAGCCGCGGCAGCGCGAAGGGCAACAGGATAATGGCCGCCACCAGCCAGCGGAAGAAACCAATATCGATGGGACCGACCGCGCCCGAGGCCAGCTTGGTCACGATGGTATTCGCGCCCCACAGCAGGCAGGCAAGGATTGGGAAGAGGTAGTTCAAGAGCGTGGGTGTACGTGGGGGAATAGCCAGCGTACGCTTGGCGCATATCAAGGACATCCTGAAAATGCGTCACTCCGACCCCGGGTTGCGGCAACCGATGGAGCCCATCCCCACCTTCCGCCAGCTGCCCGGTCCGGTCTACTTCCGGCAGGGTGCGATGGAGCCCACCGACTGGGGCACGCACAGCCATCCTTGGGGCCAGTTCAACTTCGTCGCGCAGGGCGTGATGGAAATGAAGATCGACGGTGAGTGGATGGTGTCCCCGCCCCACTACGCGATCTGGATTCCGCCCGGAATGGCGCACTATTCGCGCAACCGCTCGCAGCTGGCCTATCGCTCTGCCTACCTGTCACCGGCCTTGTCGCGCCGGCTGCCCGATCAATGCCGCGCACTGGAAGTCAGCCCGCTGCTGCGCGAACTGCTGCACGAGCTGGCGCGACAGGGCGTGACCGATCCCCGGACGCCCGCCCAACGGCGCATGGCCGCCGTGGTGATCGACCAGATCGTCAATGCCGCCGTACTGCCCAGTTTCCTGCCGATCGCCAGCAGCGAAGCACTGAAGCAGGTGATGGCCTATATGGAAAAGCACCTCTCGGCGGCCGAATCGGTCGCCGAGATCGCGCAGCGGCATCATATGAGCGTGCGCAAGCTGGAGCGCCTGGCACGCAGCGAACTGGGCATGTCACTCGGTGACTGGCGTGGACGCGTGAAGTTCGTTCGCGCCACCGACGCACTGTGCACTCGCAAGCCGATCAGCCGGATCGCCGAGGAGCTTGGCTACTCCGGCGTCAGTGCTTTCGCCGAGATGTTCAAGCGGCACGCGCAGTGCACACCGGATCAGTACCGGAAGCTGCATCGGGCGGGCTGAGGGGCGCGCCTGGCGTTGTCGATTTCCCGCCCTGTCGTTCGTCGGAACAGAAGAGACAGGCCTTCCCGCCTGCAGGAGCGCCGCGATGTCCCCCATCCTCACCGCCTTTGCCACCTCCCCCGACCGCGGCCAGGGCCTGGCCCGTGACATGCGCGTGCGCTGGGCGCTGGAGGAACTGGGCGTGCCCTATGACGTGCAGCTGCTGACCTTCGCCGAAATGAAGCAACCTGCCCACCTGGCGCGGAATCCCTTCGGACAGATTCCCACCTGGCAGGAGGGCGACCAGGTCCTGTTCGAATCCGGCGCGATCGTCCTGCACCTGGCCGAACAGCATGCCGGCCTGCTCCCCGTCGGTCCGGATGCGCGAATGCGCGCAGTCATGTGGGTGTTCGCCGCGTTGAATACGGTGGAGCCACCCATCGTCGAGCGCTCGATGGCCTGGGTGCTGGAGCGCGAACAGCCCTGGTATGCACAGCGATTGGTGATGCTGGACGAGCGCGTGCGGATGCGTCTCTCACAACTGTCCGCGTGGTTGGGCGCGGCGGCGTGGCTGGACGGCGGGTTCAGCGTGGGCGACCTGATGATGGTCTCGGTGCTGCTGCGCCTGAAGAGCAGCGGCCTGCTCGACGAGTACCCGCTGCTGGTGGCCTATGTGGCACGGGCGACGCAGCGTCCCGCCTATCAGCGCGCGTTTGCTGCGCAGTTGGCGGTATTCCAGAACGGGTAGTTCCACGCCATGGGTGGAAACACTCAGCGCAAGCTGCGCCGGCAGGCGGCCTGCACCAGCATCAGCTGCGCTACCAGGATCAGCATCGCGCCGCCTGACAGCAGCCACGGGTCGATGTACCACTGCGCGTTGAAACTGAAATCACCGGCGGAAATGCGCTTCCAGCCATTGAAGTGCTGCATCGCTGCAACCACGAACGCGAAGCCGCCCGCTGTGTACGACAACCAGGGCACGATGAGGCTCCCCGGCCACGCGAACAATGTCAGCACGCCCAGCACACCGATGACAGTGCGTTGTACGCGGCAGTATGGGCAGACATAGGCCATCCCGCTCCACTCCACCGCCCAGGCCAACAGGCTGACCAGCACGGCCACGCCTGCGGCTGTGTACAGGACTTTCGGCGTGATCGTCATGCCACCCTCGTGTGCCATCCGGTGCTCCTTGGTTGAAAGACCCGGGCAGGGTAGCAGTGCTGCAGCCTCATCCCTTCTTGATGACAGTCCGCTTGCCGATGGTGCTGGTCTTGCCAGCGGTCGGCCTGGCCAAGCCAGGAATCAGGAAATCGGTGGCCTTATGGCCCATCGACACCTTGGACGCCAGCCAGCGCGGCATGCGCCCGCGACCGGTCCAGGTCAGGCGCTTGTATTCCGGGTCGCGATACTTGGGCGCGACTTTGCCGGATTTACGGCGGGTGGGTTTGCGGGCGGGCGCAGGTGTTTCCGAAGCTTCGCCACCGAAGAGTTCTTCGAGGGTGTAGCCGGCTTCGGCCGCGGCAGCCTTCAACATCCGCCGCACCGCGCTGGCCGGACGGCGGCTGGAAATGAGCTGTTTCCGCTGTTCAGCGGCAACCACCAAGGCGCCCAGCTCCCGAAGGCTGAGCGATTCAATATCGATCATCATGATGGAAAGGTGTCCTGCGGCCGGCCAGCTGTCAAGCCGCCTTGCCCGGTACGTAGACACGGGCTTCACTGCCGGTGGGCTCCGATCGCCTTCGGCAGCCATCTCCGAGGACTTCGACGTGAGCAACTCATCGCATTCGCTCGCCTACCTGCTTGCGCGCATCCTGCTGATGGCACTGTTCCTGGTGTCCGGCATCGGCAAGCTCGGCGACCTCAGCGGTACCCAGGGCTACATGGAAGCGATGGGGGTACCCGGCATCCTGCTGTGGCCTACCATCGCCTTTGAGATCGGCAGCGGCCTGTGCATCCTGCTGGGCTTCCAGACCCGGCTGGTATCGATCGTGCTGGCAGGCTTCAGCCTGGTCACCGCCTTCATCTTCCACCACAACGTTGGCGACCCCACCCAGCAGATCATGTTCCTGAAGAACCTGGGGCTGGCCGGTGGCTTCCTGCTGCTGGCCTGCACCGGGGCGGGGCGCTACAGCATCGATGGGCGTGGGCGGCGCGGATGATGGCGGCATGCCGCCATCATCCCTGGCCCACGGGCTGGACGCGCTGCAGACGCAGGTTGCGCCATGTCGGCTGGGAGCTGCGGAAATCCACCGCTTCGCCATCGCTGGTGAACAGCAGGCCTGGCTCCACTTCAGTGACCAGGCGGATGCCATCGATGTACAGCCAGCCCTGTCGCTGCTCCAGCACAACGGACATCGACGGTTTCCCCCATTGGTCGATGCGATAGCGCCCCAGCCAGGGTCGCCAATGGGACGCCTGCGGCCCGGTGGCCCCATCGATGGGATCGTTCTGATCCAGGCCATCCTCGCCGTTCGTACATTCCAGGTGCGCCGGCAGCCTCTCCGTCGCCGCATGGTAACGGTACGTCGCAACCTCTCCATCGGTGTCCGCAGTGAACAGCTGGTCGCCGTCGATGGCCGCAAACCGTCTGCCCACAGCTTGCGCCCCACGATGCAGTTGCAGTTCACCGCTTCCGGCAACCACGATCTTCGCCTTGCCGCTGCGCCCTATCCAGTCTCCCGCCATCCGCTGCATCTGGTCCTGGTTCAACCTGATCGGCGCCAGGGACGATAGCGGCACACGCGGCTCACGGGGCCCGAAACGCGCCGACAGCAATTGATCGAGCAGACGCTCGCCGATGCCGTACCCCGCGGACGTCGCGCGGTTGAACATCGCGGCAAATCCAGCGTTGGCCTGGCTGCAGTAGGTGAACACGCACCCGAATCCGAAGCCTCCGCCGCGATGGTGAAGCAGCCGCACCGGCGTACTGCCGTAGAGGCGTTCGCTGCGCATTACACCGAGCCCGTAGTCACCGCCCAGGCCGAAACCATGCATCTCGTCCCAGAGACGGGGCTCAAGCAGTTGCTGCGCACCGGATCGGCCGCCACCGAGCAGGAAGCCAAGATACTTCGCCATGTCGGCGGCACTGGTCCAGACGCCTCCCGACACCACCAGCGGTGTCACTGGCGGCACCTGCGCATAGCCCTCCTGGGTTCCCAGTGCCCGACCCTTGCTTGCCAGGTAGACCGACGCATCGGCCGTACTGTCGTGCATTCCCAGCGGCTCGAAGATCCGGCGTTGCAGCCATGCCGGATAGCCAATGCCCGCAACCTGCTCAAGGACATGACCGGCAAGGTCGAAGCCCAGGTTGGAATAGCGATAGCGCGTACCCACCGGAAAGCGCAGCCATGTCTGCGAGATGCTGCGGACGTGCGCATCAAAGCCCGGTGACGCCGGTTCGTAATTGTTGCCCAGCGGCGCCTCGTGCGTGAATCCCGCGCGGTTGGCAAGCAGCAGGCGCAGGGTGATGCGCTCCTGCGGGGAATGCTCGAAGCGACTGCGCACGGTGAACGACGGCAGATAGCGGGTAATGGGCGCATCCAGATCAAGAATGCCGTCCTGCACGGCCAACAGCACCGCCACCGCCGCGAAATTCTTCGAGGTGGACTGGATGCTGAACATCGTACTGGCGTCTACTGCTGCACTACCGTGACCCGACGCGTACCCGAAGCCCTCGAGCCAGCGCACCTGCCCGCCTTCGACCAGGCAGACGGCAGCGGCACCGATGCCGCTGCCTTGCATGGCGGAGCGGATCACGCTGCGCTCCGCTTCGATCAGGTTCCCGGTGGTGACGGTGGGCTGCGCCGCCGTGGCAACACCGGTGGGCATGAGCGTGGCCGCCGGAACAGCCGCAGCATTGGCCAGGAAGGTGCGACGACTGAGCGTACCAGGCATCAGATCACTCCACTTCGGGATGCCGCCATCTTCCCGCCAGCAGAAATGGCGGGGCATGTGTCATTCGGCACAGAGTGCGGTGATCGACGGTGCTGCGCCTTCGCCGGCCGAGCAGGCCTCAGCCCGGAGGGTCCGGCAAGCGGATTCCCTGCGCCGAAACAAAGGCGCGGGACTCGCTCCAATAGGCCTGTGGCGGTTCCCGCAACTCTGGTCGCGCCCAGTAATCGTCGCCATGCAATACGCTCATCACATGACGCCAGCCATCACGCGGATCATGAACCTGAAATCGACCGCGATGATGGCGCGGATGATATGCGTAGTGGCCGAGCGCCTCCTGGCGCGCTTCATCCGGCGAACGACCTGTCTGATGGACCAGCGTCCATGCACGCATGTGGCGCGCATGCGCGAGCGCGCCAAGGTACTCGTCCTCATCCAGCAGTGGGACCCGCTCACTGCGGGCCAGGCACAGTGCGTCCGATTCGGCTTCATAGTCCAGCGATGGCTGCGCCAGTTCCGGGCGCCGGTGCCAATAACCTTCCCCTTCCACCTGCAGCATCGCCCAATGCCAGGGCTCGTCGTGGAAGATCAGCGCGTGCTCGTAATCGCGGCCGGGGCTCTGGTCGGGATAGCGTTGGCGTGCCTGTTCAAGTGCCAGCGCCTCGGGCACCTGTCCATAGTGGACCAGGCACCAGGCAAACAGGTGTCGGCTGTCTTCGATTTCGTTGGTGAAGTCTTCCACCGGGGTATCGGTGCTGGCCATGGTCGATCCCTGTGTGCGGATCAGATGGTACCGACGCTGCAGGTCGCGCTGGGGAGCGATGAGACCTGCTGTGGGCGCAAGCATAAATTGACCACATGCTTACAGCACAAGTTGGCCGCAATGGGGATAGATAACCACCATGGCTGATGAGACATTGAGATGCCTAAGCAAGAACGCTAGAAGCACAGCCGCGCTGAACTAGAGCAGATGATTAGCTTCTTGCTCCCCCGAGTCATCGCGACGTAGAGATTCTGCGCATTCATCCTGTCTGGCTCAAGCACTACGGCAACGTCTGCCTCCAGCCCCTTCAATAGAAGGGTACTACCGACTGACCTTGGCCTCATGATCCGTGGCATATGGCGGAACCGCTCGCGTTCACGCAACGCGGCCTCGCGCAATGTGGTTTTCCCATTCACTGCCCGCAGGGCTTTTGAGCATAGCCGTACAATATCAGGACGAAACGCAAAGACGCCTCTAGCTTGGGCAAAGGAATCGAGCATGTCTGCTGCCGCTCGGTAAGACGTATCCCGCAAATACTTCAGGCAGATTTCCTCAATCTCGCTAGCCCCCACCTTCGCTCTGCCGTTTTGCAGTGAGCGAGCTCGGGCAATCAACTGTTTCGGTGCAAGCCCAACGAGCAGGTTGCCGAAGAAGCCAAGTGCCTGATCCAAGGAGGCTGACCTCGCAGGATCAAACGCAGTCGCGAAATTGATGAAGTCCACCATCTCGTTCGCTTCGACCATCGTTGAACGAGTCCTGCGCGCGATTTCCCATTGGGCTTCCTTACTCCGAGAGTCTGCAATGATCAATGCCGTTCCATCGAACCTAGCCTTGGCCGCAGCTAGGCGCGCTTGGCTTTTCTCGGCTTCCGTGCCCTTCAGTGGGACCCAAACCACGCCCTCTGGTGCTGCAGCGAGGTCGATGCATCCGCCGGCGCGCTCCAAGGCGGGGCGGACTACGTTCAATAGCCAGCCCCCAAGCAGGGGCGATCCTGCGTTTCTCCATCTCCACGGCTCTCGCTTCCAGGGAATGGATGGAAATGTGGTCACAACCTCATTCCGCCAATCGACCACTGGTCCTGCAAAGTCGAAGATGACTTGCAGGGGGTCACCAAGAACAATAGTTGGCAGCAATTTGGCTAACTCTCTCACCATGTCATGCTGAGCGGTGCTGCAGTCTTGATACTCATCCACGACCACTCTGGAGTAAGTCGCCCGGATAACGATATTGGCATGACCGCCCTGCAGTATGCGGACTGCGCCTTGTCGGATGGCCTGATAGTTCGCGCTATTCCCATGCAAGCACAGCACCTCAGGGACCAAACCCGAACGCAGAGGAAAACTCTGAACCAAGCGAATCGCCCAGCTGTCCAGAGTTGCTACTCGTGCTGTGCCACTTGGCAATTCCGCTTTTTTCAAACGCTGTTCGAGCGCGGTCCTGCCGGCATTTGTGTGTGTTAAGACCAACGCAGGTCGCTTGTCGGCAGCTTGGAGTAACGCGGAAGTGATGAGTTGCGTTTTGCCGCAACCAGCAGGTGCGCTGACACTTCCACGCTCAAAAGCGAAGAGATCCAGCTCGCCGTCAGTCATCTGACTGCCTAAATAGCTTCAAGATCGGCGTTCTAAGTTCTGGTTTGGCATTCGCAAGGCCTGGGCCCAGTACTTTCTCGCCCACCTGCTCCATTCTTGCCACCGTCTTGAACCAACCCTTTCGACCAGGGCCCACCTTCGAGTCCTTGGTTGTCAACTTGGCTGCTCTTCCAAGAAGTTCTCGTTCCTCATCCTCGTATGCAGCGTCACCGTTCATTAGCGTCTTCGCAGCGTCTAGATCAAATCTTCCGTGCGAAACAGCCACTAGAGCTCCGTCAACGAGCTCTTCCGAGTTCAAACCAATGGCAAGTTCGATGAGCTCGTCGACGCTGTTGTCTGACAGCCACATGAAAAGCGCCTCCTCTAAAGCCAAAGCGCCATCCCAAGTGCAAACCTGAACGCCCATCGATTCGGCTGCCGTCCTAGCGGCTTGGGGGATTGGCACGTCAGCATCTAGGAATGCCTTGGTGACATAGCCCCACTCTGCAAAGACACGCGCCCTCTCTAAGATATGCTCAGGGCTCCGCCCACCGGCATCCACAAAGGCGGTCGCGCTCGCATACGCAGACTTACGCCCCTTCTTGACACGATATCGGTCCAATCCGCGAAGTAAGCCTACTTCACTTGCTCCCTCGCAAACAATGACTGTCCGCGCAAGGAATGCCTCTGGGTACAGCCGAGCGACCCCTTGAATGGAGTTCTCGCTACTAATCCACCGCATCACATGACGGCCAGTGTCCGCTTTCCGGACAATCGTGAGCTGATCACCCCCTAACTCACGCACGACCACGGCAGAGTGGGTAGTCATGAAGACCTGAAGCGGCGCCTCCTCGTCCTTCGATCCGAGTGAATGCAAGAGGCTGATGACACGATGCGGCTCAAGACCATGTTCAACTTCATCAATCAGTAGACAGCTTGATTCGGAGGACGCCTCCCGATGGAGCGCAGCTAGCAACAAACGTATTGAGCCTGTCCCCAGGCTTCGCAGGGGAACTCCCTCTTCCGAATGCAATGAAATCGCGCCATCTGAGAACGACAAAGCCCGGGCATCAAGTAGCGCTTTGGCTTTGGCTCCGACATTCACACCAGCCTCTTGGGCCTTGCTCGTGACCAATGCCAGAAGCTCGCCAACTCCAGCACTTGCCTTGTCCCCGAACGCCAAGCGTGCATCCCTCGCAGCGACAACGAGCTCCCCTGATACCCCAAGCACCTCTTCTGACAGGCGGGCCAAGACCGAATTTCTGGTCCATGCCAGGTTAGCACTCGAATGGTTGCCAATCCGGCTCGGTGCGAGGATTGCCCGATCTCTCCAAGCCACTTGTCGCTGGTGGGGATTCGACTCCGATCTCTCTGAATAGAGAGATCGTACCGGCTCCAGGTCAGCGCCAACTGTCAGCTGAAAGGTTAAAACGACCTCCCGGCCCTTACCTGGTTCGTCCTCGACCTTTCCCTTCGCCGCGTAGAAGCCACGCAGAACATCTCCATACAGATCGAGATCCATTAGTTGGTCAGGGAGCGCCCCGACCGTCACTCTAATCACAATGGATTTGGATACATCGAGATTGAAGAAGTCCGCGTCCGAAAATTCCATGCCCCGCCGAACTGACATACAGGCTTCAATCGCATCGAGAATGGTAGTTTTCCCACTGTCTCCGGGCCCGATCAGGCAGTTAAATCCTGGACTAGGAGCCCAAACTAGGCGGCGAATCCCGCGGAAACGTCGTATCTCAACGTGCCTAATCTTTGCCATCCCCCCCTCCCGCACTCACGTCAAAGTTGACTACTAGTTCGCCTCGCTGCTCCATTCGACCCGTTGTTCACCAACATCTTCTCGGCGATGACGCGCTCGACGCGGGCAATCTGGGATTTCAGATGCTCCAGCTGGAGGCCCTCAGGCCCATGCTGCCAAACTTGTTGCGCCTGCGGAAGAAGGGCTGCTCGCTTGTGTCGCGCTGCTTGTACAGGGAGGCGGAGCACAACCATCACGGGGCGAAGATGTGCTAGATTCGGTTCATATGAGACGTCCGCTCTACCAGAGTTGCCACCGAATATCGGCGTGATCGCAATGATCACGCCCCTGTAGCTCAATGGGTAGAGCAGCGGATTTATATCCCGTCAGCGCCAGATAAGCGGCAAGTGCCGGTTCGAGCCCGGCCAGGGGCACCACCTGACTAATCCTTAGGGCTGATGCCTAGCGACTCTGTGCCTGCTGAAGCTGCTACCGCTGATGCCTCTCCCTCAGCTCAGCTCACAAATGTTCCAGTCGTTCCTAGCCGCCACTTGAATGCGGCTGTGACGAAGCGCAGGCGGCAGTAGCGAGCCACCCTTGGTGAGTCAGCCTCGCAGAGAGCGCTTAACCGCTGCAGCGCTGGGCGCTAGTACTCTATTACTGCAATAGAAGTAGTTCGCCACAACGCAACGAAAGTTGTTTTTTATCAACAACTTGCCAACATATTTCACTTGCACACAAGCTCCAGACGTGTCTAGGATCATCCAACAAGACCGTCACGAGTGGTCATGGAATTCCAAGCACACACGCAGAGCAACTTGGAGACCTGGCTCCAGCGGGAGTACGGGCTACTGATTGATTCATCTGTGATCGCAAGAATTCTCGGCTACAGAAGCGCCAACTCGTTGGCGAAGGCTCGTAGCCGCGGGGTAGTGTCGATCGACATGTTCCGGCTGCCCAACAGGCAGGGGCTGTACACCTCACCCAAGCACCTCGCCGCGTACCTGCAGGCGACACTTCCGAAGAACCACATCCCTACTGTTGGAGGCGACGATGGACAGATAGCCGCGTCCGGTCGCTGAGAAAACGAAAGCCCCGATTAGCGGTCGGGGCTTGCGTAAAAATGCCATAAATCGCTCACTTGGCATCTCGATCTCAGCACCGCTCCCTACGTAAGTCAACTTCCGTTCGGAGCCTAATGGCGCCGTCACGGACAGTCCTTGCCTGTCATCCAGCTATCAGCTGGCCGGAGGGTCCAATGCTGAGCTCAAAGCAGATAGAAGCGCTATTCGATACTTGGGACATCCCTGCACTCGGACGTGACTACATAGAGCACGTGCGGTCACGCGAGCCGGCACGCCTCGTGGGCTCTGGAAGGACGCGTAACACGCCAGAACGATTCGCCAGCCAACGCATGGGCAGGGTAATCCAAGCGGAGAGCGCCACAGTGGAAGGCGCCTTGGTACGTATGTGTGAATACGACTACGAGATTCTGGAGTACTGGGACCAGCCTAAAGCCGTTCCCTTGGTCATCACGGATCGGCGTGGGCGGCGGCAGCGCACGACTCATACGCCGGACTACCTGGTCATCCGTGCGACGGGCCCAACAGTGGTGGAGTGCAAGACCAGGTCGGGCGCGGAGGCACTAACCAATATCAGGGGGGAGGACTGGAAATTTGATGGAAACGACTTCAGCTTTGAGCCGGCCGTTTCATACTTCTCAGAACTTGGCATCAGCCACAGAGTATGGACCCCGGATGACCGCAGCCAGCTCCGCAGTAGCAACATAGACCTGCTGCTCGCCGTACGGCGATGGCCAAAGAATGACATCGGGGAGAAGTGGCGACTGCGGATAACCCGCTATCTGGCCAAGCGGATGATCGCCAGCATCTCCGACCTACGCTTCGAGCTCCACCTTCCAGATGCGGGCGCCATCCTCCGAGGAATACATGACGGATGGCTGTATGCACCGCTGGACTTGTATCTTCTGTCATGCCCTGAAGATGGCTTGGTTGCCCTAACAGCAAGGGATTTCGAGCTTGGAATGGAAACTCTCGAAGCCTATCGCACAGAGTCATGCAACCCTAGGCGATCTCGATGCATTCCCAACCTGGCCGAAGCATCAATCATGATTGAGCGAAAGAAGGAGCTTGAGGGCATATCCGAGCCCACGCGGTCAAAGCGCACGATGCGGCGCTACAAGGCACTGCTTCGCCACAGCAACGGCGACGTTCATGCACTTCTACCCCGGCCACGGCCGGGGAACCGGCTTCCGCGCTTAACGGCTGACCACGAACGCTTCCTACAAGAATCCATAAGTGCCCACCACGCCAGTCCCGTCGGCCTGTCGGTGTCGGCAAGCTATCTTCTGTACAAGAATGCATTCGATGATAAGAAAGCCTCGGGAGACCTTGCCGAAAGTGACTTTTCAGTATCACTCAACACTTACGCAGGCAGAGTTCGAAGACGTGACCAAGAGAGCCTAGCCTTCGCGGTGGGCGGAAAGCGAGCCGCGAACAGCGCTGCAAATCCTGTTGACCGTCGCCACACGAGTGCTCCGACGAAAAGACCCTTCGAGTCAGCGCAGGCCGACCACTACCTGGGAGACCGCAAACTTGCATTGTGCAGCTCGGGCAATAGGCGCTTCACACAGAGACCTTGGGTTAGCGTTCTGAGAGACTCCTGTACCGGGGAAGTGCTAGCTCTCACAGTTGGATTTCGCGCACCAGGGAGAAAGGTTCTAGCCGAGCTACTAAGAGACTGCGCCAGAAGACATCAGCGACTTCCCGAATCGATTGCAAGCGACTGCGGATCTGACTTTCAGTCAACCTTCTACGAGTCCACGCTCGCGCTGTACGGCGTCCATAAAAAGGATAGACCAAGTGGTGCCCCGAGGTTTGGCGGCGAATTGGAAAGGCTATTCGGGACCCTCAAGACATCTATTCTGTGGCAGCACATTGGATCAACCCGCAATGACATGCGAGGTAGATCAGTCTCACCTTCGCATCGCGGCCATAGACTTGCCGAGCAGGACCTCATTGATTTCTATCACGAGCTTGAAAGTTCCATCTTCGAGCAGCTGAACGTTCACATACGCGGCGAGGGACTGAACTCTCCAGACGTGATCATGGGAAATGGACTAGAGCTTTACCCTATGTCAGGAGTCCCAGTCAGTCTCGACCAAGACTTCCTGGTTGCAACCTCAATCGACGCGCCGAAGCGAATGTATCTGGTGGACAGGTCACGCGGAATCAACGTGCTTGGCAGGTGGTACTGGGGCACAGGGCTAGCCCATTCGTCCAAGCGAAGGGTTGAAGTACGAATGGACTCTTGGGACGAAAACCTAGTCTATGCATGGCTAGATGGAGGCTGGCTCCCATGCCGAAGCCGCGGTTCTCTTGAGCAAGCGATGGATAGTCTCACAGCTAGAATCTGTAGAACCACGCTTAGGTTGGATGGTCGTGCAGAGCTGGCGGAGGCAAGGCACGAAGCTGACCTATCTTTGGCAAGGCACCTTAGTGAGAGGGAGCGCGTGACGCCGTCTGAGCAGCCCACACCTTTCTCGTCAACAGCTCGCGACGGAAAGGAAAATCCTTCTCCTTGTAGCGACGATATTCCAAGCATCGCCATCAGCTGGAACTTCCGGCCATGACCAAGATCGTACCCGCTAAAGCGCTGCATCAACTGGACATCGACCATCCGCGATACCAAGAGGTAGATCGCCAACTTTTCACGCAGTTAGCCATGGGAGCGCCAGGCAGTGTTGTCCTCCTGGTCGGCCCCACCCGTGTAGGGAAGTCACGCCTGGTGCAAAGTGTGGCCCGTCGTCTAGTCCAGAGCCCGATCTCCGACGACGAGCTGCCGGTGATCCTTGTTGAGGCGGCGACTACGCATGGAGGGCGCTTCTCAATGAAACATTTTACAATGCGCGCACTACAAGCACTGCGTCACCCTATGTATGGCGATCTCAGGGGCATCATTCGCCAGAGAGAGTCGGAGACAGAGCTAAGGATCAAGCTCGAGCAGGCGATCATCCATCGGAAGACCCGTTACCTTTTCATTGATGAAGCTCATCACCTACTGCGGACCAACCGTGGTGCACAGGCATCCGACATTCTTGATTCTCTGAAGTGCTTAGCCAACACCACAGACATCATTCTAGTGTTGGCCGGTGGTTACGAGCTGTTCGCGGCAGGGCTTTCCTCTGCTCATCTAAACGGACGAATGAGAGTCATCGAGTTCGGTCGCTATCGACCTACAGGTCAAGACGAGCTGAGTTTTCTCGGGATTCTCAAAGGTTTGGATGCCCATCTTCCTTGGAAGAGTGGAAGTAGTTTGATTATCCACTCTAGCTACATGACTGCCGGGACACTTGGATGCCTCGGGCTACTCCTAGGCTGGGTGAATGCCGCCATGTGCGAGATGCACTCCCGCGGAGAGCGGGCGCTCTGCTTGGAACACTTCAAGGAAACTCGTTATGAAGAGCAGATAGCCCTCATCGCTCGAGAAATTGCTGAAGGCGAGTCCGCAATGAGAAAGCTACCGACGCCTCCCAGCGAGACGAAGAATGGCGCTGACTCGAGTTGCCGCTCCAAGGAACAGAGGAGGCCATTTCAACGGAAGCCCAAGCGGGACCCCGTAGCCCCTGTCAGAAGGTGACCAACCATGGCCGATTACTTCTCCGTTACGCATCTCGGTGCAGGAAGCCTGGAGGTCGAGGGAATCAGCAGCTACCTCGTTCGCATGGCTCGGGCACATGGCTGCAGCCATTGGCAGTTGGCTAGGCACCTGGATGCGTGGTGGGATAGGAACAACTGCAACCAACGGCTGGAGCGACTTCCTAGAATCACCCAGAGTGGAGTGAGAATTCAGCTTTGTGGTGTCGGGTCTGATACCGCAAAGCTAGTTGAAGCACTGGGTGCCGCAACCGGCATCACATCCCTACGATCCGCCACCATCCTGTCGCTCAAACAAGTGATTTCAAGCACATCAATTGGCGCGCTGAAGAGTTCACGTGCATGGTGCCCTGCGTGCTACGCGGAGGATGCGAGAGAACGAGGAGAGGTCTACGACCGTCTTCTTTGGGCCTTGCTTCCAATAACGAGGTGCTCGATTCATAAGACCCAGTTGCTCCAGCGCTGCCCCTCCTGCGAAAGCGCTCAAGTCTACGCTTCAGGCGCTCAACTAGACGAATGCTACGTATGCCGCGCGAGCCTCAGAGCGATCCCCCCTTTACACACGCCTTTGGAGCACCCCGGTTTTGGCGAGCAGCTGTTGCATGAGTTGGTAACAGCCTGCGCCGAGAATCCGAACCTGACTCTCAATCGGGATGGAATGCGCCTTTTCTTCAGGAGGCACCGAAGGGACCTTCCCCCAGGAGACCCATTAGTCAATGTAAGTGCTCTTGGCTCTCGGTCGGGTAAGCCGTCGCTTATGAGTGTTCTGAAGTTCGCCACCGCGTTCGGAGCATCACTGCTCGACTTTCAATCGTCACGCCCCCCTGACGTTAGTCACTGTCTCTATGATGCCGCATCCATCCCCTCCTCCAGACGATGTGGCCGGCACTCCCGAAGTGTCTATTTGAAGGTTCAAGCGGCGCTGAAGGCCGCCCTCGACAGCCCCAAGTCCTCCCCCGCATTCCGCACTTTCTGCGCAAACCAGAATGTGTCTACAGGTTACGTCAGGCATAATTTCCCGATTGAAGCAAGAAGGTACGCGGATCTTCGACGCGAGTACTCCCAATGGAGACGGGAGTCAGTGACGGTGGCTGCTCTGGAGATGGCCAACTCGGGACTCATCGATGACTACAGATCTGGGCGCATCAAGCAGCTCAAAGAGCTTATCCGCGCAGTTGCCAATGCCAGCGGTGTTCAAACGCTCACCGCGCGCAAGGTAGTGGAACATTGCCTGTCTTCTGATACAACCGGACAGGCAAGCGTCAAGGATGCCCCCAGGGACTGGCAAGTGAGTTGGGCCCAGAATTCCTGATAGGCCCTAGTACTTGCCACCTACGTACTCCCAGCGCAATGTCCGCTTTCGGCGAGGAGCGGACATCGAGCGATCCGGGTTTCGCGCCTCCTGCTGCCAAGCTGATCAGTCAGCTGGCCCAGCGAACAGCTGGGCCAGCCACATCACGTTTACTTCATCCGCACGTCCCCCTGGAATAGGCTGAACTGGGCAACCTTTGCCTTGGCTAGACGACTCTCCGCTGCTTTGGTACGCGTTGCGAGCAGTTTCGCATCAGGCGCTGCCACTCCGGCGTCCTGCAGGAACTTCTCCTCCAGCAAGGCATCGCCGCTGCACAGAACAACCTCCCATTTGCCTTGGACCCGGCGAAGGAGTGCACGACCGCCGTGGGTTCCCTGGGTCCAACCGGCCACGCAGAGCGCGGCAAGGGCGAGCGTCAATGGGCGGGGGCAAGGAAGAGACATGGGTGTCCTTTGAACAAACGCGCGCAAGCGCGCATCCTCCGGGTAATCGGAGGGATAAATCTGGGAACGAGGCCTCTACCGCGCTGTTGCGGAGTCAGGACCATCGGTATGAAAACCTGGGAGCGGCGAAGCGCTCAGTTCCAGCGCAACGGGGGACCCGTGGCCCAGTAGCCTTCCGCGCGCGTGAGCAGCGGCAGGGGCTGAGGTGCTGCCGGCGAGGGGCAGACTGTCGGCAGCATACTGCCCGTCCAGGGCAGCGCGGAGATGCCGCCCAGCAAACGACCCGCCAGCACGCAGTAGGCGCAGTCATGGTCAGCCGTGGCCTGCTGCGTACCCTGCGGATCAAGGTCGGCGTGCGAAAGGACCTGCGGGGTGACGCGGACAAGCCATGGCGATGATTCAAGGGCATCGGACGCTGGGACGTTCGCCACGCCGTGGCAGAGGTCCGATGCAACCAGGGACCCCGGTGCTGGATACACCAGGCTGCGCGTAAGTACCGGTCCGGCCACGATCAGCAGCGCCGCCAGCAACGCAGCGTGGGTCATCCATCGGTGGAAGGTATCCATACGCTCCACGCGGCGAGTGTAGGGTCCAACCTCATCCTTTTCCATTCAGGCACGCCGGGTGCGACGACATGTCGCACCGGCTCCTGGCCGCCGGGCAGCCGCCCGGCCTTGCCCTACAATGCGTGGGTGCGCTTCCGTGCCTTCCACCGCAGCCTCAGCCTCATGGCGCTCGTCGCCATGCTGCTCATCGTGCTTGCCCCATTGGTAAGCCGGTGGCTCGCGCACGGCACGGCAGCAGGCCACAGCGAAGCAGTACAAGCCATTGAACATCACCCTTCTGCGATGCAGCAGCATGAGAGTGGCGAGCATCACCACCACGGTGCTGGCGACGCGACAGAAATGATGAGGTCCGCCGACCACGACCACCCTGCAATGGTGGCGCACGCCGACGTGCGTCCGCTGCAGGATCACGCCGGCAAACCCCGCAACGACCCGCATGCCGGGCACGATATGGGCGTGGACTGCGACTACTGCCTGATCGCAGCGCGCATGGTGAGCCTGCTGGTCGCCCTGTTGCTCGCGCTGATCGGCTGGCGCCCGCCGCACTTTGCCCGCGCCTGGACGCTCAGCTGGGGTTCCAGCATTGCCGCCGGACACCTTGGTGCCCGCGGCCCTCCCCTGCGCGCTTGATCGCCCGCGCCCGCCGCGCGGACACCCTGCCGATGCCACTCAACGCCTGCGCCTGACTGCGCGGGCGTAACGGCGTTTCCCGATCTCCGCACTACCTGGCTTATGCCGGGTGGTGCCGTTTGCTGTGACCATGAACCAGAACCTCACTCGCACCGCGCTCTCGCTCAGCCTGGCCACCGCGCTTGGCTGCCTTTCACTGTTGCCGACCGATGCAGCCGCGCAGGATGGCACTGCCCTTACCCTGGGCACCGTGCAGGTAACCAACGACGGTGCTTGGGACCGCAATGCACGCACCGTTTTCAGTTCCGTGGACGTCATTGGCGGCGATCTGCTGCAGTCGCAGCGCGTCGAGCACAGTTGGGAGCTGCTGATGAACGCGCCCGGCGTGCAGGTGACCCAGTTCAAGATGGGCACCGACGCAGGGCGATTCTCGTTCCGTGGCTTCAACGGCGAGGGCCGCATCAATGCCGTGAAGCTGCTGATCGATGGCATCCCCAGCAACGACAATGCGGGTGGCATGCCTTACCTGGATGCGGTCTGGCCGCTGGACATCGCCGCCATGGAAATCGTGCGCGGCACGAACGACGCGCGCTACGGCCTCAACGCCATCGCTGGCGACGTCAACGTGGTTACCCGCCAAGGCGGCAATGATGGCCAACTGAGCGTGACTGCGGGCAGTTTCGGCACGCAGGACCTGCAAATGGCCAAAGGCTTCGAGCATGGACCGTGGTCGCAGAACTACTTCATCGGCTGGCGCCAGTCCGCAGGCGAGCGTGACCATGCCGATGCCACGCAGCGCAGCTTTGCCGGCAAGTGGTTCTACACCGATCCCGACGGTGCCTGGCGCGGCGGCTTGACGACCCGCTACTACAGGAACACGGCACTGGAAGCGGGCTACCTCAGCTACCCGGAGCTGCAGGCCGATCCGAAGCAGTCGCCCGCTTACGCTAGGGACGACCGCAGCGAACGCGAGACCCGCCAGACCGCATTGCACTTCGACGGTCACATTGGAACGGACTGGGCCTGGGCCGCCAAGGCCTACCAGAACGACTACCGCAACCAGCGTTGGGTCACCTTTACCGAAGGCGGCGCGCAGCAGGAGCGGTTCAACGATGAAACCCAGCGCGGCCTGATCCTCAATGCCACCTGGCGGCCGGACACCGCGCTGGCCGAGCTGGTGGTGGATGCCGGCGTGGATGGCCAATGGCAGGACAACATCGCCCAGCGCTACCGCACGGTGCAGCGTCAGCGCCAGGCCACCCTGCGCG
This sequence comes from Stenotrophomonas sp. YJH_SMC_25, assembly GCF_059369595.1. NCBI lineage: Bacteria > Pseudomonadati > Pseudomonadota > Gammaproteobacteria > Lysobacterales > Lysobacteraceae > Stenotrophomonas > Stenotrophomonas sp. YJH_SMC_25. Next base: position 230,731 of record NZ_JCAFSV010000003.1, on the reverse strand, counting down.
ATTGGGACTTCGATCTGGATACGCGCGGTGCGTACGTGCAGGCGGTGATCCGCCCGATCGACCGGCTCAAGCTGGTACCGGCGTACCGTGTGGATCGCATCTACGGTGACTTCACCACTGTCTCCTCGGGCACGTCGGCGCCGGTGTACGACTATGGGCTGATCAAGCAGCCCAAGTTCAGCGCTTCCTATGAAATCAGCGAATCGCTGGTGGCCTACGGGAACTGGGGGCGCACGTTCCAGATCGGTAGCGGCAACGGCGCCTATCGCACGCAGGCGGGCAATCTGTCGCCTTCCATCAATGAAGGCTGGGAAGCGGGACTGAAATGGTCGCCAGTGGCGGGCCTGCAGACCCGCGCTGCAGTGTGGGAACAGACCGCATCCGACGAGGTGGCCACGATCCTCGGCGTGAACGGGACCGTCGGCAGCAATGAGGTTGGCAACGTAGGCAAGACCCGCCGCCGGGGCTGGGATCTGCAGGCCAACTGGCAACCGGATGCGCGCTGGCGGGCATGGGCGTCCTATTCGCGGCAGAAGGCCACCATTGAAGTCCCCGATCCAAGCGCACCGGCCACCCGCGGCCGGCAGATCGAGAATGTGCCGAACTGGCTGGCCAGCGCTGGCGTAGCGTTCAGCCCCACGCCGGACTGGACCTACAGTGCCTGGGGTAACGGTCAGGGTGACTACTACGTGGAGCGCACCAATACGTTGGGCCGCTTTGGCGGCTACGCGCTGCTCAACCTGAGCGCCACATACAGGCTGAACCTGCGCAACCAGCTTTCGCTGCAGCTGAAGAATGCCACCGATCGGGCCTATCTGTACGCCTGGTATGACAGCGGCTCCTCGGGCTATTCGCCCGGCGACGGCCGTGCGCTCTATCTGACCTGGACGCGGGAGCTCTGAGATGAACGCCACCGCCTCCCCTGCCGCCGCGGACCGCCTGCGCTTCTACCGTGCGGTGTGGCGGTGGCATTTCTATGCCGGACTGTTTGTCCTGCCCTTCATCGCCTGGCTGGCATTGACCGGCGCCGTCTACCTCTACCAGAAGCCCATTGATCGTCTGGTCCACGCAGAACTGAAGGTGGTCGAGCCGGCTGGTGCGCAGAAGGCAGCGCCCAGTGTAGATATCGCCGCCGTGCAGGCTGTTACCGGGGGCGAAGTCTTCCGCTACACCACGCCGGAGCGTGCCGATGGCAGTGTGGAGATTGGGGTTGTCGAAAACGATGGACGGCGACAGGTCTACTACGTGGACCCCGGCACATCGCACGTGCTGGGCCATTTGCCCGAGAAAGGCACGTTCTCGGGCGTGGTCCGGCGCCTGCACAGCCTGGATCTGCTGGGAAGCTATGCCAGCGCACTGATTGAGATCGCGGCGGGCTGGGCCATCCTGCTGGTCGCCACAGGTGTCTATCTATGGTGGCCGCGTGGACAGCGCGGTGGCGTGATCACCGTACGCGGGCAGCCGGGCCAACGGCTGTTCTGGCGGGACCTGCATGCGGTGACAGGCGTGTGGGTGGGCCTGGTACTGCTGTTTCTGTCAGTCACCGGCATGCCGTGGTCGGTGGTCTGGGGCAAGCAGGTCAATGCCTGGGCCAATGGCCACGACTATGGCTACCCGGCCGGTGTGCGCGTGGGCGTGCCCATGTCGCACCAGCGCCTGGCCGACACCACGACCCCCACCTGGTCGATGCGGCAGGCCCACCTGCCCGTCTCCGATGCGTCGCATGCCCAACACGCGGCGAAGCCTGGCAATGACAGCCACGAGGGACATGCAGGGCACGGTGGGAGCGCCTCTGGCGAACTGTCGCCGCAACCGGGTGCCATCGGCATCGATGCCGCCATCCACGCATTTGAACGCTTGGGATTGGCACCCGGCTACAGCGTCAGCCTCCCGCGCGGGCCGATGGGGGTGTACACCGCCTCGGTGTATCCGGAGGCGCTGGACCAGCAACGGGTCGTCCATCTGGACCAGTACAGCGGGAACGTGCTGCTGGACATGACCTATGCCGACTACGGTCTGCTCGGCCGCGGCCTGGAATGGGGCATCAATGTGCATCTGGGCCAGGAATACGGCACGGCCAACCGCTTGTTCCTGCTGACCGCCTGCCTGGCCATCGTGCTGCTGTGCGCCAGCGGCGCGGTGATGTGGTGGAAGCGCCGCCCGCTCGGCGGCCTCGGCGTTCCTCCGCTTCCGCGGCAGGGCCGCAGCGTTGCCGGCGTCTTTGCGCTGTTGTGCATCGGCGGCCTGATCTTCCCGCTGGTCGGCGCATCGCTGCTGCTGGTCGGGCTGCTTGATTTCCTGGCCACCCGCGGCTGGCGCTCGCAGCCAGCCTCCTGATTCGTTGTTGAACGCCCAGCCGGGCATCGTTTGTTCCCCTCAACGGAGACATGACCGCATGAACCTTCACTCGCTGAAATATCTGCTTGCCACCGCGCTGCTTGCGCTCTCCGGCATCGCTTCTGCAGCCGATGCTGCAAAGACGCCGTTTGCGCTGCCGGCCCTGCCCTACGCCACCAACGCACTGGAGCCGGCTATCGATACGCAGACGATGGAGATCCATCACGGCCGACATCACAAGGCCTACGTGGATAACCTCAACGCCAAGGTCAAGGATTTCCCCACACTGGCGAGCGCATCGCTGGAGGATATCCAGCGGAACATTTCGACGTACGACACGGCGGTACGCAACAACGCCGGCGGCCACTACAACCACAGCCTCTTCTGGACGCTGATGGCACCTGCCGGCCAGGGCGGCGCGCCGTCGACGGCACTGCGCAGCAAACTGGTTGAAACCTTCGGTTCCGAAGAAGCGTTCCGCACGAAGTTCTCGGACGCAGCCACGAAACTCTTCGGGTCCGGCTGGGCATGGTTGATCGTCAAGGACGATGGCTCGCTGGCCATCACCACCACCGCCAACCAAGACAACCCTCTGATGGATGCGGTGTCCGAACGTGGCACCCCCGTTCTGGCGTTGGACGTCTGGGAGCACGCCTACTACCTGCACTACCAGAACAAGCGGGCCGATTACATCAAAGCCTGGTGGCCGCTGGTCAACTGGCAACAGGTCAATGCCCGCTATGACGCAGCCGCCAGCAAGCGCTGATCTCCTCCTTCTGCACGACTATTGGAACTGAAAATCCACCATGACCCACAGAACCCTGATCAGCACCGCCATCGTCCTGTTCGAGAACGACGTCATCAAGGATGCGTTGCGAAAAAAGTGGTGACCGCACCGGCACGCAGGTTGCTGGTGCGGATCATGGTCGAGAAAGGGCTGAGCGAGCGGCGCGCGTTGGTGGTTGCACGCATGAGCGCCAGCGCGCTGCGTTACGAGCCCAGGCCGGACCACAACGTTGAACTGCGCGAGCAGATCGCTGCACTGGCACACAGGCATCGACGTTACGGCGTGGGCATGATCCATCTGAAATTGCGACAGAAGGGGCATGTCGTGAATTACAAGCGCGTGGAGCGCCTTTATCAGCAAGCAGGTCTGCAGGTGCGTCGCAGGAAGCGCAAGAAGATACCTGTCGGTGAGCGTCAGCCTTTGCTGCGCCCGTCCGCCGCCAATCAGGTGTGGTCGATGGATTTCGTGTTCGACCGCACCGCGGAAGGCCGAGTAATCAAGTGCCTGACCATCGTGGACGACGCCACCCACGAGGCCGTGGCCATCGAGGTGGAACGGGCTATTTCCGGGCAGGGCGTTGCCAGGGTGCTGGACAGATTGGCCGTTCAACGCGGTCTGCCGCAGGTGATCAGGACAGACAACGGCAGGGAGTTCTGTGGAAAAGCGATGGTGGCGTGGGCTCACGAGAAGAGAATTGCCCTGCGCCTGATCGAGCCGGGCAAGCCGAACCAGAACGCTTACGTTGAGTCCTTCAACGGGCGGCTACGCGATGAATGTCTGAACGAGCACTGGTTCCCGACGTTGCTCCATGCCAGAACCAGTATCGAAAGCTGGCGGCGCGACTACAACGAGGAAAGGCCTAAACGAGCACTTGGCGGACTGACGCCCGCCCAATACGCCGCGCAGTTGGCTGGCAAGAGGGATAAGATCAGCACCGGACTCTAAACCCGACCGCTACTGACGACGGGGGACGTCGCTCGGACACCAGATAGTTAGCGCGGCCGCTACTGACGCGTTCCGCATCGTCCACACTCTGCGGGCTTGTGGTGGCCGGCGCGCTGAACTTGGGCCAGTTGCCGCTAGAGCCTGCCAAGCGATATGCAGTCGGTTCTGTTGGAACCGAAGGGCTACGATGGACCGGTTGGGCATAGGTCGACGCCGGGGCACTTGGCACGTATCCAGAGCCATATGCTCCACTCGCTGGAGGTAGAGCGTATGGATCCTTCTTGCCAGCCTGGCCCGTATAGGGGTTGTAATTCCCCCGGATTGAGTAGTTGTCCAACGTAGACCGGTTCGGAGCACTTCTATAGTGCGGGGCTACGTAGGTCCCGTCCTTCTTGACGTAACCGCTGACCCGCACGCCCCGAGCGTCGGCATGGCTTGCCCACGCCAATGCCAGCCCCATACAGAGCATCAGAAATCCTTTCACAGCGCCCACTCCCCTGCCCTGGGATCGTCCCCAAGAGGGCGTCCTGCAGCCGGCATGGCTGCCTGACCGGATGCTACCCCTCATTCGGTGCGGAGCCAATTCGTAGGCTATAGCTCCAAACCCAAGGCGATCCTGAAGCCGGACGGGCTACCTCTGGCCTTATGAGCTACTCACGACACTCAGGACAAGGCAACCACACCCTTGCGGCTAGGCAACTTGCCCTCGCTAACGCCGGACAACTTCATTCTTAGAACTGCACCCGCAGCACACACCCGTAGGACCTCGCCCCGTGACATCTGGAAGATCATCTGCAGTGTTCATCTAAAATTGCGGAGCATTCAAGAGGGTGATCTTGGCAGAAGATGCTCAGGCAAACGCATGGGCGTGACGCTTGACCGCTTCTTCAGCTTGCCCAACTAGTGCCCGGTGAGATTTCTGCTGGATATCACGCTCAAGCCGGTAACGTATAGCGGTTCGGATAGTCCGGATCACTGGCGGGGAAGCTCCTACCACCTGAAGGCGGCTGAAGACCCACTCAAGTCCATATTGATACACGAGAACACCGAACAGCTCATCCGCGTAAGATTCCGAGATGCTCAACACATCTGTGAGATCTAGACAAACAGTCGACGCGCTCAGCTTTTCCTCGAACGAGGACCGTAGTCTGGCTGCTGATGTGCGGGAAGCTAAGTCCGACTCACCTGGCACGGAGTAGAAGGTATTCATGGCTCATCCTTTCAATAGGGTGTCTATCAGCTCGTCGAGTTCGTCCGTTTTCTCAGCCACCTGTCCCATAGACAAAACGCTAGATACAGAGAAGCGGCAGGAGAGGACCACACCAGACCATTCAAAAGGCAGAGTCTGGAGCTTTCTGGCACCATTCTTGTCGATAGTCAACATCGCGTTGCCACTAGCTAACCAGAGCAACCCTTTAAACTTCGTGACCAATTCGACAAGCTTAGCCAAGCCAAGGCCTAAGTGATTGTTTCCATTACCTTTAAATCTAGCAATAGGCCCCATCGGATTGCCCATCGCGTCCTCCGGCAGCCTCTGGGCCCAAGGGTCTTCCTCCTTGATCTTGCTTGAGTTGCCTCGGACGACGCACCACTGGATAGCCTCCTTTGCGTCTCGTATGCCGTTGCGATTCGCCACTCCAGATCGCCGCAACTCGGCGAGGAGGCCAAGGCCGCCGTCGGCAAGTGCAAATTCAAACTGAGCGCCACCGCCTTCTTGTTTTGTCCCTTCCCACTTCTGCGCCATCGACACACCGGTACTTAGCGCATGTGACCAAACGTTGTCGTGAAGGTCGCCCACTACGTCGCAAAGTTCGGCCGCAAAGAGCGACAGACAAGGATCTGTGAACCAGTTACGAATGCATCCGGCGATGTCTCGAGTGGCTTGGTTAGTCTTATCAACATCATCTAATACGACTAAAGGGCTGTAGTTGACGCCCTGATTAGACCTGTTCATCGCATAGGTATCTTGCGCGCCGATGGCCTCTTCGATTCCGATTGCCTTCCCATAGCCAGAGTGCTCACCGAGCAGCGTGAGGACATCCGACGTAGGGACTTGGTTAGCTCGACTGGATACAGCAAGAGCCGCCCACAACCCAGGGCTGCAGTAGCTAGAGCTGGAAAACGCATGCTGGAGCGCCGCGTGAGCGCTGGCGCAACGCTGATTCAACAAAACACCGGCTATTGATCGCATCCTTAGCTAGTAACTGGCAGGCATCCTGCCCGTCACCGGTCCCCCGAGTCCCTGTGATTTAGGAATTCTTATCCCTTCTTGGGAATCGCTGCAAGTACCGGCCCAGAGTCAGCAGCCTCCTTGGAAGCAGATTAGCCCCCCACCTAAGACCGCCCATTCAACAAGTTGAGCCGTCCCTCCAGCTCCGCCGCAGCCCTCCTGGACGCGGTCGCAGCGGCCTCGGTCAGGCGCAGAGCCTGTCGCTGCTGCTCGCGGGTCAGCGGCAGGCCGGGCTACCCTCCGGCCATGTGCGGCCGGTTCGTCTCTCTTCCCGGCCCCTAATCGTCAGATCGGCCCCAGGTCCTTCATGACCGCCTGCCCCTTCTGCAGGAACCCGGCCAGTACGCTCCCGCCGGCCACCTTCCGGCCCATCTGTTCATTGAGATAGTTGGCCTGCAGCCGAGCATGGGCCACCAGTTCGACCTGGGCCATGCTCGGCGTCACAGCCCGGAGGGGCTCGCCTGGCGCCGCCAGCTGGCCACCGATCGGCTGGACCACGCAAGGGCGTTGACTGTCGCTCTTGGCATACGCGGTGGCCATCATCCGGCCATTCTTCGGCGACCAGCCGCCCAGCACCAGCTCGGTCCCGAGCTGATCGAGCGGCAAGCCGGCCTCGGCCGCCGCCTTCTCGTAGTTCGGCCAAAGTTGGTCCACTACCAACCCCAACTCGGCAGATAGCTGCTCCATCGTAAAGTCCGCCCGGAAGCTGGCCTGCAGGGTCAGCTCGTAGATGCGCAGGAAAAACTGGGTAGAACCTCGCGTAGCCAGCACCAGGTTGTGCTGAGGGATAAGCAAGAGCTTCGCCCCGGCGGAATGGGCCCCGGTTAGGACATCCTCGGCCAGGGTATCCACCGCAACGACGAGATGGTCGCGAGTAAGGAGGACGTTAAGGATACTCATTGGACAAGTCCGTTGGACTGCGCAGACTATGGATTGCTCCTTCGCACCTGTCCATCATCCACTATGACGACAACAACAGAGAGCATCCTTGAGCGCCTGCTGGCGTGCGAGGCACAACTTGAGGCACAGCGTGGCTATTTGAAAGCGCTGGAATATGGCCTTCGAGCAACTGTGATTTCCCATCCCGATCCAAGCGAGTTCTCTCGCACCTGGAGCGCGTTGCTTCCAGAAATTGCGGAGAAGCACACCGATGATGGCGGCCCGGTATTCGCAGCCGCCATCACACAGGTATTGATGTTGTTGACCGAGCAAATCGATGAAGCATCGAGGAATCTTGAACGCAGTTGATCTAGCTCCTAATCGCTAGTGATCCTACTCCGTTTTAGTACCAGGCCCCTTAGGCACCGTAAGGTCGTAAGCAATGCACGCGGCTTGCATGATTCCCAATGCTGCGTACCTCTTCTCGTCAGGCTCAGTGATGTTGGACGCTGTAGGAAGCTGTATGCGGATGGTCTCGGCGATCTTGGCCCTCTCCGAGACTGTAGAGCTACCGCTGAATCCCGTGTCTTCCAGGGCCTTTCCCGCCAATCCAGCCGCACCAGCCATCCCACTTAGGCCCGCAATTGCACCTGCGTGCTTAGCCGCGTTTGCGGCAGTGAGTGCGGGCGCTATGACAGAACCAGCGATTAGACCAGCACCGTAAACCCAGAACGACGTTCTACGCTGTCTGACCGCCCGAGCTTCCATCGTCTCCAATTGCGCTTTGCAATGCTTGAGCACATCTGCGGTAGCTTCATCTAAGAGCCTCGCACGATCTTCCTGCGTGATCGGTTTGCCTTTCGGAACACCCAAAGAACGGTACTGAACTCCTTCCGTGGTCGCGCAACCCGCGCATAGAGCCACAGCAACCACTATCAAGCCTGCCAGCTTCATATGATTCCCCCTGTGGAAACAGACGGCTTTGCACCGCTTGCCGGCGATTTCTACCACACGAGGGCTACCTCCGCAAAAGCGCGGGACCGGACAAGAACGTCCTCGGTCTCCTCCCAGCGCTTGGCTGCATCGAGGGTATATTTCACCCCATGTCCAATCGACAGCCAAACTCGTCCCGCTACGAACTCAAGGCGGCGCAGCATCTGATCGAAAGCCAGCGCAAGCTGACTCCGAGAGTCACTAACATGCTCCTCCGTCTTCTGACCATGGCTGGAACTGCGCCGCCAAAAGCGCAAGAGCAAATGGGCCAGGGTGTCGGAAGACGGCTAACAACCATGCTTGAGGCGACCAACGCGGTCTTCTCTCTCATCCCGCCAAGCAACACCAGAGTGACGCGAGATGCTTTGAAGAATGCCACCATAAATCTCCAGGCCTTCCTCATCCATACCGTAGGCATCATGGACAACATCGCCTGGGCCTACGTCTACTGGCACGGGATAGAACAGCAGATCTATCGGAACGATGTTGACCTCTTCAAGACCAAGATGCAGGAGAGGCTCCCGATCAGGCTGACCGACCATCTAAACAGCCCAAATCTGACTTCATGGCGAGACACCTATCTAAAGCCATACAGAGACTCTTTAGCGCATCGAATTCCGCCGTACATCCCGGAAACCCACACTCCCGAAGAAGCACGCAAGTTACAAGATCTAGAGCGCCGCATTCAAACCGCTTCAGAAGCGGCTGATTGGGATACTGCGCTTATGCTTCAGGAAGAAATGGGTGCCATCCAGGGTCATGGCTACCTAATGGTCTCCTCATTCGCGCCCAGCACCGGGCCGGTATTGCTCCACCCCCAGATGCTCTCCGACTTTGAGACCATCTTCGACGTATTAGAGGCATTTTCCCGGCATGTCGCCACTCCGCCTAGGCCACGCAAAACTCAAGCGTGAACTACCATAGGTTGGTCCGATCCAGGCCAGACGGCAACGACATCCCACCCTGCCTTCCATGTCGTACGAGCGCAGCGCCAGTTGGAGACAAGCCAATGGAGTCGGCCACTTACATCTGAAATTCGCTCTAAATCTCCGAACGCCATTGCACCACGGTTCAACCAAATGCCGACTACTTCCACTCACGACGACCTCAAGAAGCTCTGCGAGCGCTCTATTACAAAGATGAGCGACGCCGACGCCCTTTTACATATCGGACAGTTGATCGACAAGTCGTTAGACGCACTCTATGGTCGCGGTGCCAAGCGTGCACTGAACTTGCTCGACACCTTCTCCAAACGCGAGTTGACCGAGGCGCAAGGCGCGCTGGTCGAGTACTTCCGTGCCAATGCAAGAGCCGCCCTATCAAAGATCGCCGGGCTTCATAAACCGGTTTCCTGGGAGTCACAGGAGCGGCAGGATGAAATGCTATCGCTCTCACGTGCTGTGAGCCACGACGGATTCTCGTCCCTCGAGAAGATTCGCCAGTGTCAGATTCTGACGAACTATGCCAACCTTCTGAACGCAGTGGGCAGGACTATAGACGCTCTTCCCTTTTGGGAATCCGCACTCAGAATTTCACCCCGATTTGCGATGGCTCAAGGTAACCGTGGCTGCGGTCTGTTCCGATATTTCTGGTTGATGGAGCATCCACGCGACCGCGCCATTCTTGCACTGCATGCCTTTGACGGCCTCAAAGCCGCTTGTAGCGCAGATGCGATCCATGAATCCGAGGACCCACTAGCATCGGTAGAATATTTCTCCAGACAGGCGAGGATAATTAACGGCGGAGTCGATATCGAGTCGGTACGCGCCCGTCAGAACCTCGAACAAGGCTTCGAAGGTAGCTCAAAAGTAGAACGAAGCTATCGGCGCTGGTGCCTAGAGCACCGACTTTTTCTATCCCCGTTGAACGATCTTGGGCCACATCTGGCTGCAGCAGTCGACGACCTGGTGCTGCCGTCAATGATCGAGAGTATTGATGACCGTCCCGACGGCCACCTGCCTCCGCCGATCCTTGGCTACTTCAGTCAAATGAAGCAAGAGTATGTCTCAGCTCGCTTCATGCTCTTCGAAGGAACCAGCAGCACTCAGACCCATTTTTCTGATCGCAGCGTTGTGCTTACTAACACGCTGGACTATCCGCTCTACTCACTTTCCGGCGAAAGGATCCGCTCGGCCTTCAGGATCGCCTACTCTCTACTTGATAAGGTCGCATTCCTTGTAGATCACTACTGGAAGCTAAACAAGGATCCGAGCCGCATTAGCTTCAAGAATGTCTGGATGGGGGAAGGCACGAAGATCATTCATCCGCAACTCCAGCATCGAGACAACCTACCATTGCTGGGCCTATTTTGGCTATCCAAAGAACTGTTCGATCCCGATCTGAAACAGACGACAGCCATCGATGCAAGGGACCTGCACAGCATTCGCAATGCACTGGAGCACACCTATCTACGGGTCATTCATGGTTGGGCCAAGCCATTTCTAATCAAAGGAAATGACGATCGTGGGCTGGGGATCACAATCGGTAGCGACCAACTCGAATCAAAGGCACTCCGCGTGATGAAGATAGCTAGATCAGCGCTCTTCTATGTCTCGCTTGCTATCGGCGTAGAAGAACGCGAGAAGCAACGAAATCTCTCCGGTCAACCTATCGGCACAATGCCACTTTATGTCCTGGATCAACAACGAAAGCGACGCGACCCGAATTAGTGCATCTAAACGACATGCGTGCTGAAACTCGAAACTCTGCATGGAGCATGCTCACACGCGAGGCACGCTTCGTGTCCTTGCCACTGACCTCGCTAGAAATCATCGACGGTGATGAGATCAGCCCACAACATCTTTTGGCCTTATCGACTCACCATGCCCAATTCAGGCTCCCGCACGATCTTAGGGGCGGCCAAGAACTCCCTTAGGGCCTGACAAAACTCGATTGCAGGGGCCGCCGAATCAAGCCCCCCCCCCCCGGGCCATACTCTCGGCCTCAGCTTAGCAAGAGAGCTGGCCTATCGAGCTAACCGGCCGGCGGACCTCGGCGCACGCACTGCCCTTCGAACTCTCGGCCTTTTCCCATACGCATGGCCAAGGTGCCGCTCAGGCCCGAAAAGTGGCCAGAGAGGCCCGTGTAAGTGGAAATGGACGTAAGACTGCCGGCGGAGCGAAGCTGGCCCGCGTCGTAGAAGTCATTGGGGATCTCCATCCGCACTGTTCCCGCATCCTTGCTCCATAGCCGGATGATCTGCCCAAACTCGCGCATCTCGGCGTACATGGTCGCGGGCACTCCATCCCTACCCTCTGCGGAGACTGTCCCTTCGCACACCAGCACGTACTCATCTGAGCCATACCGAGCCAGAAGGAAGCCGGCGAGGCCGAGAGCTGCAGATAAGGCGACAACAGAGCCAATGGACCACGCCAGTGCAGTTAGCAGCGCACGCCAAACCGACCCACCGGGCGGCTTTCCGCCATTGAGCCGGTTGTTCTTCTCGAGCTCTGCTTGGGCGGCTAGCCAATCGGAACTGCCCATTCATCCTCCTTGATGGTCCGATGGAAGCACCGCTATGGAAAAGGCCCGGTCTCCCGGGCCGTAGCGGCTACTGAGTACTGCTAAAGTACGAGTCAGTGCCTTCCTTCGTAACGCTTTCCTCAAGCGATGAATAGATTCCGGCGGCGGCCTTAGCCTGCTCCAGCATCTCGCCAAACTTGATGTCTACGTTGTGCGCTGCAATTTGATCTTTTACGGAGGCCGCCTGCCTGAGCGCGATCGCCTGCGAAGCAGCGGCGACAAATATCTCTTTGACCAAATTCACGTCAACGTGAGTGGGATTCTCTTCAGTGCTCAATTACCATCTCCTTGATAGCCCCGGCCAATCCAGGGCCTGCCTGCATCCTATCAGGGTGGACCACGCTGCAAAGGCCCCAGAACCCCAACCTAGCGGACTAGTTGATCGGATCGGTCCTGTGCCGGTAGTGGCTATCCACCATGACCACCGCGGACGGCCCTACGAAGGCCGCGACAAGGCCGCAGGTACACGCCTCACCGACCTCCCTAGGGCACCCGTCCTCATGCAGGAGGTAGTGGCCGTTGATCTTGCCCACCAGGTCTTTGGCGAGGCCAGCGCGCGTAATCAGGTCCACGTAGTCCAGCTCGCCCTCTGCTGGAAGGACTTGGGGGCATCACAAAGCAACATGGAACCGCTCCTCTGGGGAACTCGAAAAACCCTGAGTGGCCTTGCGCGCGCACTGATCTCGAAAATCAGGGTTGGTGGTTGGCGGGCATGCGCAGTTGTTGCCATTCCGGGCTAGGGCACAGAAGTCTCAGACCGCCCTCATCAACCCTGAAGCCAAGACCGCTGCCTTCGCCCCAGTACTCACGCCGGCACTCGAGAACTTCCTCTTTTGGAGTTGAGGCAGGCGATGGCGCCGGAATTGCGGCCGGGCGGTCCAAGCTATTTAGGAACGCTAGCAATGCCCCAACCAGGGCAGTCAAGCGGTAGAGCGCTGAAAACCATCCCTTGCGTACCGTTGAAGGCCACGGAGCAACATCGATGACGCATTGAACCGCCACCACGAAGCATGCCGCCGCAAACACGAACCAGCTCTTGAATTCGAAAGAAACTACTACGAGAAAAACGAACGCCACTAGTGACACATAGACAGCAATACAGAACAGAATTTCGTTTTTTGCTGCATCCTTTCGCTTGGACGCCCGCACCAACTTGCTGGCAGCGTCATGATCCTTAAAGAGGAGATGGTATAGCGCCTCTTCCCGCCAACCGCGCCAAGACTTCTGCGCCTGCAGTTGCTCAGGAAGCAGCGCTCTACAGTCCTCGTAACTTATAGTCTTCAGCGCCCACTGCAGCTCTTCCGTGGTATGCATCACTGGCCCTCTTACCTGTATTGGTAATGACGGCCATTTTCGTAAGATCTTTAAGCTTCCAGCGCTCCAATCAATTTCGCCAAACTGAGTGTATCGAGCATTGGTGCCGTGGATTCACCCCTCGCAGGGCCCGCAGCTTGAGAAGGGAGCCATCAAGTCCCATTGCAATGCCACCTTTGGCTGCTCCGCAGGCCACCTCGGCGTTGAAGAAGCCGTCGTAGGTCTAGGGGGCTGAATATAGCGAGATGCCATAGCCCAACCCATCCGATCTAAACATCACAGCCTCGGGTGCATAAGGTAACGTCCGGGCGTTCGCTACGGGGGCCGTCCTGATCGCAGCTCACAGGCTTAGATCTGCTAACAATTGGGCGAGCTGACGGAGCGCAATCCGCTCCCCACCCTTCCAGGCGTTCCTAGCCGCCTTGGCCTTTCCTTCGACGCTTCGCGGGCCGGTCGCCTGCTCCCACGGTCGCCAGTTCTGGATTGCCTGCGCCTGCCGCCGGCGCCGCTCCGGGGTCCAGCCATTGCGCATCTGAGATCTCCTCCAATAGTTCGTTCGGCCGTCTTTTGCTTTCCGCGCGCCCGGCCTCTTCCGGGACCGGACCGGGACTTTCCGGGGCAATGTTGTTCACCTGCTGATGGCCACCGGCAATGTTGGCCTGCTTCACGAACGCCACGGCTCTGGGGTTCTTGATCTCGGCCAGGGTCTCCAGAATCGTCCGGCACTGGGATTGTGCCTTCAGGGCCAGCCGCATGTATGTCTCGGTCGCCCTCAGGTGGCTACCCATGTTGAGAGCCGCTCGCCGCCCCATCTCCAGAAATACCGCGTTGAGGGCTATGGCCTGACTGGTGAGAAGTGAGTCGGCCTGCTCGGTCCCTCCCCGCTTAGCTCGCTCCACGGCCTGTTGGGTAGCCCCAACCAGTTCGCCTATCTCCGAGCCCTTGGCGAATCCGGAGTGCTGATCGAACAAGAGGGCCAAGAACGCGTTGCTGTTGACCCCTTCCGCCAGTTGCTCGGCATGGAGCTCCTCGTCCGATTGGCCAGGGCGGCGGGTGATCTTCAGCTCGGCGATGCTTGGGTCCATTGGGTACTTCCGCCTCAGTTGTCTTGCTCAGACTGCTGGAGCTATGTGGACGCCACTGGACGGTCCAACGCGCGCATACTGGTCTCAAAATCGGTGGTAGTCGGCCTAAGGCCCGCGGCAGCCACTGGTGTACGATCCGCCCAAACAGGGGAGGACTCATGGACAGACTGTTCCCGCTTGCTTTCACCCTGATAGGCATCCTAGCGACAGCCCAAAGCGCATCGGCGGAAAGCTATCAGGGTAACGAAGGTGTTGTGTACGCCTGCGTCCGGGATGGGCGTCGGATGTACACCTCCAGACCGTTGCCAACTGACAGTGCCTGCCGGGCCATCAAATACAGCTGGGTAGATGATCACTCCGCACGATCCGACCCGCCTGGCACCTTCATGGGTTACAGGTGCTCCTCAGACTGCAGCGGGCACAGGGCAGGCTATGCATGGGCCGCAAAGCAAGGCACGTCCTCCGTACAGAACTGCCGAGGTCGCTCCAAGTCATTCGTGGAGGGCTGCATGGCGTATGTAGCTTCTAGGACTGGGCAGGGTGGAAGATGAAGCCGCAAGATGCGCGCCTATTTATGGCTTCCTTCCTAGCCGCTGCTTCCTTAGTGACTCTGCCAGGGTGCCAAACGGACTCCTGTAAGGAATACTCCCGATTCACCTGCAAGCAACTTGAAACGCAGACCTTCAACGTCTACTACTACGAAGTCACGAATACCCCATCTGAGCCGAATGAGATCTTCCTTGGCACAGCCATTGGGCTTCAGCAGTGCGGGACCGTCGCTTGGAATGCCGCACAGGCAAGAAAGAAGGACAGCGCAGAGGATTGGTCTTATGTCTGCTGCCTTCAGACTGAAGAATCGTCATGCGCAGAGAAGCATCGATGAACCAAAACCACCTACCCGATGGAGTGACCCGATGAGCAGTGACAAGGTAGACCTGTCCAATGTTGGCGGACGGCCTGGCGCTCCACCACGGAGCTGGCTGACAACGATGCCGATTCCATAGCCGACCTGCAACTAGGTGCAAGGCATACAACACTCGAGACCACGGCAGGTGGTGGGTGACCGTCTTGCGTCGCATCACCCCGGACATCCAAGATCCGTAGAACCCGGACCAACCCCTTCAACAGGAGCTGGTCATGGCAATTCATCACACATCTCAGTCCAACGAGCCTTGGAACAAGGGAAAGTCGAACGGCCAAAAGCCTCCACTCAACCTGAAAGACATCCGGGCCATCCGAATCAGGCTCCAGCTTGGCCAGAAGGTCCGAGATCTAGCCCTATTCAATCTGGCAATCGACTCCAAGCTCCGCGCCTGCGACTTGGCGAAGCTCCGGTTGTCCGATGTATCTCACGGAGCAAATGGCTTCGCGTGCGAGGGTGATACAGCAGAAGACCGGCCGACCTGTCCAGTTCGAGATCACCCAAGCAACGCGCGAGGCAGTGCAGGCTCGGATCACCCATGCCGATCTGAAGGCCTCGGATCTCCTATCCACCAGCCAAGTGTCGAACTCGCCCCACCTGTCGACGAGGCAGTACGCCGGGATTGTCCGTCGCTGGGTGGAGGAAGCTGGCCTCGAGTCTGGCTCCCACGGCACCCACACTATGCGCAGGACCAACATGCGGATCGCGGGAGTTGCGACGTCTGCTTGTCGACTCGCGGCAGACACGCCGCCCCAAGAAAGATGCCTCTCACACGAGGAGTCTGCACTACCCAGCGGCTCTACGGTTAGGCTCAATCCTACTAGACACCGTAAAACTCCTGCTCAGCTGCCATCAGAACGCTGCCAGGGTCCGTCTGAAGAACTTCGATTGGGGTGAATTCACCAAGAAGCACATGGCGGGTCATGAACCACTCCAATTCGCCCCACCCTGTGGACATGCCCTGTGCGCCCAAGAAAAGGCCACTTTGGCGAAGTACTCCTATGATCTCTGCAAGAAATGGGAGCGGTTGACCATCTTTTCCGAATTGCCATTCTGGGTAACGCCAGCTTCCACCGTCCATTTCCCAGTAAACAGCCAAGACAGCCCCCGCTCCTCGCAGTTGATTCATCTGCCGAGCCACGTCTTGGTCATCGATTGCGAAGCGCTTGGCCACCTCGACCGAGGTCAGCCAATTGCGGGCAAGCTGGCCTCTCCGCTCTGCGGAGGCCGCCTCCACCGAACACGACGGCTCATCTTTCCCATTCCGTTCTGAACTTTCATGTCCCATGTGGAGATCACCAGTGTTCGTCCCTCGGATCATAGCGCCGTTAACAACCGGTGGCAGTAAGAAACAAGCCCGAGTTTAAGAGGAAGCTCTTTAAGAAGGCGGGGAAAGCACGTCAGCATAAGTTGGCCATTTCGGTCAACTTGTGCCTCACTGGATGATCGTTCGTCGCCGCGCCAGGCTTTACTTGGAAATGCCAGCAACTTAGAGCCAACTCATGCTTCGGATGTCAGTACTAGTTGGCCATAACGGTCAACTTGTGCCTCCCCCCACACCTGCGACCGGTCAGGCGAGGTCGGTTGGTGGCCCACCAGCAACCACATAGATCTAATAAGCCATTGATCTAGCAAGCCTAATGCGTACTTAAATCTACTTTGGACTCACAAAGCGACTCACTTGTCCCGTGGCTAGTCGGTGCCTGCTCTTGCCATCGCTCCAAACGTGAAGAGACTATTCAGTCACAGCCCATGGAGACTGACGGTGGCAAGAAAGCCCGTTCTGGATGAATTTGAGTACTTGGAGAGCCGAGGGTGGACGTCGGAGCTCGTGGTCGACAAGTCCCATTTCAGCGCCTTAGACCGGCTGGAGGGGAGCTTCACACGGATCGGGGGCCGGGGTAGTTCGGAGCTAATTGAGCTGTCCCAGGAGAACTTGGACTTCGTGGAGGGCCACTTGAGGCAGGCCAAGGCTCATCATGCGGAAGGCAGCTTAGAGGACGCGTGGTTTCATCTGCTTCAGGCGAGCAATACGCTGTCCTATCACCGAGGCATCCGCGAAGGACGGTTTCAAGCAAGCAAGGTCGACCGACCAGCCCGCGCCGGGAAAAGAGGGGGTAAGGCAAAAGCGGCCAACCTCACCGAGAATCTTGATGCGATAGCAGCCAAGTTGAAAGCGCACCATTTAAAGGCCGCTTTCAGGACAATCGAAGGTCTTGAGCTTAAGGCTCAGGAATTTGGCGACGAGCACGGTATGAGCTCAAACCAGGCTGATTGGCTTTCGAGGCTCAAGAAGAGGCCCGCTATGCTGGAATTGGTAGCTAAGCTGCGTTCGGCGCGTTGACCACCGGCCCCGCGAGGGGGCCGGTAGCATCTCGCTTATTCGACGGATTGAACGCCGCCGTACGGACCACCGGAACCAAACGTCCGGGTGCCCTTGGCGGGGCGGAAGCGGAGGTAATAGTCCTGCTTGGTGAGGTAGAACATCGCCTCCTCGACGTTGGCCCAAGCCATATCGTCATTACGCGCGACCATCCCTATGCCACAGCGTTCGTACGCCTCCTTGTTCTTGTTGCAGCTGAAGTACATGCCGTTACCGCCGGTGACAAAGTTCTTCCAGTAGTGTCCCAATGCGTCAGCAATAGTGATGTCCTTGGCCAGTTCCTGGCCATCGAAGAAGATGGCCATGTGGAAATGGCTGCCCTTCTCCAAACCGTACTCAAGGCGCCAGATGTAGCCAGCGAGATCCTTCGAGTACGGCCCGTTGCGGAGGTACGTGACAAATGCGTCACGGTGACGCTGCACCTCACTGATAGGCAGATCCTGAGCACAGAAGCCGAGATCCGTCAGGATCTTCGAGAAGTAGCCCAAGTCCAATCGAATGATCAGCAACTTGGAGTAGCCCTGGCGCAACTGATGCAGCAGCTCGCGTGTGCTGCTGCGGTTCTTGCGCTCAGCGCGACGCATGTTCGCTAACGCGGTGCCCAGTGCGGCGCCCTTAGTGAATGCCCGCATCTTCGCCACAGCAGCATTGAGAGGAGCAACGTCCTCTGCGATGAGCCTCCCACTGCACTTGAAGCGTACGGGCGCGCTGAAGCGCTTGAAGATGGTGAAGAGCGGGCTGTGGCGATGGGCAGGGAAGTGGCGCGCGATCTTGGCCAGGTCAGCCTTGAGGCAGGTTCGGAACTGCTGAGCCAGATCATCCTGCAAGACGAGACCCGCGGAGCTCACCTTAAACAGGTCTCCTTTGCTGCGCATCAGCCTTCCCATCATGTCCACGATCTTTTTCACGGCATAGATCGCGCTCTGCTCACTGGTGATGACGGGCCGACCGTATTCATCCCAGAGGTACGTTCGCCGCGTGATTGACACGCTGTTTCCTGCGATACCCATGTAACTTCTTCCAATTCTTTTGTTGATAACAACGTTCATTCCTGCCGGCTTTTCATCGCCGTTTACAGGGAACGTCACGTGAATCCGGCCTCATTAGGAACCAAGCCGGTTTGCTGATTGGGAAAGTTAGAGCTTCCTAGCGGCCCACCTCCCTAGCCTGCATGAGGCTGCGCACGTAGTCGTCCACCTCGTGCTCGATGAAGCCCACCAAGCCGCCCTGACGAACACGCTTGGGGAAGGACGGCTTGAACGACGGCGAGTTCTCGTTGCAGAAAGCGTAGAAGGTGGAGCGGCCGATCCCGAGGCGCCTCTGCGCCTCTTCACGGCTGATCACACAGAGCGACTTGTTGCTAGCGAGCGGCATTTCCTGATCCTCATCTGGTTGCGACGAGGGGAGCTTAGGCAGCCCAGATCGAGCTGGGGAGCGCGCTAGCGGCGGTAAACTTTTACTCCACCACTTCGCAAGTCATTGATTTCAATGGAGCAGGTAGTGCCAAGCATCGATATGGAGCCAGAAGGAACTAGATTTCTTTGACCCGGAACCAAGTTTGAACAGGGAAGGGGTGCTTCATGAAGCACCCCTGGCGCGTTACCTGAGCTCGCTGGTCAAGAAGCCAGCCATGAAGACGACCGCGAAGGCGGCCAGGTATTCGAGAGGGGAATTGGATCGTTCGATGAACACGATAGGCTCCTAGTCAGTAGGGAGCCGGCATTGCGCCGGCATAGAGGAGAGGCTGATGCCCCTCCCTATCGTGTTATGGGTTTGAAATTCTTTTGCTTGGCCGGTCAGCCAGGAAGTGTCCCGAGCTTGTTGGACCGCCACGGAACGGCTTTGACGGTCGGCGTCGGATCGACAATGCCCACTGCGGCCCGCAGCACCACCGGCCACCCGTACCCATCGATGTAGTGCCGGATGCCGTTCTGGCGAAGGAACTGGAGCTGTCGTGCCTTCAAACGCGTGCGCGTCAGCGCTTTGATCTCATCCTTGGTCAGGCAGAGCTTTTCAGACATTTCAAACCTCCTTGTTGGATCGCCACACTGGCCTGGGCGCGTCGAGCCTTTCTGGCGCTCCCACCGCCTTACGCAGCACGATCACTTGGTTGTACTCGTTGACGTAATGAGGGATCCGGTTCTGCGTAAAGAAGGCCAACTGCCGTACCCTGATCGGGGTTCTAGTGATCTCTTCGACCTCAGCGCGCGACAGCACTTCGCCATTCATCGGACGTCTCAGAGTAGCCAGTGCCGATCATGCCCCAGGGCGCTACTCTCGGCTACAGACCGAGGAGACGCCATGGACGAGTTGCCAGCCGAATTGCCGCTTGAGCAGGAGATCGCCCTGCTGAGGCAGCAGCTGACCACCCTGCGGATCGACCTTTCTGGCAAAGACTGGCTGACTGTGGACGAGGCTGCGCACTACTGCGGAGTGTCAGTCAGTCAGTTCAATGCAAAGGCCGGAGAGTACGACCTCTCGCCCAGACAATTCATGGGGAAGAGGCTCTACGAGAAGAACGAGCTGTACAGAGCAATCCACAGCTCCAGCGGCTGGAAATCCAAGGTGGCGGCCGGCGCGTCGCCGTCCCTGGTCCCTGCGTCTCCCCAGATGGAGGAAGCATTGGCGCGGCTGCGCCGCTACGACCAACGCAACAGGAAACGCTAATGACCCTGCCTGGAAAGCTGATGACGCTGGCCGAGGCAGCAGAACGAAGCGCCTGCGCGCCCAAGACGGTTCGCAGAGCCATTGACGCAGGGCAACTCGTGGCTGTTCGGCTAGGAGCTAGTGCCAGGTCGGATCGCATTCACCCGGCCGATCTTGAGGATTGGTGGGAGCGCTCGCGGCGGGCATCGACAGTAGGGCAAGCAGCACCAAGAGCATCCCAATCAGTCCCCCGCCCTGGCTCGGCCGATGAAAGGCTCGCGGCCCTCTTGGCACCGACGAACCGGAGAACTAAGGGTCGCCGGCGAACCGACGCGCGGCAGGCTTAGCGGCGGCGGCCGATGCACTGCTCCGCTTGCCTTTCCGGCCCTTCGGAATGCCCCTGTTCTCGTCCCTCCATTTGAGAACCTCTCCTGCAACCCAAGTCGCTGGCCGCATTGATACGCGTAAAGGGAAATCCGGCCTGCAGGCGACGGTCTCTAGGACCGTGCGTGGCGCCAAGCCTAAAAGGATCCCGACGTCATGTGCACCGATTGCCCTCAGTTCCCACGGTACGGTGCAATCTTCACTAGACATGGCGCTTCCTCCATTCGATCTGCTAAGGCCCGCGACAGTAACTCTGTGCCCTGCTTGCGCTGACTTGGTAACGAATGGAAGACTGCATAGCGTCATCAGCCTCGACTACGCAGGTCTGTCTGGGGTCCATCCGCGAAGCGCACTTGGCCAAAGTCTCTGCCGACCTGGCCATCTCGTCAGCGGCTAGCAAAAACTCGTTGCAGAGACTTCCAGCCGCCGACGCCAGATAGTTAGCGCGGGCACTACCGTAGCGTTCCACATCGTCCACACTCTCCGGGCTCGCGGTGGCCGGCGCGTTGAACTTGGGCCAGCCGCCGCTGGAGTCTGCAAAGCGATATGGAGTCGGCTCCGTTGGAGCCGAAGGGCTCCTATAGACCGGTTGGGCATAGGTCGACGCCTGGGCACTGGGCGCGTATCCGGATCCGGATCCTCCCCTCGGCGGAGGTAGCGCGTACGGATCCTTCTTGCCAGCTTGGCCCGTATAGGGGTTGTAGTTCCCCCGGGTTGAGTAGTTGTCCAGCGTCGACCGATTCGGAGCGCTTCTGTAGTGCGGGGCGACATAGGTCCCGTCCTTCTTGACGTAACCGCTGACCCGAACACCACGCGCATCAGCCCCGCTTGTCCACGCCAAAGCCAGCCCCAGACAGAGCATCAGAAATCCTTTCACAGCGCCCACTCCCCTGCCTCTGGGGTCATCCCCAAGAGGGCGTCCTGCAGCCGGCATGGCTGCCTGAGCGGATGCTACCCCTCATTGGATGCGGAGCCAATTCGTAGCTATAGCTCCGAACCCAAGGCGATCCCGAAGCCAGGTGGCGGGACTGCATCCAGCCTTAAGAACTCCTCAAGACCCTCAGGACAAGATCGTCGCCATTCGCCAGCCATTCGTGTTCGTCGATGTACCAGGCGCCGCCGACCTTGCGACCGGGCAGCTTGCCCTCGCGCAGCAGCCGCTGCAGCACCTGCATGGACGGGCGGCTGCCTTCTTCGAAGTAGCGGTCCAGCCAGCGCTGGAGCGTCATCAATCTCATCGTGGCCCTGCAGCAACCCAGCCTTTGCGACGAATAGAGTAGCCCCCGCGACGACCAAGGGAATGGTCATACCCTTGAGAAATCGGCATTGCTGGGTCGGATTCTCCCCTTCCATGGCCCCTTTGCCCTGGGCTTGATCTCCGCCGGCGTCCGGATCGGCTCCAGTGCGGCCATCACTCGGGCCGATGCTGCCGCCGCTGCCGCGTCTAGGCGTTCGGCCTGCTGTTGTTGCTCGCGGGTAGGTGGCAGGCCAGGCAGCGGTGGCGCCGGCTGGATGGGTGTGTTGTCGGTCAGGCGGACGACCGCGTCTCGCAGAGGCAGGTCCGGATATAGCCTGGCGGCGCACCATCGCTCGGCGAATCGCTTGCCCTGGCGCAAGCTGACCACTCTCACGCTCTTGGTCTGCCACATCTTCAGCGCATTAAGCGTCATGCGCAGGCCGCCCGCGCGATCAGGGGTGAGGCTAGCTACCTCCCGGCCGTTCCACCACAGTGCCCAGCGCTCGCCTGTCTGGACCCAGCCAGAGGGGATCGGGGCGGTGCGGAAGCCATGGGAGGAATGCATGGCCGGAAGGATACGACCGGCCGTCGCAGATGCTGCGATTGAATCCTGACCGGATTAAGCCAGCCGCCCTTCCATGAGGGAGCCGACCTTCTCGATGTTCTCCAGCGACAGGCCGCCGATGTTCTGCGCGAACTGGCGGATGAGCTGGGCGTAGGAGTCTTCCAGTACATCCGCCTCCGACTTCGAGGCGTCGATCACACACTTCGTGCGCTCGGCCATGCCCAGGAAGATTTGCCGGCACAGAGCCAGATTCTCTTCGTTCTCGAAGTGGTTGGGCCTATCGCCACGTGCGCGGATCCGCTCCAGGCCCGTGGCCGGCTCGACATCAAGCAGCAACATCAGATGCGGTCGGGGCGCGAAGTCGTTGGCCTTCGATAGGTCATCAACCGGCAGCCCGGCGGCACCTTGGTAGGCCACCATCGAAGGGAAGTAGCGGTCGAGGATCACCACCTCTCCGCGCTGCAGTGCCGGTTCGATGAACTGCTCGACGTGGTCGCGGCGGTCAGCCAACAGGTATTCGACTTCCTGCTCTGGGCTCAGTCGGCCCGATTCAGCGGACTGGCGAAGCTTGGTGCCCCAGGGCCCATTGGTCGGCTCTTTACTGGTCGAAACGGCCACGCCATGGGCGCGAAGCCGCTCGGTCAGGCCTTTGGCCAAGGTCGACTTGCCGGCCCCATCGATTCCCTCGATGGCAACCAGCAGGCCACCGGGGATGGTGATGCTCGTCATGCGGGGTAGTGTATCCAATTGCCCCGGCACCGCCAGAGGGGGACGGGATGCTATCGCGGACGGGCGCCTAAGGGCCAGTCTTGACACGTTGGTGCCGGCGCGGCGCTGCTCACGCGCCCCCGGGTTGAGCTGCCTGCGGCCCCGGATCCGGCAAGGTCAGGATGCCCGCCTTGGCCGACTGGCACCATCGGGCAACCTCGCCATGTCGGGTCGGGGTCTCCCTACACGCCCCGGGCACGGCTGGCCGGGCTACCCTCCGGCCATGTGCGGCCGATTCGTCCAGCTCCCCGTGATCGACTTTGGCCAGCCGGGGCTGGCTGACCTCGCCCCCGGCCTGGCCGAGATTCAGCCCAGCCACAACCTCACGCCGACACGACGCTGCTGACGTGCCCCGAGTTGAGCTTCCTGCCACCCAGGAACCTGCAGGACTCACGCCCAAGGACTTAGATCTGACCTAAGTCTTGGGTCACCACCTGCCCTTCCCGAAGCACCGTAGCAAGAAGCCGCCCCCCGGCCACCTGCCGCCCCACCCGCTTATTAAGCCATGCCGCTTGGATCTTGCCAGCTGCGAGCACATCAGCCGGAGCGAAGCTATCTGGCCTTCCGGCAAGAGGCTCTCCGGGCGAAGCTAAGCCACCCTCCAGCGGTTGCACAATTGCTGGCCTAGAGCTGTCGCTCTTGGCATACGCAGTAGCCACCATCCGGCCGCTCTTTGGCGACCAACCGCCCAGCACTAACTCCGTGCCCAACGCGTCCATTTGCAGACGCGCCTCGGCAGCCGCTCTCTCATAGCTTGGCCACAACTTGTCGATCACAAGCCCCAGCTCCTTTGTCAGCTGCTCCATTGTGAAATCGGCCCGGAAGCTTGCCTGGAGCGCGAGCTCGTAGATGCGAAGAAAGAACTGAGTGGACCCACGTGCCGCCAACACCAAGTTGTACTGCGGGATCAGCAGCATCTTTGCGCCGGACGAATGCGCTCCGGTGCGGGCGTCCTCCGCGAGGGTATCGACCGCGACCAGGAGCTGGTCAGGGCGTAACAGAACGTTGAGGATGCTCATAGCGGACTCGCTCAGAGGTCGCCAGACTATCGCCTTCCCCACCCCCAACTGTCGAGACCGTCATGACGACCGAAATCACGGAAATCCTCGGTCGCCTCCACGCATGCGAGTCAGAACTTCAGATGCACCGCGGCTATCTCAAGGCAGCGGAATACGCGCTTCGAGTACTCACGCTGACTCACCCAGCACCCGAACGGCTCTCCGGTACTTGGCTGAGTCTTTTGCCCAGCATCGCCTCTAAGCACAGGCAAAGCGACGGCGATCTGTTCGCCGCCGCTTTCCAGCAGTCACTCACCGTGCTCACCGAGCAGATCGGGGAGCATCGCCAAGGGGATCAGGCGGCCACAGCGTAAGGCTCAACCAGCGAAGCTAGGAGATCCATAGCCGCTGGGTTTGCATCCTCGGCGTCGCCGCGCTGATTGAATCGAGTCCAGTCGGCTTGAGCCAACCGCTTCAGCTCTACCGGTTCTACCGGAAGCCAGCGCATCGGCCAGAAAGGCAGGCGGCGCTGTCCGACGCGGCCGCGCTGAAGCTCGACAACCCCGCCATGGCTCTGCGATCCCAGTACCCGAGAGTAGGCGACAGTCAAGCCATCCTCTGGACCTTCCAGGTACTGAAGGAATCTTGCTCCGTCAAAAAGCAGGACGCCCGTCACTCCGGCATCCCTGTTAAAACGCGCGGCGTCGTCTACCAGTTCTTCAAGCTTCGCGCTCGGCAGGTCAAGAGCGCAACCAGCCACTGTCGGCCCTGCCTCGCTCACGTACACCACAGCCCTGATCGGCATTGGATAGTCTCCCTGTCAGCCCCCCCCCCAAGCTGGTGAGGCTAGCACCGGGCTCAACAGACGGCGTCATCGCGCCGTGAAACAGTGACCTGCACCCCGAACAGTTCAGGAGCGCGGCGTCACTTATCCGCTTGGTTGCTAGACGTCTGTGTCAGCCAGTACGCCCCATTCGTCCTCCGCGCTGCGCACTCTTGGCGACCGGACGCTGACTAGTCCTGCCTTGGCTATCTATAAACCTACGACGCCCCGCGTCCAGCTGGCACCCAAAAAACGCCCCAAGTGAATCTTGCGCCTCTGCGATCTCTGCGAAACTGCCATCCTGCCCTTTCAACCATGCCAATTCCCATAGCGAGATCTTCCAATGCGGGTTGAAGCCCAGAACTACTTCGCCTTGATAGTCGAGCCAACTTGCTCCGAGTACTTAGAGCGACCGTGGGAGTTCCGCCGAGGGATCTTGTCACTGATCGTAACCTCTCACATGGTCGATTACTGGGTGATGGGCAGCTACACGGGCGGGTCATCCAGGAAGGACATGACCGAAGCAGTGAGCCAAGGCCGCGAAGCTCTGTCAGCTCTCTATCCAGACCTGCAGCTACTCACCGATGCAGCCGATGCCGCCAAGCACGGGAGGTTGGCCTCAATTCAGTCACGCGTCCGCCAGATCGACCGAGCGGATCAGCTGAAGGTAACGCCGAGCCTGTTCAATGCTCCATTCGGCCAAGGCGTATTCGCCGAGGCAGTGGAGATCTACTTTGAAAGCCCTGACGGCCGACATGTGAGCATGCGAGGGCTTCTGACTCAGGCCCTAGACTTCTGGCGGGGCCAGTTAGGAATTCAATCCCGCCCATAGCCGAGCAGCAGCGCTCTACGCTGCTTCCAAGACCCTCTCTGCCCCTTCGACGGCAGATGTGACTGGATAGAAGCGCAATCTTGCCGCCAATGCCTCAGCCTCAATCTCTTCGCGCGCACTGGCTACAGCGGCTCTCTGCTTGTCGCCCAGCGTAACGTCGTCGTTGCGGGTAGTCGCACCGATCAACGCCGCCTCTGAGATTTCAACCAGTTCGCGAGCACGCTGAAGCTCAAAAAGACGGGCCCTAGCATCACGAATGCTTGCCCCAACACGCAATGGATGGACGACACAGAAGTGGAGAAGCGCCCGTTGTGAGGCGAAACCGAACTTCACAGGGTTGCCTCCGTTGACCAGAGGTGTGGAACGGCCGAAGTACTCCGAGAATTCCGGGCGCTGCGCTAGTACCAGATCCTTAACCTCGGTACTGAACCGTCGATTGAGGTCCTCTGGAAGCGGTGTCTCCGCTTGATCTAGGTCCTCTAGCTTGGCGAGGCTTGCCATACTGGAGTAGAGCAACGCAGCTGTACGCAAGAGGTCGTTCAAACTGTGGGCTGACGTTTCCCTCAGCGGCCCAGGAACCAGCCCCATGTACTTTGCTTCCGTCGATCCAATGTTCCCATTGCGCTGCTCAGCAATAGCGACATATGTAGACAACGCCTGGTCAATTAAACGGCGCGCACCAGCCGCCTGAGCACCGAACATCCCATCAAGCGACTCATCTCGAATGAAACGGGATACACCCGCTGTGCCCTCGAAACAGTAGAGGACTCCAACGAGGATTCGTTCACCAGTTCCCGTCACCGGCTCCCAGAACATGGGCCGCCACGGGTGGCGTTGGGGTTTGGTCACGATGGATTCCGTAGGCGTATTCATCACAGATCTGCCAATAGATCATCAGGTCTAGGGAAGCGAGCAGTGAGACGAGCACCCAAGTCCTCAAGGCGCTCCACGATCAGCGCTTGCCAAGGTCCTGCATTGTGCAGCCTTTCCACAGCAAGGGCTGCGCTGGCAACTTCTGATCGATTTAGAGCCAACCACTGGGCGATTGCACCATGTAGCGCCTCGTCCGCTTTGCCGGCTTCGACCATCAGTATGCACAGCTTATTCAGGTCATCCATGTGAAGACCGTTTCCAAGAGCTAGGGCGTGATCTATCCATGCCTCTTGGGCGCCGTCCCAAAGGATATTTCCGAGGTTGCGGTCGCGGTTGTCTATCGCTTCATCTATCGCGAGGGCGAGCGGGGTGGATGGGAAGGAACCGACCAGAGTGATAGCCACCTTAAACGCCGTTTCCTGGTCAGCCTCCGCGTAGCCTGGTCCTAGTCCAACCCGCTGCTTGAGATTGGGGTATCCAACGTCTGCACTAGCAAACGACACCCCGTGAGTGTCCTTGATGAGGAATGGCCGAGGAACAACTAGACCCCATCTGCTTAGAAGAATTGAGCAGAGCGCTTCTGCAAAGACGAATTCCGGAGGGTCGCGCTTAAGAACTGCGGCAAGAAGCTCGCCGTCCACCGTCTCAATTACACACCGGAGAGCCCCAAAGTCGCCGTCTCCGGCCGGCGTTTCCGATCCTTCAATTACGGTGGCCCAAGCCAATTCCATTTATCCCCCTTGAAGCTCTGGTGGGCGCCGTGCCCGACTGGGGAGATGCTAACCGGGCTAGGGCTCATCGGCCAATGGCGGACGAGAGCCTCAGAATGCGTTGTTCGCGGGCTGCAGTGAGATTAGGGAGCGGTCAGCGAGGATCTGGCACACGAAGATGAGCAGCAGTAGCCCAGCATGCAGTGGTTCGCGGGAAAACGCTTCAGGCGGGCAGGCGCTTCACGGCCTAGCCCGCCTTTAGGGACTGACAAAACTCTGATGAACCGTCTGCCGCATCGAGTTCCAGGCCTATTCGACGGCTTCCCTTCACGCAGCCGACTGCTTTTCCGGCGCGGCCCTATCGACCAGCCAACCGGAATTGCCCACCCTTCTGCCCTCGATGGACTTATGCCAGGACCGCCCGTGCAGCCAGTACGGGCCGTTAAGATTTCACCGTAACGAGTGCGCCTTTCGCCATGTCCTTGCCGTCTTCGTCCACGATCCAGATGCTCCAATCCGGAGCGAAGAAGGACCTAATACCCGACGCGCGGGCCATCGCAATCCCCTCCATCGTCATGAACAAACGATCTACAGCGCAGATCGCCGGTGATGCTTCATTTTCGGACCAAATCAGCGAGCCAATCCGTGCACCAGCAGGGCCTTCGATGGGTCCGTCAACTCGCAACTCCAGCTTCAGCGCCGGGTCCAAGGTGACGCATTGGCTTACATCGTCGAGAAGCTGGAATGTTCCAACGTGTTCGCCGGTCAGCCAGAGCGCAGAAGGCCTATCTTCTCCCTGGCTGTGGATCGTTGTCCTAAGTAGCCAGTTGTTCGATTGCAGAATCAACGATCCAGGAGGGAGGTCTCTATCTCTACCGATCCGGAAGAAGCTTGCCTTCATAGCCATCCACATCTCCATTGCTGTCCTGGCCAGTCCAGGGCCTGCCCGCATCCTATCAGGCCCCCCAACCAAGGCTTCAGGCCCCCACACAGTCGACTAATTGATCGGATCGGCCCTGTGCCGGTACTGGCTATCCACCATGACCATGGCGGACCGCCCTACGAAGGCCACGACAAGTCCGCAGGTACACGCCTCACCAACCTCCCCAGGACACCCGTCCTCATGCAGGAGGTAGTGCCAGTTGATCTTCCCGATCAGGTCCTTCGCCAGGCCGGCGCGGGTGATCAGGTCTACGTAGTCCACCTCCCCCTCTGCCGAAAGGACTTGGGGGGCATCACAAAGCAACATGGATCCGCTCCTTTTAGGGGCTCCAAATACTGGACGTTGGGCCGACATATGCCGCTTCGCTCGCATAGCACGCGCGCGTAAAGGCGTCGGAAAACTCCGGAGACCCGACCGGCCTCGCGCGCGTGCGCGTACTTGTCGCGAAACTCCGGGGGTGGCGGTCGGCGGGCTCGTGCGCGTGGAGGCGTCCAGAAACTCCCGCGCCCTAGCCAATGAGCCGCTGCCTTAGCCCCTTGACTTCCCGAAGGACAGCGGCCAGCTGACGGAGCGCCTTCCGCTCCCCGCCCTTCCAGGCGTTCCTAGCCGCCTTGGCCTTTCCTTCGACGCTGCGCGGGCCGGTGGCCTGCTCCCACGGTCGCCAGCTCTGGATTGCCTGCGCCTGTCGCCGGCGCCGCTCTGGGGTCCAGCCATTGCGCATCTGAGATCTCCTCCAATAGTTCGTTTGGCCGTCTTTTGCTTTCCGCGCGCCCGGCCTCATCCGGGACCGGCCCGGAGCTGCCTGGGGGATGGTTGTTCACCTGCTGGTGGCCGCCAGCAATGTTGGCCTGCTTCACGAACGCCACGGCTCTCGGATTCTTGATCTCGGCCAGGGTTTCTAGGGTGGTTCGGCACTGGGACTGCGCCTTCAGGGCCAACCGCATGTAGGTCTCCATGGCGCCCATGTGCTCCCCCATGTTGAGGGCCGCTCGACGGCTCATCTCCAGGAAGACCGCATTCAGGGCAATGGCTTGGCTGGTCAGCAGCCCATCGGCCTGGTCGGTCTCGCCCTTTGCGGCACGCCCTACTGCCGCCCGGGTCGACTTCACGAGCTCGTTCAGCTCGTTGCCGCCGGCCACCCCGGAATGCTGCGCAAACAACAGGCTGATGAAAGCGTTGCTGGCGATGCCCTCAGCGATCAGCCCGGCCGACTTCTCCTCCAGGGTCTGCCCCTTCTCCAGAGGCACATCCAGCTTGGCCGCACGCTGGCTGGCACCGCCGGCTGGTTGGTTCTCTTTCCTCATGGGGTGTCACTTCCTCTACGCAGGGCTTCCGCCCCAGGTCGGTGCTACGATTCAACCGGCCGATACCGATTGAGGCAGTGCCATGGACTGGAAGACCAACAACTACGATCCCCAGAAGAGCTGGGACGCCATGAAGAGCGAGGCCTTCAACCAGCGCTACCCAGAGGGGAAGGCTGGCGGCAGATCCATCGCCTTGGCCATCATCGCCGTCCCTCTGGGCCTAGCCGCAGTCGCTGGGCTGGTGTACTCGGTTCTAACCTTCTTCGGCGGCTAACGGCCTCCGGCCGCCTCGGCCTTCAGTCGCTGAGCCAGCTCAACCACCTCGTCGTCGTCCTCTTCCCTGCCAATCTGCAGCAGTGTGTTGATCTGACCGGCAATGTCGCCGCTATCCCGCTCGGTGTTTCGAGCGAGCCAGCGGACCGTCTTGGGGTTGGTCATCATTCTGGCGAGCAGGTTGTTGGCGCCTGCCAGGGCTAGAGTCGACGCGACGGTGATTGCCGCCTGGCCCAAATTTCCCTGCAACACATTCTGCCCGGCGATAAGACCAGTGCCCCCTAGGGTCACGCCGAGCGCAGTCTGCTTAGCTGTGCCGGGTGGATTGGCGAACACCTTGCTCCCGCTACGGATGGAGTCGGCCATCCTTGCAAGCTTGTTTACGTTCTGGACGTAGTCCGTCCCGAAGCGCGCATTGCTGAACAGCTGCTTCTTGGCTTCGGGGCTGATATCCGCCCAGTTGCTCAAGAACGTCTCCATCGAGAAGGCATCACCGGCAGCGTTCTGGTTGGCCTTGCTGGCGCGCCCCATCCGTTGCAAGAAGGATGCACTGACGTCAGCCCGCACCTGAGCAGGGAGCGAGTCCATCACACGCTTCAGGGGAGTGGCGCCATTCCGCGCACCAGTAAACATGGCTTGGTAGGCAGCCTCCGGGCCCCCTTCCTTCTGCACGATCTTGCCGATAGCGTCCAAACGCTGCTCCCTGAGACGGTAGTAGTTGTTCGCCCGGGCGAACGCCTTTTTTGCCTCCGGCGTCGTGGCGGCAGCCTCCATGTCTCGGGAAAGAGCCGCGTACAGCTTCTTCCACTCAGCATGGGCCGCGTCACGGATCAGGTACGTCGCCCCGACTTGCTTGCCAACCTTCGAGCGCAGTTCCTTAAGGGCCTGATACGGCAGCGTTCCGTCCGCCATGTTGCCCAGAGTGCTGCTCAGGTTCTGCTCGATGTCGGCCCGGCTCGGCACGGGTTCCATGACCGTCATTCCCAACGACTGCCTGCGCGCATTCCTCTCCGCAGCCTCCTGAGCTTGTCGCTCTAAGTACTGTCTGTAGGCGGCCGCATTCTCACGCATCCCTGGCCGGCTGAGGACCGATGCGCCCCCTGTGGTGTCGCTGACCAGCGCGCGCTCAATCTGCTTAAGTGCCGCTTGGTCGAACAAGTGGGAGAGCTCCGGCGCCCCGTTGATCGCAGCGTTGATTTCCTGAAGCGCGCCCCGGGCATTGGACACGGGCACCATTTCACCTGCCGGAAGATGACGATCCAACTCGCTATACAGTCGATCCGAAACCGACCCGGTTCGATCCACAAAGCCACCAGGCCCATAGATGCCCTGTTGGATGTTCGTACCGACCTGAGTCGGGGTCAGGTCCGCTCCGCCGGCCGCGATCCTGTTGGACAGGTCATCGGTGGCGTTACGCGCCGCAGCCGCCTGATCAGCCGCGCGCCGGGCAATCTGGCCCGAGCCACCTGGAGTATTGCCGAGGTAGGTTTCAAGGGCACTAGCACTACGATTGCCAGTGGCTTGCCCGACACTGGGCGAGGTGCCAGAAGCTGCGAAATCGTCAATCATGCTCTGTACGCCCGAGGCATCATTCCCCCTCGCCGCCCGGCGCGCGGCGCCAGCTGCAGCCGTTGGCACTGTGCCAGTGGCGCTGATTCGACCAGCCGTGGCGAGACTAGCAAGTCCGCTCAGGGCGCCAGGTGCAAATCCGCCAGCCAGACCGGCCAGCAGCTGGTTGCGCTGAGAGCCACCAGCCTCTTTGGTTCCTGATGCCGCAGCGCTACCCGTAATCGCAGACGCAGTCTGCAGGCCCGGCTGCGCGGTCAAGAAGTTGGCTAGGCGGTTCTGTGCCACTGGCGCCGTGCTACGGAGTGCAGGGGCGACTCCTGCTTGCGCGGCGCGGGGGACCATTGCGGCGAGCGCATTGATGCCGCTGCCGATGCCAAGCGTCAAGCCAGTGCCCGCAACGGCCTCACCGACGTCACCCAGCACGCGGTCTCCCGCCGTCTGCGCCTTGGGTAGGCCCAGGGAGTCGGCGAGAGCCGCAGCCTCCTCCCGGTACGGCCGGGCTTCCTGAGCGCCCACAGCACGCGCAATCGGATTGACCACGTAGTTGTTGAAGGCGTCACCGCCGACCGCCCCCAGGAGACCGCCAGCGCTTTGCAGGACAGACCGAGCACCAAACATGGTGTCGCGCAAAGCCCCATGCTTCCATCCATCCGGTGCAACCTGGCTGCGCTGGGCGGTCGACGTCGGGGCCGGAGTGGAGCTCGCAGGCTCCACAAGCTCCCCAGAGAATCGTGGCTTGCTCTTAGCCGGCTCATCAACCGGGATTCCATCGAAACGGGCCATTGCTTACCTCTTGCGGTAGGTTCGACCATCGTCCGGGTCGATGTAGAGAGAGCCGCTGGGAAGAGCCTTGAAGTCAGCATCCGTCTGTGGACGAGCTGGGCCTGGGGATGACTCGGGGCCGCCACCGACGCTGCTTGTGACACCAGAAAAGTCGGCCATGCCTGTGCCACGCACCGGGTCGTATCCGTACTGGCGTGCGATGTCCTGGTACTTTCGGGCTGTCCCGGTGATACGCCCTTGCGCATTGGTCGCGAGCTGAGCGGCTTGGTTGAGGAAGTCCTGGCGCTGTGTGGGATTCAGCCGCTGGCCACTGATGGCCTTGTTGTAGGCATTACGCACCTGATCCGGAACACCCGCAGCGTTCTGCGCATTGGCAAATTCCTGCTCGCGTACTACTGAGCCCGGGTCCAGCATCTTCATGAACGCGAAGATCAGGCTCAGGTCGCCGGCTGCACTCGGCTTGCCGGCCGCCGCCTGGACGTTTCGATACATGGACAGGACGCCCTGATCCTCCTTGAGGTTCTGGGTCACCTCTTTCCGGAGATTCTGCTCTCCCGCAGCGATGGCCTGCGGGGATGAGTTGTCGGCCGGACCTCCGGGGATGGGTACTAACGCATCTCCCTGATAGACGTACCCTTGTGGCGCCTCACGCTGCCTGGGAGGGGTGTACCCCATCCTCCCGGCGGCGGTCACTTGCCTGTCAGGCAAAATGACATTGTCCAACGTTCCGCCAGCGGCAATATCGGCCTGTGCAGCGGCGAGCTCGTCCGGATTCAAATCCGACCCGAGACTGTAGCGATTGCCTGTCGGGCCTACTCCAGTAGGCGGCATAACAGGCTGCTGCCCCGAGCCAGGGAGATCGCTCAGCTTTCGCTCGCGAGGGTCCCAGATCATCTTCATGCTGCCGCCCATTCCATCGGGCATATCGACCATGTTGGCGTTGGCCGGCGCAAACGGCACTTCAGCCAACACCTTACCCGTTGCATCGAAGCGCTTGGAGCCCGGCGAAAGGGTGAACTGCTCGCCCTGGGCTGTTGGTTGACCAGCGGCGATGGCCAGTACCTGATCGACAATCGGCATGACCGTGGCCGCGTCGAAGTCGTCAGGGATCTCAGCGCCAAAATTGCGCTTCAAGTACGGAACGGCGCTGCGGTAGATACCAGCTTGCATCTGCGGATTGCCAGCGAACTTGGTGAGCGACTTCGCCAATCCAACGAGCTTGTCTTGCTGTCGATTTCCTTCGGCCTGATAGGACTGCGCGGCCTTCGGATCAAGGGCAAACGCCCGGTCGGTAGCGGGCAAATCTCCCGCGATGACCTTGGGTGCCAGCTGCTGCAACTCTGCCAGCATGTTGCGCTGCGTGACTGCCTTTTGGCGCTCAAGGCCGTTCTGCATGCCTTGAGCAAAAGATTCATAGAAGTTGGCCATTGGATTCGGGTACTCCGTCTGTAGTCGCCAGGCTGCGAGTGGGAAGGAGCGCCTGGCGCGCCTTCATCGGCAAAGAAAGAAGGCGGCAGCTCTCGGGGGCTGTCGCCTGGACCCGCCCTTGGGGGGACATGGGGTCCTACTAGATAGGTCGGGATTTGGTTGTTTCTGACTCCCGCGTCCACCGGCGTCTATGGCGGTCCACTAGTCGTGCACAGCGCCCATCGCAGCGGCAACGCGGCGACTAGCCCGATCAAGCCAGTCGAGCAGCCGCTTCTCGGCTGCCTGCACCTGCCTCCGGAATCGACTCTCCTGGCAGGCCTGGTCCTTAGCCGCTTCCCGATAGGACCTGTGCCGATCCCCGTCCAGGATCCTCCGTGCCGCTTCCCACGCTGCCCACTCTGGGTGGCCACATGCGGTCATGTATCGACACACCAACGGCCAGCCACTCTCTTCGCCTAAGGCGTACAGCATCAGCCATGCCGCCAATGGTCCATCCAACCGAGCATCGGCCAACGCATGCAGCACAGACCTGCTCAACCCCCTGACAGGCGCGGCCGTAAGCGAGCCCTGCGTCTTCCAACTCCGTAGCTGGCGAGTACGATCAGCCGCGGCCGGCGCGCGCATCACTGCCTTCTGATCAAAGTCCAGCACCGATTGGCGATCCTTCGGGCTGAACCTATCCAGAGCGTGCTTACGGGCCGCCGCCTGCGTCGGCAGGTACTTGGATGCGGCCTGCTCAATCGAGTGCACCCGATGGATAGGTAGGTACGCACCGTCATCCGGGCAGCACTCCTCGCTGGGGCTCCGCCTCGTCGCATGCCGGATTGCGGGCCGTGTTGGCGCCCCGAAGCCAAACGCACGAGCGATGCTCCTCACAACCAAATCGACTGCCTCGTTCTCCAGCAGCACCATCTCCAAGTACCGCTCATGTTCTCGAGATGCCATGGTCGGCCTCCCAGCACGACCCGTCCGCCAGACGGACTACTCCGCCTCGCGAACCGGTTCGCGCTTCTCCTTGGAGGCGTCCAGAAACGACCGCCGTGGCATGAAGCCCTAAAGCCAATGCTTTGAAGCAGGAAGAGCACGCTCCGCTTGGTATATATCTAGAAGGGTGTACACATAGCGACCTCGAAGGGGTGTGGATAACCGCCTGACTGGCCTGCATTGCGACCTCGTAGGTCTCTATGCGGGCCAACTCATAGCGGGATTGGCCTGCATAGCGACCTAGTTGGCCTACATAGCGACTACCCATTTCGATTCCTCCACAGGTTCAGTGGAGTTACGGTCGGTGGCTCAAGGTGCTTTTCGGACTCATCGACGGCGTAATAGGTCAGCGCATACAGGCTGCACATGTTCTTGCCACCTTTGCGCGTCTCGATGATCCAGCCTGCGGCGAGGAGCTCAAGCTTGGCGCCGTGCACGGTCGCCTTGCTCCTCCAACCACGGGTCGAGAGCATCGACCAGGGGATGCTCAAATCGCCGTTTTTGCCAGGCCTGTACTGCCGGGCCAGTTCCAGCAGCAGCTTTACGGCGTTACCAGATAGCTGGCCGAACTCCGGTGAGTCGGAAATCCTGTGCTCAAGCATCAGGAACGGCGCGCCCTTCGACCGCCCTACGAGCTTCTGGCGCCGCCTGTCAGTGTTCTTCTTGGGTTGCGTCTGGCCATAGCTGGCGCCGCCCTCCGGAGACCGCTGGGCGCGGTCCTGGCTTGTACTGTGCATGTGCCCCCCCAAGGGCAAGGAACACGGCCTCAGCCGCGCTTAGGACGTTTGGCTCTACAGGTCGTCCCTGCGTCCACGTGACGCCAAGTCTTCTTCTTGCGGATGCACCTGATAGTTGAACTATTCACGCCGTAGCGGCGCGCCCAAACCTTGGTTGGAACGATTCCCACCGTGCGCAGGACAGCTTCCACCTCTGCAACGCTGAGCTTGCACTGGGAGGAGGGGCTGCCGAACTTGGCTATGTTCCGTGCGCGTTGAAGTCGGCGATTCTCCGAACCAGTCACCAATTGCAGGTTGTCCAGCCTGTTGTTCGACGAATCACCATCGAGGTGGTCCACCTCCATCCTCTTGGGTACAGGACCGTGGACGGCCTCCCACACGAGCCTGTGGGCATACCAGGTTGTGCAAGAACCACCTGCCCGGCGGTGAATGACCCTGATGTACCCGTCACGGTATCTCCGGCCTACCGTCCGCCCGCAGGCGCTCCATAGCTCCCCAGTACTCGGCGAGACGAAGAGTCCGCTGGCGCAATGCAATAGCCTGTCAGTCGCGCTAGGAAGCATTGGGGGCCTCCCGACCGATCTGCTGAGAGCTGCACCAAGTGGCTGCATGCTGCTCAAGGAGAGGCTTGCGCTCACGATATGGCCTGCCCTGCCCGATCCACACCGCGTTCTGCATCCTGAGCTCTTGCTGCAGCTTGAGCTGGTCTGTGGAAAGCGAGTCCTCACAGACGCCGCCAAAGACCCCAGTGATGCAGTGATTCACGAGTCGATGCTCAGTGGCGTAGTCGTAACCCTTGGGGTCCCGACCCAGCCCAACCAGCGTGTCGTGCAGGATGCGGCACATCACGGTGCCTGCGACGCGCTTTGCCATTGCCACATCCTGCCGCGTGCCATTCGAGAGGAATGCCGCTGCGAGAACGTCAGCCGCCTGCTCTTGGAACAGAACCACGCGCTGCCGAATGGCAGCCTTCACCTTGTTAGGATTCACTGTGGCCAACCAGAACGGGAGCCTAGACAGGGGCAACGCCTGCATCTGGCGACCCTTGCCATCGGCAGCAACCATCCCCCTTAAGGTAGACAATTGCCGGGCCAGGACGGGGTGAGATTTCAGCTTCTCGAGCTGCTTGGACCAATCCAGACCCATGCCTTCCACGATGGGCCGCATGGCCACAAAGGGTTGTCCTTGGTGGAGACGGCCGATGAGCTCGGCGCCGTGGAATTCCACGTGGACCATTCCAGTTGCCATCAGGCAGCCCTCCCCTCTTCACAACGGGAGTCGATCCAGCACCGCACCGCCTCCGAGTCCCACGCAGACAAGCGGGCAGCTACTCGGATAGGTCGGGGGAAACGGCCATCCTTCGCCATCTTGTAGATGAGAGAGCGGGACATGCCGCAAGCCGCGATCACCTCGGGCAGGCGCATTAGGGTTCGGCCCTGAGCGGCCATGCGCCCAAGCCGGATAGCATCGGAGGTCATACCGAGGTCTCCTTATGCTGAGCCCAAGCCCGGCGGGCCGTGTCCGGCACCCGGTACTCAGTGAGGGAGTAAGAGCCGTAGCTGTCACGCCTCCGAACGCTGACAGCGAGAAGGAGCCCGCGCTCGATCAAGCCCCAGGCATCCTTACGGCCCGGCTTGGTCTCGGCATGGGGGTGATCTGCGGTCCAGCCACCGAGATCCAGCAGGCGTCGCTGGTCGGCGCTGAGATCGGAGAAGTCGAATCCAGTCATTGACGCCCCTCCGAAGAGGGCGCGCCGAGGATCAACGCGCGAATGTCTTCAGCACGCCAAGCCGTAGCCCGACTACCAATTTTGAAAGGCTGCGGGTAGCGCCCAGAACGTACTCCAGACCACCACGTCGACCGTGATACTGGATAGACCCGAAGCACGTCCGGAAGTCGCATGAACCCAGTGACCGGAAGATCACCCGTTACATCTGCTCGCATGTTTTTGCCCTGCACCGGACCGAAATGGTCGGTTTCGGACAGCATGGAGCGCTACTTGAATTCACGTAATTGAAGAGAAATGCTGGATGTCACCTAAAATTTAGGGGTGAAAAAAGACGACCTCGCTTGGTGTCTTTCTTCACTGGCGCGTATTTGGCCAGGTCATTTGTGGTCATGTCGGACACGTCGAAATAGAGCCCTGCGAGCACTAGGACGAGCGACCTCATCGGGCGACCGTAGTTCGCTGCAAGGTAGTCAGTCAGCTCCCTCAGACAGTACAACTTGTGCGCATTGGGACTTCCAGGACTGCCCACGACCTTAGGGATTTCCGTCATCTTATCGGCGACGGCCGCGAGATCCTCGTACCTTTCCGCAGCCACGATGGGCAGCCGGCGATTTCGACCCTCCGCCTCCGAAAGCAAGAACCTGGCCAGGCGCAGATCGCTTTGACAGGAGACACTACTTAGCTCCTCGGCCAGGGTCCTTGCCGCCTGAGCAATCACTCGAGCCCTTCTCTTTCGCTCAACTTGGGTAGTAGCCACCTTATGAAAGAGACGAATTGATCTATCGAGAACCTCAAACAATCGGGACACGGCGTCAATGGTCAAAGGCTTGGAAAAATTGGTGGACAGCGCTCGCGCAACCTGTCGTTCCTGTCCCAAGGCAGAAATACGATTCAGCACAACAAGCACAGCGCGCCAATCAATCCTTGGGTAGTACCACCTAGGGGCCTCGTAGTCCCTTGGAGGCGGGAAATGAAAATCAATCATTTCCTCGAAGGCGTTCCATTCAACGACCTCTAGGGTCTCGAGCCACCACTTCTCGTCACACGTAAATCTGCTCATCAGGGTCTCCAATACCCGCTATGCCGTCGGCAGTACACCGCCGGAGAGAACTTACTCTAGGTGGAACTGAGGATGGCGCTTGGAGTCAGGAATTGCTCCGGTGATTGGGCCGACTCTCCGCATTGCGTACTCCTCGGGAGTCATGCTGGCCAACTCACTTAGCGCGTCTTCAATCTGCTCCATCTCAAACCTCGGCATGCCGCTTGAAGCCTTTATGCCAGTTCTCATCACGTCCATAATTTTGGAGCCGCAACCAAAGAAGCCATCGACAATGCCTCGCTGGCTCTTGGTCATCATCCCACCGTGGATCTCGATTGCAGAGGCTACAGTCTTTGCCAGCTGGAAACTCTCTTCCGCCCAAGGCCGGTTCCCCGCATCCTCAAGCGCCTGTACGAACGCTATTGCACAAACTCTGCCAATTTCTCGACCCATGAGATAGCTCTCGACCTCTGGCATTCGCCAGTAGTCACCCACCTTTGCATGGCTCTGGCGATAGAAGGGGAGGCGCTGGAGGGGATTCGCACGGGTCCGGTTGAAGCGAACTGGGCGCCTATGTCGAGGCGTGCTCGATCTGTTCACGCAACCCTCCTGATCTTCGTAACGGTTTTGACCGCAGCCAAAATGGACACCGACTCGCGCGGCAGCGATTGCCCTTGATCCATGAGCGATAGGCAGTACACGTATAGCCTTCCACCCCCTCGGTCCTGTACGAAGCGAACAACAGGCTCTCCGTTGATGTCCACGACGTAGACGCCGTCATATCCCCACCGGGTGACACCGAGATCGACCAACAGAACGTCGCCAGCCTCCAAGGCTGGTGCGCTCAGATCGTCCTTGACGAGCACGTAGGCGATACCTGCTCCCGTGTGCTCGCCAGCCGAGCAGTCACCCACAGGGACAGCCTCCATCGCCGTCGACGGACTCGTAACCTCCCCTCCGTTGCACCTCGCTATAGCTTGGCTGATTGCCCGGCTCACAGAACCCCCTCGATCTTCTCGGCAGCAGATGTAGCTCTCTCGTTGACCAAATTGACCACAGCCCGAACCGCAGCAGGGATCGCTGACTCTCCCATCTCGCCGGAGTTGAGGAGCAGATCGGTTACTCCTTGGATATCCCACATAGCCTGTACTGCATCGTTGAGCGCATGGCGCAGCTCAGTGAGACGCCCTTCCATCGCTGTCGCGTCCATTAGTCGGCCCTCGATGCACGGCGGAGTGCTTGGGATTGCTCCAGGAGATGATCTAGAACGGCAAGATCATCGAACGAGGGAACCGATTCGTTCTCCATGCAAGTTCTGAAGAAGGAACGCACAAAACTGACGTAAAGGCTGGCGTCACCAAGTGCGTGCAATGTGTCGATGCCGGCGCAGATCTTGTACGTGGGCGCGTTGTCCTGCACTGGAATCACGCCATACGTGGCCTCAATGGTCACCTCAGAAGCAGCCAT
The DNA here is from genome assembly GCF_059369595.1 of Stenotrophomonas sp. YJH_SMC_25. Lineage (NCBI taxonomy): Bacteria > Pseudomonadati > Pseudomonadota > Gammaproteobacteria > Lysobacterales > Lysobacteraceae > Stenotrophomonas > Stenotrophomonas sp. YJH_SMC_25. Next base: position 191,242 of record NZ_JCAFSV010000003.1, on the reverse strand, counting down.
AGATCACCTCCAGGCATGTAGCGACTGACGTAGGGGAAGCAGTGGCCAATGCCAAGGCGGCGACAAATAGCGCGGTGCAAAGCTTGTATGTGTTCGCGTCGTCGTTGAGGGCGAGCCACCGGTGGACTCGGACGAGCGTGATTGGGCGAGTTGCCAAGATGGTGTTTGATGGCCATTTTTTGGCCGAACGCGCCCGTTCAGGCGCAACAAGTACAATGCTGCAATCCATGATCGACTCTCCAATAGTCGGTTGTGGTAGGCCGAGCTAGGGGTTCCCGCCCCTTTCTCGGCCGCTTTGTTTATGCCGCTGTGCTTCTTTGTCCGGCCCTCCTTAAAGGCCTATCTCCGGTGATTAGGCGCGCTTGGCTTTGAAGGCCAGCACGTTCGGTTCTGTAACGCGCAGCTGGTCGAGATAGTCAGACCAGGCCTGCATCATCTTCCGGCGTTCCGGCAGGTGGGTTGCCCGGTTGTAGGCCCGCCCAAGCGGATCCTTTACGGCATGCGCCAGCTGATGCTCGATGTAGTCCGGGCGATAGCCAAGCACTTCGTCCAGCACGGTTCTTGCCATCGCTCGGAAGCCATGGCCAACCATCGTGTCTGAGTCGAAGCCAAGGTTTCGCAGCGCCGCGTTCAGCGTGTTCTCGCTCATTGGCTTCAACGCGCTGCGGACGCCAGGGAAGACAAATTCGCTCCGCTTCGTATACGGGTAAAGCTCCCGCAGAACCGCAACGGCCTGATCGGACAGAGGGACGATGTGCGGCGTTTTGGTCTTGCTGGTGACGTAGCGCCACTCTGCTGCATCCAGATTGATATCGGCCCATTTCGCTTGTCGCAGCTCGCCCGGACGCACGAACAGCATAGGCGCCAGCTTCAGCGCCGCCTGGGTGACTAACGCTCCCTGATAGCCCCACAGCGCGCGCAATAGATCGCCGATGACGGCGGGGTCGGTCACGCTCGCAAAGTGTTTCGTCTGCGGCTGCTCGAGCGCCCCGGTTAGATCCTGGGCCGGATTCCTATCAGCACGACCGGTGGCGATGGCATAGCGGAAGATTCGGCCGGCATGGGCCCGGGCGCGATGGGCAGTCTCGACTACGCCTCTCTGTTCCAGCTTCCTGAGTGCAGCCAGCAGAACCGGAGCAGTAATGTCCCCGATAGGCAGGTCCGCCAGCCCGGCCAGATCCTTCTCGATCAGCCTGCGCTCCCGCACGACCGACCCGGGAGACAGCCCCTCCTTAGTGCGCTTTGCCAGCAGCTCAAGGCCGATGGCACTGAAGGTGTTGGCGGACCGCTCGCCATGTGCGGCCTTCTCCACCCGAGCCACCTGAGCAGGATTTGCCCCGCCGCGCAGCAATGAGCGCAGACGGTCGCGCTCGACGCGAGCAGCCTGCAGCGACATTGAGGGGTACTCATCAAGCGTGACGATGCTGGCCTTGCCCAGGTAGCGATAGCGGTAACGCCAGACCTTGGCTCCCGATGGGCGCACTTCGATGCACAAGCCGTTGGCATCAGCCACACGGAAGGGACTGGCCTTCGGCTTGAGCGAGCGCAACTTGGTGTCGGTCAGCATGTGAGTCGAGCGCCTGTGAGTCGTCTAGGGGCATCTAGCCCGCTGACACACAGCCTGACTCACTTTTTTCGTGGATGCAAGTGGATGCCACTGGACACCGCTGGACGCCAAAACCACTACAAATCCAGCACCACTAGGCTTCGCGAGACGTCCTTGGACCCTGATGGACGTCAATGTGGTGGGCCCACCAGGATTCGAACCTGGAACCAAGGGATTATGAGTCCCCTGCTCTAACCGTTGAGCTATAGGCCCGGCGCAGCGTCACAGTGTAGTGGAGGCCGCGCTCGATCGGCTACCCGGCAGCAGCAAGAGCCTCAGCCACATGCCCCAACCGCTTCTCCGCCACGTCCGCAAACCAGACCTGCCGCCGCAGGTGCGCGTGGAACAGCGCCACAGTCCTCCTGGTCTCTTCCAGCCCCTTCTGGTTGTCCGCCGCCGAAGCCAGCAAATAATCCAGCACCAGACTGCGTCAGCAATGCCAGCGTCGCTCTTCGGGCAAATCCCAGTGAATCCTCGCGCTCGTCGCGCATCACATCTTCCCAATGCAGTAGCGGCGCAAACGCGCAGCCGTTGAGAAGACCTGCTGGATACGTCATCGCAAACAGCAGCTGGCTCGACTCTACAGAAAGCACACACCCCCCAAAAAGAAAAACCCCGCACCAGGCGGGGTTCCTCTCAACGCTTCAACAGCCGCTGGAAATCAATCGATATCCAGGAAGCTGCGCAGCTGCTCCGAGCGGCTCGGGTGACGCAGCTTGCGCAGGGCCTTCGCTTCGATCTGGCGGATGCGCTCGCGGGTAACGTCGAACTGCTTGCCGACCTCTTCCAGCGTGTGGTCGGTGTTCATGTCGATGCCGAAGCGCATGCGCAGCACCTTGGCTTCCCTCGGGGTGAGGCCGGCCAGCACGTCGCGCACGGTTTCAGACAGATTGATGTTGGTGGTGTTCTCGATCGGGGACTCCACGTTGGTGTCCTCGATGAAGTCGCCCAGATGGGAATCCTCGTCGTCGCCGATCGGGGTTTCCATCGAGATCGGCTCCTTGGCGATCTTCATCACCTTGCGGATCTTGTCTTCCGGCATGTCCATTTCCTTGGCCAGCTCCTCCGGCGTAGCCTCGCGGCCGTACTGCTGGAGCATCTGGCGGGAAATGCGGTTCAACTTGTTGATCGTCTCGATCATGTGCACCGGAATACGGATGGTGCGTGCCTGGTCGGCGATCGAGCGGGTGATCGCCTGGCGGATCCACCAGGTGGCATAGGTCGAGAACTTGTAACCGCGGCGGTATTCGAACTTGTCCACGGCCTTCATCAGGCCGATGTTGCCTTCCTGGATCAGGTCGAGGAACTGCAGGCCACGGTTGGTGTACTTCTTGGCGATGGAGATGACCAGGCGCAGGTTGGCCTCGACCATTTCCTTCTTGGCCTTGCGCGCCTTGGCTTCACCGTAGGCCATGGCACGGCTGATTTCCTTCAGCTCTTCCAGGTCCAGCTGGGTCAGCGTCTCGATGTCGATCGTCGCCTGCTGTTCGGCAATGATCTGGTCCTTCACTTCGCGCAGCGCCGAGGACCACTTCTGCTTGCGCTTCAGTGCGTCTTCCACCCACTCCAGGTTGGTCTGGTTGCCTTCCCAGGAACGGATGAAGTCCTTGCGCGGCATGCGGGCGGTAACGGTCGCCAGGTTCAGCACGCGGCGCTCATGGGCCTTGATCGATGCCATGGTGTCGCGCAGCTGCTTGGTCAGCACGTCGGTCAGCGGCAGCGGCAGCTTCAGGGTGACGAACACCGCCGACATTTCTTCGCGCAGGCGCGGCAGGTTCTTCTTGTCGCCCTTGGTCGCGGCCTTCTTGAAGGCGTTGAAGGCATCGCTCAGCGCCTGCATGCGCGCGGCGACTTCCTCCGGATCCGGACCGGTCGGTGCGGCTTCTTCATCGCCACCGTCGACATCGTCGTCCTCGTCCTCGTCGCCTTCGGCGTCCGCATCGGCGCTGTCATCGGCAGCGACCGCCGGCGGCGCCGGCTCTTCGTCGACCAGGTCGTTGAAGCCGACGATCACTTCGGCCAGGCGCTTCTTGCCTTCCTTGTGGGCTTCGTAGTCGTTCAGCAGCGACTCGACCGAAACCGGGAACTGGCCCAGGGCCGCCTGGACCTGCGAAAGGCCTTCCTCGATGCGCTTGGCGATAGCGATTTCGCCTTCGCGGGTCAGCAGCTCTACGGTGCCCATTTCGCGCATGTACATGCGCACCGGGTCGGTGGTACGGCCACCTTCGGTGTCGAGCGCGCTCAGCGCGGCGGCAGCTTCTTCAGCCGCGGTGTCATCGACTTCGCGGTTGCCGGTGTTGCCATCGTTGAGAAGCAGGGTTTCCACATCCGGCGCAACTTCATGGACATCGATGCCCATGCCGTTGATCATGCCGATGATGTCTTCGATCTGTTCCGGGTCGACCATGTCGTCCGGCAGATGGTCATTGACTTCGGCGTAGGTCAGGTAGCCCTGTTCCAGGCCCTTGCTGATCAGTTGCTTGATTTCGGATTGGGCAGGACGTTCGTTGGCCATGTAGTGCTCGCGCCACCGGCAGGGAGAAATAGGGAACGTAGCATTATACCAGCCCGGGGCCCTGCCTGCCGGGCGGTGGTCCCGCAGGCTCAGGGCCGGAGAAGGAAGGTCACGGGACCGTCATTGACCAGGCTGACGACCATATGGGCACCAAATCGGCCCGTTTCCACCCCTGGCGCGTGATTTTCACGACAGATCTCGACAAATCGATTGAACCCGCGTTCAGCCTCTTCCGGCGGCGCGGCCGTGGTGAAGCTCGGCCGCATGCCCGAACGGGTGTCGGCGGCCAGGGTGAACTGGCTGACCAGCAGCAGGCCGCCGCCCGTATCGCGCAGCGAGCGGTTCATCTTCCCGGCCTCGTCGGCGAATACCCGGTAGCCCAGCAGGCGCTCGGCCATCCGCCGCAACTGGGCCTCGGTATCGCCCGGCTCCATGCCGACCAGGGCCAACAGGCCAGGGCCGATCTGCCCCACGGCCTCATCGTCGACATGGACGGCGGCCTGGCTGACACGCTGGATCAGGACGAGCATCGTGGGCTTCCAATGAACAGGGCCGGCCACGATAGCAGCGCCCTTGGCTAAACTGGCGCCGATGAATCCGCAACGCAAAGCCCGGCTGGTCTACCGCGCCACCACCCTGTTCGCCCGCCTGCCCTGGCCGCTGCTGCGGGCGTTCGCGCGCGCCCTGGCGTGGGCGTGGATCGCCCTCGATGCCCGTGAGAGCCGCGTCACCCGGCGCAACCTGGAACTGGCCTACCCGGAGCTGGATGGCGCCGCGCGCGACCGCCTGCACCGTGATCTGCTGCGCTCCACCGCGCTGCAGGCCATCGAAACCCTGCGGCTGTGGAGCCAGGCGCCGGCCGACAACCTGCGCCTGCACCTGAAGCAGCGCCATGGCGAGGCCCTGTACGACGCCGCCCTGGCCAGCGGCAAGGGCGTGATCGTGGCCGCGCCGCACTTCGGCAACTGGGAGCTGCTGAACCAGTGGCTGGCCTCGCGCGGGCAGATCGCCATCGTCTACAAGCCGCCGGAGGACGAGGCCAGCGATGCCTTCCTGCAGCTGGTGCGCGGCGGCCAGAACGTACAGCAGGTGCGCGCCGAAGGCCCGGCCGTGCGCCAGCTGTTCAAGGTGCTCAAGGACGGCGGCGCCACCGGCATCCTGCCCGACCAGCAGCCCAAGGCCGGCGATGGCGTGTTCGTGCCGTTCTTCGGCGTGCAGGCGCTGACCATGACCCTGGTCAACCGGCTGGCCGAACGCACGGGTGCCACCGTGCTCTATGGCTGGTGCGAACGCATCGGGCCGGACATGGAGTTCGCGCTGCACATCGAGCCGACCGACCCGGCCGTGGCCGATCCGGACCCGCTGGTGGCGGCCACCGCCCTCAACGCCGGCATCGAACGCATCGCCCGCCGCGACCCGGCGCAGTACCAGTGGACCTACAAGCGCTATACGCTGCGGCCACCGGGCAGTAGCGAGGAAGACCCGTACGCAACTGAGGAACACCCCCACTGACGGCCGCCTGCGACCACTGGCCGCACCACGTTGAATACGACGCCGGCGCCCCCATAGAGACTGCGATGTCCGCCTCCCCCGGTCCTGCCATGCCTGCTGCTTCTTCCCTGTTCGGCGATCCGGCCGCGATCCGCTGCGAACGCGCGGTGGCCGAACTGCGCGCCGGTCGCCCGGTGCTGCTCCACGATGGCCAGGGCCAGCGCCTGGCGGTGATCGCGCTGGACAGCGCCACGACCAGCAGCTTCGCCGCCTTCGCCGCTGCCGCCCGCGAGCGCCATTACCTGTTCCTGACCGCCACCCGCGCCCGCGTGCTCGGCGTGGAGGCACCACAGGGCGCGCGCCTGCCGCTGAGCGGCGTGGCCTTCGAGGCCCTGCCCTCGCTGGGCTACCTGCGCGAACCCGGGCCGATGCCCGAAAGCTGGAGCGCCGGCGACGCCTTCGATGCCGGCGCGGTGGAGCTTGCCCGCCTGGGTCTGCTGCTGCCAGCGATGGTCGCGGTGCGCCTGGACCTCGATGACCACACTTTCGACGGTGCGGCCGAGGTGGCCCTGTGCGACCTGGCCGAAGGCGCAGCACATGCGGCCCACGACTACGAACTGGTGGCGCGTTCGCCGGTTCCGCTGCGCGACGTCGGCATGACCACCTTTGCAGTCTTCCGCGGCGGCGTGGCGCAGCGCGACCAGGTCGCGATCATCGTCGGCGAGCCGGACCTGTCGGCAGTGGTGCCGGTACGCGTGCATTCTTCGTGCCTGACCGGCGATCTGTTCGGTTCACTCAAGTGCGACTGCGGCGACCAGCTGCGGCGTGGCCTGCGCAAGCTGAAGGACCTGGGCGGTGGCGTGCTGCTGTACCTGGACCAGGAAGGCCGCGGCACCGGCATCGCCGCCAAGATGCGCGCCTATGGCTACCAGCACGACGGCCTGGATACCATCGACGCCGATGCGCAGCTGGGCTTCGGTGCCGACGAGCGGCGCTACGGCAGCGCGGTGGCGATGCTGCGTGGCCTGGGCATTTCGCGCGTGGCGCTGCTCAGCAACAACCCGACCAAGGCACAGCGCCTGCGCAATGCCGGCATCGAAGTGCTGGACTGCATTCCGGTCACCGGCGAGATCACTGCCGAGAACGAGAACTACCTGCGCACCAAGGCCGACCGTGCCGGCCACCTGCTGGATGTCGATGCGCTGATCCAGGCTGCCCAGTAACGCAGCCGACCTGCTACCGTCTGCGCGGTGCGGCCACGGCCGCTACCGCCCGCCCTGCTGCCTGACGGAGCCCGCGTGACCGACGCCACGATTCCTGCACCACCCGCCACCGACTGGCAGTCACTGCCGCAACGCGCAGCCCGCCTGGCCGCACTGGAAGGTGCCTTTGGCGGCCTGTTCGTCCCGGGCCTGCCACTGGCGGCGGCGGCGTGGTTCTTCGATCTGCCCGGTGGCCTGTGGACCGCTGCAGCCGGGCTGCTGATGGGTGTGGCTTTTGGTGCGTGGCTGGGCCGTCGACGCCTGGTCCGCACCCGTTGGCGGCTGGACGCACAGGGCCTGGGCCTGCGCCGCGACCTCATGTGGCAGCTGGAGACGCGCATCCCGCTTTCGCGAGTGCAGCATCTCGATCTGCGCCGGGGCCCGCTGGAGCGCCGTGCCGGCCTGGCCACGCTGATCGTGCACACCGCCGGCACCCGCATGAGCGCGGTGACCGTGAGCGGCCTGGACGAGGCGGATGCCGAGCGCCTGCGCGACACCCTGTCCCACCAGCTCGACCAGGACGCCGACGCCCTGTGAGCCTGCCGCCGCCCCTGCCTGCACCGCCGCCCACCGGTACCGAGGACCACCGCCTGCACCCGTGGTCGTGGCTGTTCGTGCTGCTGATGCAGCTGCGCCACTACTTCCTGCCACTGGTCGCGCTGCTGGTGTTCGGCCAGCGCGGCGACCGCGATCCGATGTGGGCGCAGCTGATTCCGCTGACGGCAATTGCCGCCCTGGTCCTGGTGTCGGTGATGCAGTACCTCAGCTACCGCTACCGCATCGGCAGCGATGCGATCACCGTGCGCAGTGGCCTGTTGGCGCGCAACCGCCGCGAGATCCCGTTCGCCCGCATCCACAACGTGGAAGTGCGGCAGAACCCGCTGCACCGCCTGTTCGGCGTGGCCGAACTGCGCCTGGAATCGGCCGGCGGTGTGCGCCCTGAAGCGGAGATGCGGGTACTGAAGCTGGACCAGGCACTGGCGCTGGAACGGCTGGTCCGCCAGCGCGGGCAGGCGCGGCAGGCCAACGACGCCGTCGATGCACCGCCCATTGCCGACGTCGACAGCGAACGCGTACTGCTGCGACTATCCAGCTGGGACGTGGTGCGCATGGGACTGCTCTCCAACCGCGGCTGGGCACTGGCGGTGGCCGCGTTCGGCGTCCTGTTCCAGACAGTGCCGCGGCCGGTGATGGACGATGCCATCCAGCGCGGCGGCCGCGAGGCCTTCGGCTATGCCAGCCACCTGCATCCCGGCGTGACCGGCGCGTTGCTGCTGGCGGCGGCGGCCCTGCTGCTGGGCTGGCTGGCGCTGCGCGTGCTGTCGGTGGTGCTGACCCTGTTGCGTTACCACGGCTTCACCCTCGTCGAGCAGGACCGCCGCCTGACGGTGTCGGCCGGGATGCTCAGCCGCACCCGCAGCAGCGTGGCACGTCGCCGCATCCAGGCCTGGACGCTGCGCGAAGGCACCCTGCCGCGCTGGTTCGGGCTGCGCCAGCTGCGCATCGACAGTGCCGCCGGTGGCCCTTCGCGTGATGAGGACCGCGCCCTGCGCGAACTGGCGCCGCTGGCAACCCGCGAGCATTGCACGCAACTGGTGCAGCACCTGCTCCCCCAGCTGCACTGGCCACCGGCGCAATGGCAGTCCATCCCGCAGCGTGGCTGGTGGCGGCTGTGCCTGGGCGCGCTGCTGCTGGTGCCGCTGCTGGCCGCCGCCGCGTACTGGCGCTGGGGCCCATGGGGTCTGGTCGTGCTGGCCTGGCTGCCGGTCGCGTTGTTGGTCGCACACCGGCAGATGGCACGCATGGGCTGGTATCTGGACGAGCACTATGTGGCCGTGCGCGGCGGCTGGTGGAAACGCTGGTGGCGCTGGGCCGAGCTGGACAAGGTGCAGGGCCTGCGCCTGCAGCGTTCACCGCTGGACAAGGTGCTGGGCACCAGCAGCCTGCAACTGGATACCGCCGGTGCGCATGGCGACGTGGCACTCACCCTGCACCATCTGCCGCAGGCACAGGCACAGCAGGCGATGGATCAACTGGCGGCCGCGCTGGCGCGGCGCAAACTGCGCTGGTGATGCGGGGTCGGGTCCCGGCCTGAATCAGGTAGTGCCGGCCGCTGGCCGGCAACTGCACATCCCCCAGGTTGCCGGCCAGCGGCCGGCATTACCGCGAGCAGGGTCAGCGAGGCATCATCGCTGCGAGGGGCCCCAATAGCCCAGGTCCCTTCGGATCTGCAGATCGCGCACCCAGCTGCCGAGAGGCTTGCGGCGCAGCGCACCCATTTCACCGGACAGGAAATCCTCGGTGGCCGCGATCACCCGCTCGCTGGACAGGCCGTCGCGGTACGGATGGATGGCATCGGCGTAACGCACGATTTCCGCCTGGAGCGCGGCGTCTGGCTGCAGCGCGCGCTGCAGCATCGCCGGCAGCTGCGCCGGGTCGTCGAAATCAATCATGTGCGGCTTCGGCACGCGGTTGCGGAAGGTCACCACCGGCTTGTGCTGGACGATGAACTCCGAAACGATCGACGAGGTGTCCGACACCAGCACATCGGCGGCGCGCTGCGCGGCCATCACCTGCTCCGGCTCGATGAAGCGGGCATTGGCACCGGCCAGCGCGCGGTAGCGCTCGAACAGTTCCGGCGGACATTTGGGATGCAGGGTCAGCAGCCAGTAGCGCCCACCGGCAGCGATATCGGCGGCGATCTGCGCATGCAGGTGCGGTGCCGCACTCAGCCGCTCGGTGAAGGTGGAACCAAACAGCATCACCGGGCGATCGCCGGCCGGCGCGCGCAGTGCGGCGCTCTCGCCACCGTCATCGCGGAACAGCGGGTCCAGCTTCGGCCAGCCGGTCTCGGCCACCGCGAAGTGGCCCTGCTGGGCCGCGATCTCGCGGAACGGCGTCGTGGTGGCCGGCCCCTGCGTGCAGTACAGGTCGAACATGCCGCGCACCCGGAAGTGGCCGCGCGCGCTGTCGCGCTTTTCCACGTTGAAGCCATGGAACAGCTGCACCTTGGCCCCCGAAAGGAAGGTCGGCACCCAGTTGGCCGCGCTGAACACCGCCCGCGGGCGCATTGCCAGGGCCTGCTTCAGGCCGACGTTGGCCACCCCCGGCAGGCTGCTGCCGGCCGCGCCGCCTTCGAACCAGGCCGCAACCTCCTGCCCGGACGCGTGCAACGCCTGCGCCAACGGGGCGAGAATAGGCAGCGCATAGCGCTCCGTCGCAAACAACAGGTACCCGGCCATCATGTCCTCCACGACCGCTCCCATCGAACGGCCTCGCATCTCGGCGTGCATTATCGCGTTCAACGAGGCCGGGCGCATCGGCGACTGCCTGGCCTCGCTGGCCTTCTGCGATGAGATCGTGGTGGTGGACTCGCAGTCCACCGATGCGACCGTGGCCATCGCCGAGGCTGCCGGTGCCCGCGTGCTGCAGCGTCGGTTCGAGGGCTTCCGCAGCCAGAAGGCGTTCTGCGTCGAGCAGGCCAGCCACGACTGGGTACTGTGTTTGGATGCAGACGAGCGCATCAGCCCCGAGCTGCGTGCGGCCATCGAAAAGGCCCGTGACGGCGGCTTCGCCGGCCACGCCGGCTACCGCTTCGCCCGCCTGTCCGAATACTTTGGCAGGTTCCTGCGCCACGGCAATGCCTACCCGGACCGGGTGATGCGCCTGTTCGACCGCCGCCAGGGCGGCTGGCGCGGCAAGCGCGAGATCCACGAGGCGGCCAGCGTCGATGGCAGCGTCGGCACCCTGCGCGGCGATCTCATCCACTATCCCTATCGATCGTTGCAGCAGCAGCTGGCCAAGACCGAGAAGTATGCGCGGATGATGGCCGAGCACGAGTTCGCGCGTGGCAAGCGCGCCACGCTGGGCAAGCTGGTGCTGGCGCCGGCCTGGCGGTTCTGGCGTGGCTTCCTGTTCCGCGGCGGCTTCCGCGACGGCTGGCACGGCCTGGTCTATGCCTATGTGCGTGCCAACTACGTACGGCAGAAGACCATCATGCTGTGGATGCTGGGCAACGGCCAGGCGGTGGCCGATCCTCCAGCCCCTGCGGAACGGCCCTGAGCCGGCTGTGTCACACTTGCCGCGCGTTGCCTGAAGATCCCCCATGAAAATCCTGTACACCAACTTCCACTATGGCGACGGTGGCGGCCACACCACGTACATCGTGTCCCTGGCGCGCGCCCTGCATGGCCAGCACACGCTCCATGTCGCAGCCCCCGCCGACAGCCGCCTGCTGCGCACGGTGGCCGAGGAAGGAATCGCCACCCCGCTGCCGATGGCCTTTGGCAGCGGCCTGCCGACCTTGCCACGACAACTGGCCGAACAGCATGCGCTGCGCCGGCTGGTGCGGGACGAGGGCATCGACCTGGTCCACGTCAACGGTGCTCGTGATCACCGCTTCGTGATGCAGGGACTGCTCGGCATGCGCCGCCCGCCGATCATCCTGACCAAGCACAACAGCAAGCCCACCCGTACGCTTGGCAATGCCTTCAGGGCCCGCTGGGCCACCGACCGCGTGATTGCGGTTTCGGCACACACCGGGCGCCTGCTGGAGCAGGGCCCGTACCGGCGCTGCCCGATCGATGTGGTCCGCAACGGCGTCGACCTGGACCGCTTCGCGCCGCTGCCGGCCGACGCCGGCCAGGCAATGCGGCAGCAATGGACGCAGGACCCGGATGCGCTGCTGCTGGTCAGCAACGCCGGCACCGATGACTACAAGGGCTGGATCGACCTCGCGCAGGCCATTGCCCTGCTCCCCGACGCGATCCGGCCGCACGTACACATGGCGGTCGCAGGTCACCTGCCCAACGCGCAGCAACGCGCGCAGGTGCAGGCCCTCGGCGATGTCGCCACGCAGGTCCACTTCACCGGACTGCTGGCCGATACGCGCCCACTGATCGCCGCCGGCGACGTCGGCTTCGTGCTGTCCAACGACATCGAGACAATTTCCTTCGCCTGCCGCGAAATGATGGCCAGCGCCAGGCCGATGCTGGTCAGCGACTACGCGGGGCTGCCGGAAAACATCGAGCAGGGAGTCGACGGCTGGGTCGTGCCCACCCGCAACGTGGCCGCCATCGCCGCACAGGTGCAGGCGATGTATGAACAACGCCAGGCGCTGCCGGCGATGGGCATGGCCGCCCGCCGCCATGCAGAGCGTGAGTTCGGCCTGCAGACCTTCGCCGGGGCGACCCTGGCCAGCTACGAAGCGGTGCTGGCCTCAGCCTGATCTGACCGGCGCGGCTCGGACAGGGCCAGCAGCAGGGCAACCCAGGCGGCATAGAACGAGGCGGTCCGCATGTCACGCAGCATCATTTCGGTGACCCCGAAGACGGCGAATGCCACGCAGATGCTCAACCCTGCCGCGGCATGCAACCGCGACCGTTCGTCGCCACGCCACAGGCGTGGCACGAACACCAGCGCCGGGGCCACGTACACCAGCACCAGGCCAAGTCCCCCCAGCACGCCGTAGGTGGCCAGGAAATACAGCAGGTCGTTGTGGGTCTCGCCGAAATCACGCGCGACCATCGCCGACACCTTTCCCTGTCCGGCAAGTCGTTCCAGCTCCTGGCGGAAGCGGTCGCCACCACCGACACCGAACACCGGCTGCTCGCGGATCATGTAGCCAGCCGCGGTCCACAACTGAAGGCGGATGCAGACCGAGGTATCTGCCAGGTGGTCGGCACTGCAATCGCCATACTCGCTCACGCCCGCATCGATGCGATCGCGCAACGCACCATCATGGGTGGCGACAATGCCGACGCCGGCCGCGAGTACCAGGCCCAGCAGGATCTTCATCCGGCCAAGCCGGCGCCCCATCACCAGCAGGCCGATCAGCAGGAAGCAGGGAATCGCCAGCAGGCCACCGCGGGTCTGCGTCCACAGGAATGCGACCAGGCCAAGGATGCCGGTCAGCAGCTTCAGCGTGGCTTCGATGCGGGTGAAACGGGTCACCGGCAGGCCCAGCGACATCAGGCTCAGCACACCGAACAACAGGGTCAGGTCGCCGTAGGTCACCGCATTGAACTGCTGGGTGGCAGGCCGCACGCCGGTCTCCAGCGCCAACCAGCCAATGATGGCTGCTGCCGACCACACCGCAGGCAGGGTGCCCAGCATCGCCCGCGCAAGGATCCTGCGCGGCACCCGCAGCGCGGCGAACAGGATCAGCAGCATCGACAACAGGCGCGCGGCCTTTTCGACCTCCGATCCCTTCCAGATGCCATGCACGCCCAGGCTGATCAGCACGCCGACCAGCATCACGCCCATGCCGATGCCCATCCACGCATAGCGCCGGGCGGAACCGGGCAGCAGGCGCGGAGCGGCCGAGGGCACCAGCAGCAGGACGATCGACAGCAGGATCGCCAGGTAGAACCCCGCGCTGCCGCCCTCCATGGTGATCATCAGCAGCGTCGGCAACGCCCCCAGCACCACGGCGTAGGCGCCGGCCAGGAAGCCCGTCGTGCGGGAAGTAGGCAAGGAAAGCGGAGTCACGTGGTGCGGTCGGCAGGTCGATGGCGATAGACCGGCACGGTGCCGGGAGCGGCCCTCATTCTAGGACAGAGCAGGCCGCTGGTTGACGCAGACTGGCCATGTCCGTCGCTCATTCGTTCAGTCCGCATCCGGTGGCCCCTGCAGCCGGTACTCGCGCTCGAGCTCCTTCAGGTCAGGCACGCAGGCCCCGGACACCGCCCCGGCGGGAACCAGCCACCAGCGACGGCGGTTGGATATGCCGGCCATCTGCGCCTGCGAACGATCAATGCACCCCTGCATGGCATCGTCATTCACCAGCAACCAGCGATGCCGGGGGGACAAGCGCTGCCAGCGCACGGCCGCCTGCAGCTGTTCATGCCAGCGGTTCTCGAATCCAAAGGTCGCCGCGCGGCGGTCCGCCATCAGCAGATTCTGTTCCTTCCAGGCCACCAGCCCCAGTTCCGCGCCTGGCCCGAGACGCGCGCCGACGTCACGCATCAGACCACGCGCAGAGCTTGAATCATTCAGCAACGGGTAGCCGAACAGGCCGTAAAGCACCCAGGCCACGACCAGGGTCGATAGCAGCGCCAGGTGGCTTCGACGCCAGCCGGTCACCACCAGGCTCAAGCCACCCCAGAGCCCCATCGCCAGGATCGTCCACGCCAGTGCATCGGTCGCGCCGGGCGGCAATCCGCGTCCATGGGCAAGGTTCACCTCGAAGCGCGGATCACCCAGCAAGGCGAGCGCCCCGACCAGGCTCAAGCCCAGTGCCAGCAACGCGGCAAACCCTCCCAGCACGCTCTGCACATCGCGTCGCTTCAGCAGCCCGGGCAGCAGCGGCGCCAGCGCCAGGCAGAACATCGGCAGCGCCGGCAGGATGTAGACATCACGCTTGCCCTGGGGAATCGAGAAGAACAGCACGACCAGCAACCACCACGCCAGCGGCAGCAGGTAGCGTGGATCGCGGCGGCACAGGCGCCGCCGCCACGCCGGGATCGCCCACGGCAGCAGCAGGAACGCGGGTATCCACATCGTTGGCATGACACCGAAGAAGTACCACCACGGCTGGTGATGGTCCCAGGACTGCGTGTAGCGGCGGGCCGTCTGCCGCACCAGGATGTCGTTGATGTAGCCGCGGTACTCGTCCGATCCGGTGCCCAGCGCGGCCAGCAGCATCGGCGCCAGCCACAGCGATATCGCCAGCAGGAAGGCCAGCGGTGCCAGCCAGAAGCGGCCATCGCGCGCGTGCAGGGAAACACGGGGCCACTGCAGGGCTGCAGCGATGGCCGCCGGCACGATCATCAGCAGCGCCAGCATGCCCACGCCCTTGGTGATCACCCCGATACCGGCAAAGAACCAGCCCAGCCACCACCAGCGCCAGGCCGGGCCCAGCAGCAGGTGGCGCAGCAGGCCATAGTTGGCCAGGGTGATGAACAGCACCAGCAGCGGATCGATCTGCGCCTTCTTCGCCTGGAAGGTGAACTGCAGCGCGAACAGCAGTGCCCACCCCGCGCAGAGCCCGACCTGCCGCGTCCACAGCCGGCGCCCCAGATCGACCACGCACCACAGCGCGCCCAATGCGGCCAGCAGCGAGGGCAGCAGGAAGGCCACGCGCCAGTGGCCAACCAGGCCATACAGCGAGGCCTGCCACCACATCAGCATCGGCGGCTTGTCCGAATACAGCTCGGTACCGCGATGCGGGAACAACCAGTAACCGCTGTCGACCATCTGCCTGGCCACCAGCGCGAAGCGTGGTTCGTCAGAGGGCCACGGATCGCGGAGACCGAGACCGGCCCCCAGCACCAGCAGGGCCACCACCACGAACAACCACGTCTGGCGCGACGCGTGGGTCTTCAGCATGGGACTCGAAACGGCAGCGGGGGGTCAGGCTGCTTTTATCAGACGCGCGTAGAAGAAACCGTCAGCATCGTTGTCACCAGGCAGTCGCTGGCGTGCCACGCCTTCGCAATCCACGCCGAACGCATCGCCCAGCGGCTGCGCCACCGCGTCCGGATGCCACTTCAGGAACGCACGCACCTGATCGATGTTCTCGGCGCGCAGGATCGAGCAGGTGGCGTACAGCAACACGCCGCCGGGGCGCAGCATCGACCAGCAGGCTTCCAGCAGGCGCGCCTGCACGCCCACCAGTGCATCGACGTCCTCGGCGCGACGGTGGAACATCACATCCGGCTGGCGGCGGATCACGCCCGTGGCCGAACATGGCGCATCCAGCAGGATCGCGTCGAACGGCACGCCGTCCCACCACGAACCGGGATCGCTGGCATCGGCGACCAGGGTCTGCGCATGCTCGCCCACACCGGTGCGGGTGTAAGTGTCACGTGCCCGGGCCAGACGGCGCGCGTCGATATCCAGCGCCAGCAGGCGCAGGCTCGGGTCACGCTCCAGCAGATGCGCCGATTTGCCGCCGGGTGCCGCGCAGGCATCCAGCACGCGGGCACCGGTCGCGGGTGCCAGCGCATCGGCCGCGCATTGCGCCGACAGGTCCTGCACCGACAGTGCACCATCGCCGAAGCCCGGCAGCTGGTTCACGGCAACGGGGGTCGCCAGGCGCAACGCATCGGCGCACAGTGCAGTGGCTTCAGCGGCAATGCCGGCCTCGGCCAGCGTCGCCAGGGCCTTGTCGCGACCGCCGTGCTGGCGGTTGGCACGCAGCCACAAGGGCGCGGGTTGCAGGCTGGCGCTGAAGATCGCTTCGGCCTGCGCCGGCCAGTCGCGTTCGATCGCATCAGCCAACCATTCCGGGAAGGCGTCGCGCGCAGGCTGCTCGGGGAACCCCTCGCGCTGGGCGCGGCGCAGGATCGCGTTGACCAGGCCTGCCTGGCGCTCACGGCCCAGCGCGCGCGCCGCATCGACCGTAGCCGAAAGCGCTGCGTGCGCAGGCAGTTCGAGCACGTCCAGCTGGGCGAAACCGACCATCAGCAGCGTGCGCAGGTCGGCATCGCGCGCCGACAGCGGCTTCTGCATCCAGGCCTGCAAGGCCGCGTCATAGGTGCTGCGACGGCGCAGCACAGCGAAACACAGGGCTTCCAGCAGCGCGCGGTCGCGGCTGTCGGCCAGCTTCGGCAGCGCCCAGGCCAGTTCGGCCTTCAGCGAACGGCCACGGGTGAACACCTGTGCCAGCACGCGTGCGGCCAGCATGCGCGTGGCCGCGCCCGGTGCCGCCTTGGCGACGGAGAAATCGTTCTGCTTGGACACCGCTTATGCCCCCACGCGCAGGTCGCGGCGAGCGTTGAGGTAATCGGCAGCGGTGATCGCCTTGCCGCCTTCACGCTGCAGCACGCGCAGGCGCAGCGCGCCCTGGCCACAGGCAATGTCGATGCCGTCGCGGCCGGCGGCCAGCACGGTGCCCGGCGCCTGGCCGTGGTCTGCCTCCAGTGCCACCGCACCATGGATGCGCACGCGTTCGCCAGCCAGCGTTGCCTCGGCGATCGGCCACGGATTGAACGCGCGCACGGTACGCGCCAGCGCGTCGGCGTCCTGCGCCCAGTCCAGCCTGGCTTCGGCCTTGTCCAGCTTGTGCGCGTACGTCACGCCCTGTTCCGGCTGCGGTCGCGCGATCGGCTTGATGCCCGCGCGCAGCAGGCCCAGGCCATCAGACAACACCTGGGCACCAAGCTCGGCCAGCTTGTCGTGCAGCTGGCCGCCGGTATCGGTGGCGGCGATCGGCAGCTCCTGGTGCAGCAGCACCGGGCCGGTATCCAGGCCAGCCTCCATCTGCATCAGGCACACCCCGGTCTTCGCGTCACCAGCCTGGATCGCACGCTGGATCGGCGCAGCGCCGCGCCAGCGCGGCAGCAGCGAGGCATGCACGTTCCAGCAGCCATGGGTCGGGATGGCCAGTACCGCCTTGGGCAGGATCAGGCCATAGGCCACCACCACCATCAGGTCCGGCTGCAGGTCGCGCAACTGCTGCTGGGCGGCCGCGTCCTTCAGCGACTCCGGCTGGTAGACCGGAATGCCACGGGCCACGGCTTCGAGCTTGACCGGCGAAGGCGCCAGGCCACGGCCTCGGCCGGCCGGGCGATCAGGCTGGGTATAGACGGCCACGACCTCATGGTGGCGCGCAGCCGCGCGCAGCGACGACACCGCGAATTCCGGCGTACCGGCAAAGACAATCCTCATGGCTACCCCACTTGCAGGATGGATTCGTGCAGGAAAGAAAACGGCGCCGTCGGCCGGCGCCGTAGAGCCCGCGCGAGCCGCGCAGGCCCGGGCCACCCGAAGGGTGGCCCGGATTGGCGATCACGCCACGTGCTTGCGCTGCTTGGCCAGCTTCTTGCGCACCATCTCGCGCTTGAGCGGCGACAGATAGTCGATGAACAGCTTGCCGTCCAGGTGATCCATCTCGTGCTGGATGCAGGTGGCCAGCACGTCACCAGCCTCCATCTGCTGTTCCTGGCCGTTGCGATCCAGGTACTTGACGGTGATGGTGTCGGCACGGGTCACGTCGGCGAAGATGCCCGGAACCGACAGGCAGCCCTCCTGGTACACCCGGCCCCCGTCCTTGGCGACGATTTCCGGATTGATGAACACATGCGGTTCATTCTTTTCTTCGCTGACGTCGATGACCATGAAGCGCTTGTGCACGTCCACCTGGGTGGCGGCAAGGCCGATGCCCGGGGCGTCGTACATGGTCAGGAACATGTTGTCGATCAGTTCCTGGAAGGCCGGCGTGGTGACTTCGGCAGCTTCGATCAACGCGGCCTTGGTACGCAGGCGCGGATCGGGGAACTCGAGAATGGGGAGAAGGGCCATGGCTGTTTCCGGATAGGGGGCCGGCACGCCGGCATACGTCGCAGATTCTAGCTCCAACGCTTGCCTTGCGCCCCGGTTTCTGGACTATAGTGCGCGGACCTGTTGGGGAATCAGGGCTTCACACCTATGTTGCTTCGTTTTCGTACGGTCGTCGCCGCGGCGATGCTGACCGTGGCTGCCTATGCTACCGCCGTGGAAGTGAATGGCGGGCACCCGGACACCTATGTGGTCCGAAAAGGGGATACGTTGTGGGATATCGCCGCACGTTTCCTGCAGAAGCCGTGGCTGTGGCCGGAGATCTGGCAGGCCAATCCGCAGATCGCCAATCCGCACCTGATCTATCCCGGTGACGTCCTGAGCCTGGCCTACCTGGACCGGGTGACCGTGGCGGCCCGGCCCGGCCCACGCCAGGAGGCCCCGATCGACGCCATTCCGCTGGCCCAGGTCGAGCCGTTCCTGAAGCAGCTGAGCGTGGTCGACAGCATCGAGCAGCTGCCCTACGTGGCCGGCCTGGAAGAGGAACGCCTGCGTGCCACCAGCGGCCACGCCGTCTATGTGCGCCTGGCTGACGCCCAGGTAGGCCAGCGCTGGGCGGTTGTCCGCCCGACCGTGCGCTACGCCCAGCCCAAGCCGACCGAGGACCTGACCGCCAACGGCGACGTCACCCCGGGCAGCGGCAACCTGTGGCGCGCCTACAGCGCACCCAACCACCGCCGCGGCGTGCTCGGCTATGAGCTGGCCCAGGTCGCCACCGGCACCATCACCCATGTCGCCGGAGGCAAGGTCGAGGCGTCCACCCTGGTGCTGGACAAGAACGAAGGCGGCCGTGAGGTGCGTGCCGGCGACCGCCTGGTGCCCATCGAGGCCAGGCCGTACGACCTGCAGTTCGTGCCCCATGTCCCCGCCGCAGGCGTCGAGGGCGTCGACGTACGCGTGCTGGCCGTCACCGACATGTTCACTGCCGGCGGCCCCCGCGACGTGATCGCGATCTCGGCTGGTCGCACGCAGGGCGTGGACAATGGAACCGTGTTCTCGCTGTGGCGCCCGGGCCGCCATGTGGCGCACCGCATGAAGTACCCGAACTCGTCGCGCACGGACGATTCGCTCAGCACCGGCGCCGGCCGGGTCTCGCTGCCGGACGAGTACGCGGCGCATGCCATGGTGTTCCGCACCTTCGACAATGTCAGCTACGCGCTGGTGATGCAGGGCGTGAGGCCGGTGCGCGTGGGGTACAACGCGCTGCACCCGGACGCGCGGTAGAGTCGACTGTTGGTCGACTGCTCTTCACCGCCCCCCGAAAGCGCCCGCGCTGCGCGCGGTAGTCGACTGACAGTCGACTCTACAGGGGCGGTCTCCGGCAAAACCTGACAGCCACATGCGAAGGCGCCCTAGGGCGCCTTTGTTGCATGCGCTCGATAGTGGGGGAATGACCAAGCAAGCTGATGAGGCGCTGCTGCGCCTGGTGATGGCAGGCGGCGCGCTGGCGCCACGGCGGTCCCTGCTGCAGGCCGCGGGCAGCGCGCAGACCGCGATCGCGCAGGGCGCCGCGAACTGGCGCGCGCACGGTTGCACGCCAGAGCAGTGCGCTGCACTGGAACACCCCGACGCCCGCGCCTGGACCGTGGCGCGGCACTGGCTGGAAGACGACGACCACCATCTGCTGTCCTTCGCCGATGCGGCCTTTCCGCCGCCCCTGCTGGACGTCCCGAACCCGCCACTGGCGCTGTTCGTGGCGGGCGATCCGAGCCTGGCCTGGCGCCCCTCGGTGGCGCTGGTCGGCAGCCGCTCGCCAACCCCGGGAGGACGCGCGCTGGCCGCGCGCTTTGCCGGCTGCTTCGTCGAGGCCGGACTGGCCGTAACCAGTGGCCTGGCGGCCGGCATCGACGCGGCCGCCCACCTGGCCACACTGGAGGCAGGCGGCTGCACCGTGGCGGTGATCGGAACCGGCCCTGATCGGGCCTATCCGGACAGCCACCAACGGTTGCAGGGGCGGATCGCCGCCGGGGGCGCGGTGCTCAGCGAGTACCTGCCCGGCACACCGGCACGCCCGGGCCACTTCCCCGCGCGCAACCGCCTGGTGGCCGGGCTGGCGCTGGCGACGGTGGTGGTCGAGGCCGCGCAACGCTCCGGCGCCCTGATCACCGCACGGCTGGCTGCCGAGGCGGGCCGTGAAGTCTGTGCCCTGCCCGGCTCGGTACTCAACCCACGCGCTGCGGGCTGCCACCGGCTGATCCGTGAAGGGGCCGCACTGGTCGAGCGCCCCGAGGAAGTGCTGGAACTGCTGGCCCCTGCCCTTCGCCAGCAGCTGCCGGGCTTGCAATCACGGCTGGGCACCCCCACTGAACAGGCACCGCCGGCGCTCCTGCCGGCGCGCTGGGCCGACGACCCTGACTACCAGTGCTTGTGGCGGGCCCTGGACCACGACCCAAGCAGTATGGATTCACTGATCACACGCTGTGGATTGACGGCGCCCCAGGTGTCCTCCATGCTGCTGGCCATGGAACTGGCGGGAATCGTGGTGTGCGTACACGGCCGCTACTGTCGAACTCCCTAGTTTCTTCACCTCCACAGCGTCGCGCGACGCAGGCCGAGGGGCAATGAAAGAGAGCATCCTGGACGTACTGCTGTACCTGTTTGAACACTATTTCAGCGAAGACGCGGACCTGATCCGTGACCGCGATTCGCTCCAGAACGGCCTGATCCAGGCCGGTTTCAGCCCAACCGAGATCAACAAGGCGTTCGACTGGCTCGACGCCCTGGCCGCGCAGCGGCCGAGCGTGGCCCAGGCACGGGTCGACGGCCCCGTGCGCGTCTACCACGGCCCCGAGCTGGACAAGCTGGACGTGGAATGCCGCGGCTTCCTGCTGTACCTGGAACAGCACGGCATCCTCGACGCCGACCAGCGCGAACTGGTGCTGGACCGGGCGATGGCCTTGGACCAGGACGAACTGGACCTGGACGACCTGAAATGGGTCGTACTGATGGTGCTGTTCAACCAGCCTGGCTCCGAAGCGGCCTATGCCTGGATGGAGACGCAGATGTTCATGGACGAGCCAGAACCCCTGCACTGACCGTACACTTGGGGGCATAGCGCATTCAGGAGCGTCCCCGTGAGCGAGTGGTTCCATGCAGAAGGCAACCGGCAGCAAGGTCCGCTGCCGGCGGAACAATTGGTCGAGCTGTTCCGCAACAACCAGATCACCCTGGACACCCTGGTCTGGCGCGACGGACTGCCGCAATGGCAGCCGTTGCGCACCGTCGTGGACGAACTCGGCCTGATCGTGCCGGCGCTGGACGCCGCCGTACCGCCGGTCGAACCCGAACCGGAACCGGAACCCGTCGCACCGCCTCCGCCGCAGCCGCCGGTACTGCCGGCGTCCACGCCCTACGCCGCCAGTGCATCGGCCACCGTCCTGCCGGCACCGAAAAAGAAGCTGTCCGGCTGTGCGCTGACCGCCATCATCGGTGGTGCCCTGTTGCTGGTACTGGTCCCGATCGTGGCCATCCTGGCCGCCATCGCGCTGCCGGCCTACAACGACTACACCGTGCGCAGCAAAGTCGCCGGCGCCGTGGCCGCGCTGCAGCCGCTGAAGGACCAGGTGCAGCATTTCGCCGATGACGAAGGGCGCTGCCCGGGTGCCAATGACGCCGGCTTCCCGGCCCCGGGCGACTTCGCTAACGCGGGCCTGTCGGCGGTGAACATCGGCCGCTTCAACAACGGTCACTGCGGCATCGAAGCAACGCTGGCGGTACCAGGCAAGGGCATCGACGGCGACCTGCTGTGGCTGGAATACGATCGCGACAGCGGCCGGTGGGAATGCAGTGGCGAAAGCAACGACAAGTACCTGCCGCCGACGTGCCGCGGCTGAGCCACGCGCACGCCAGCACCTCCAAGGATGATTCAACAGGGAACATGCAATGACTGAGTGGTACTACGCCGAAGGACAGCAACGCCAGGGCCCGCTGCCGGTCCAGGAGATCCGCCAGCGCTTCCAGCGCGGCCAGTTGAACCTGGACACCCTGGTCTGGCGCGAGGGCATGGCCCAGTGGGCTGCACTGCGCCAGGTGGTCGACGAGCTCGGCCTGCAGACGCTGGCCGATGCCACCACTGCCACCAGCAGCGGCGGGTTCGACCTGCGCAGCGACTATGCCGCCATCGACAGCGGCACCGCACCGCTGCCCGGCACCGGCGCGCTCAGCAGCTCGCCATACAGCGCTCCAGCCGCCGTCGGCAGCGGTGGCCACGCACAGCCTGTGGTTGGCGGTGAAGTGGTCTACGCAGGCTTCTGGAAGCGCGTGGCGGCCTACATGATCGACTACTTCGTGCTGGTCATCCCCGGCAGCATGATAGGAGCCATCCTCGGTGCGATCCTGGGCGCCAGCATGGGCGCGGTGGGCAGTGGCGAATCAGCCATCGAGATCGTGGCCCAGCTGGCCAGTGCCCTGATCAACCTCTGCATCGGCATGGCGTACTACACCTGGTTCCATGCCTCGAAGGGCGGCGCCACGCTGGGCAAGATGGCGGTCGGCATCAAGGTCGTCCGCGGCAACGGCGAGCGCCTGACCAAGGCCCGCGCGTTCGGTCGTTACTGGGCCATGCTGCTGAGCAGCTTCACCCTCGGCATCGGCTTCCTGATGGCGGCCTTCACCGAGCGCAAGCAGGGCCTGCACGACATGATCTGCGACACTCTGGTGGTCGACCGCTGGGCCTACACCGACCAGCCCCACCTGCAGCGCCGCGAGCTGGGCACCGTCACCGTGCTGGTACTGGTGTTGACCGCAGTACTGTCGCTGGTGGGCCTGGCGCTGCTGGTGTTCGCGGTCGGCTTCATCGCCAAGATGGCCTCCTGAACGGCCATCCTCACGGCTGGCTGCTTGACACGGGCTGGCCGGGCGTGATTCCTCTAATAAGGTGAAACCTGAACGCCCGGCACATTACCGGGCGTTCAGTTTATGGATTTGCGCGTGGCCGCTTCACTAATGCGGCCATTTGCTCCACCCTAGCGGCCCCTTCCCCACGGTTCGCCCCACAGACCCTGCTGCCATGCCCAAGCACCTGCTCATCGTCGAATCGCCGGCCAAGGCCAAGACGATCAACAAATACCTCGGCAAGGACTACACCGTCCTGGCCTCGTATGGGCATGTGCGTGACCTGATTCCGAAGGAAGGCGCGGTCGACCCGGACAACGGGTTCGCCATGCACTATGACGTGATCGACAAGAACGAGAAGCACGTCGACGCGATCGCCAAGGCCGCCAAGGGCGCCGACGACATCCTGCTGGCGACCGACCCGGATCGCGAGGGTGAAGCGATCAGCTGGCATATCGCCGAGATCCTGAAGGAACGCGGGCTGGTCAAGGACAAGCCCATGCAGCGCGTGGTGTTCACCGAGATCACCCCGCGCGCCATCAAGGAAGCCATCAGCCAGCCGCGCGCGATCGCCAGCGACCTGGTCGATGCCCAGCAGGCGCGCCGCGCGCTGGATTACCTGGTCGGTTTCAACCTGTCGCCGGTGCTGTGGCGCAAGGTCCAGCGCGGCCTGTCCGCCGGCCGCGTGCAGAGCCCGGCGCTGCGCATGATCGTCGAGCGCGAGGAAGAGATCGAAGCCTTCATCGCCCGCGAGTACTGGTCGATCGCCGCCGAGTGCGCGCACCCGTCGCAGCACTTCAACGCCAAGCTGATCAAGCTGGACGGGCAGAAGTTCGAGCAGTTCACCATCACCGATGGCGACACCGCTGAAGCGGCGCGGATGCGCATCCAGCAGGCCGCGCAGGGCTCGCTGCACGTCACCGACGTGGCCAGCAAGGAGCGCAAGCGCCGCCCGGCGCCGCCGTTCACCACCTCCACCCTGCAGCAGGAAGCCTCGCGCAAGCTCGGCTTCACCACCCGCAAGACCATGCAGGTGGCGCAGAAGCTGTATGAAGGCGTGGCGATTGGCGACGAAGGCACCGTCGGCTTGATCTCGTACATGCGTACCGACTCGGTGAACCTGTCGCAGGATGCGCTGGCCGAGATCCGCGACGTGATCGCCCGTGATTACGGCATCGCCTCGCTGCCCGACCAGCCCAACACCTACCAGACCAAGTCGAAGAACGCCCAGGAGGCGCACGAAGCGGTGCGCCCGACCTCGGCCCTGCGCACCCCGGCCCAGGTCGCCCGCTTCCTCACCGACGACGAGCGCCGCCTGTACGAACTGATCTGGAAGCGTGCAGTGGCCTGCCAGATGATTCCGGCCACGCTCAACACGGTCAGCGTCGACCTGTCGGCCGGCAGCGAACACGTGTTCCGTGCCAGCGGCACCACCGTGGTCGTGCCCGGCTTCCTGGCCGTGTACGAGGAAGGCAAGGACAACAAGAGTGCCGAGGACGAGGACGAAGGCCGCAAGCTGCCGGCGATGAAGCCCGGCGACCGCGTGCCGCTGGAACGCATCCAGGCCGAACAGCATTTCACCCAGCCGCCGCCGCGCTACACCGAAGCGGCGCTGGTGAAGGCGCTGGAAGAGTACGGCATCGGCCGTCCCTCGACCTACGCCTCGATCATCCAGACCCTGTTGTTCCGCAAGTACGTGGAAATGGAAGGGCGCAGCTTCCGCCCGTCCGATGTGGGCCGCGCGGTGTCCAAGTTCCTGTCCAGCCACTTCACCCAGTACGTGGATTACGACTTCACCGCCAAGCTTGAAGACGAGCTCGATGCCGTCTCGCGTGGCGAAGAAGACTGGATCCCGCTGATGTCGCGCTTCTGGGAACCGTTCAAGGAACTGGTCGAAGACAAGAAGGAATCGGTCGACCGCGCGGAGGCCAGTGGCGCGCGCGAGCTCGGCACCGACCCCAAGACCGGCAAGCCGGTCAGCGTGCGGTTGGGCCGTTTCGGGCCCTATGCCGCCATCGGCAGCACCGCCGAAGATGCCGAGGAGAAGCCGAAGTTCGCTTCGCTGCGCCCTGGCCAGTCGATGCACACCATTTCCCTGGAAGACGCGCTGGAGCTGTTCCTGATGCCG
The DNA here is from genome assembly GCF_059369595.1 of Stenotrophomonas sp. YJH_SMC_25. Taxonomy (NCBI): domain Bacteria; kingdom Pseudomonadati; phylum Pseudomonadota; class Gammaproteobacteria; order Lysobacterales; family Lysobacteraceae; genus Stenotrophomonas; species Stenotrophomonas sp. YJH_SMC_25. The sequence goes on along the minus strand of NZ_JCAFSV010000003.1, from coordinate 166,127 downwards.
CGCGCACTGGGCGAGGACAACGGCGAGCCGGTCAGCGTCGGCATCGGCCGCTTCGGCCCGTTCGCCAAGCGCGGCAGCACCTATGCCTCGCTGAAGAAGGAGGACGACCCGTACACCATCGACCTGGCGCGCGCCGTGTTCCTGATCGAAGAGAAGGAAGAGATCGCGCGCAACCGGATCATCAAGGAGTTCGAGGGCAGCGACATCCAGGTGTTGAACGGCCGCTTCGGCCCGTACATCAGCGACGGCAGGATGAACGGCAAGATCCCCAAGGATCGCGAACCTGCGTCGCTGACCCTGGCTGAAGTGCAGCAGTTGATGGAAGAAACCGGCAAGCCGGTGCGCAAGGGCTTCGGTGCCAAGAAGGCCGCTGCGAAGAAAGCCCCGGCCAAGAAGGCGGCAGTGAAGAAGGAAGCGGCGCCGAAGAAGGCCGCTGCAAAGAAAGCGCCTGCCAAGAAGGCCGCGGCCAAGAAAGCAGTAAAGAAGGCCGCCGCGAAGAAGGCCCCGGCGAAGAAGGCCGTCAAGAAGGCCGCGAAGTAACTCCACGCCATACGTGGATGAGGGGTAGTGCCGGCCGCTGGCCGGCAGCCCCAGAAGCATCAGATGCCGGCCAGCGGCCGGCACTACCGGGTGCCAGGGTCCACCCCTTCTGCACGCAGCAGGGGGATAATGAAGGCCCACGCCGGGCCGGTCGCCGCCATGAAAGAACTCACCCTGGACTCTGCTGTCGCCACGCTCCGTGCGGGCGGCGTGATCGCCTACCCGACCGAAGCGGTCTGGGGCCTGGGCTGTGACCCTTCGCACGAGGCGGCGGTGCACATGGTGCTGCGACTGAAACAACGCCCGATCGAAAAAGGCATGATTCTGGTCGCGGCCGATCTGGCGCAGCTGGAAGGCTGGGTGCGCCTGCAGGCCCTGCCGGACGCACGCCAGCGCGCGGTGCTGGCCAGCTGGCCCGGCGCCAACACCTGGATCCTGCCGGCCGGACCCCGTGCCCAGCCGTGGGTCACCGGGGAGCACAGCGGCATCGCCGTGCGCATCAGCGCCCACCCGCTGGTGGCCGAACTCTGCCGTGCCTGGGGAGGCCCGCTGGTCTCCACCAGCGCCAACCTGGCCGGCGAACCACCGGCGCGCCGCCGCGAAGAACTGGATCCACGCCTGCTGCGCCTGCTTGATGGCATCCTGGATGGCGAAACCGGCGGCCTGGCCCAGCCCACCCCGATCCGCGACGCGCTCAGCGGCAACGTGCTGCGCTCCTGAGCGGCCGATTGCGCTGCCCCGGACAATCGCGCACCCTGCCGTCATGAACCTGCTGCGCACCGCTTTGGGCCTGTGCCTGCTGCTGCCATCGACGGCACCGGCGGCCGAGGATGTGCGGGTCTACCGCTGCGTCGCCAGCAACGGCGCCGTGGCCCTGCAGGACAGGCCCTGCAGCAGCGGCCGCCAGGAAGTCCGCGACCTGCAGCGCCCGCGCGATCCAGCGCCGCGGGTGGTGCGCAGCGATGCGCCGCCCGCACCGCCGGACGAATCTCCGGTGATGCGTGACCGCGAGGTCCGCCACGTCTACATCCAGCCGCCCCAGCCGCTTTACGAATGCGTGCGCGACGATGGCCAGCGCTATACCAGCGACAGCAACGAGGGCAATCCGCGTTGGGTGCCGTTGTGGACCAGCGTCTGGCTGCCACACGGGCATCGGGGCCCATCGTACCCGGGTCCGCGCCCGGCCATCGGCACACCGATCGGTCCGCCCGTCGGCGAGGGTCCCGGTTACCGGCCGCCCGCCGTCGGCGTAGGCGTGCAGGTCCCGGCCGGCAGCGTGCTGGTGCGCGACAGCTGCCACGCGCTGCCGCCACAGCAGGTCTGTGCGCGCCTGCGCGACCGCCGCTGGGAACTGGACCGTCGCTACAACAGCGCATTGCAGAGCGAGCGCACCGCCATCAACAACGAACAGCGTGGCATCGACGCGCGCCTGTCACGCGACTGCCAGCGTTGAGCGCAGCCTGTACGCTGTGAGCATGAACAGACTGATCTGGTTGCTTCTGGCGCTGCTGCCCGGAAGCGCGTTGGCCGAAGAGGGCGTGATCTACCGCTGTACCTCCAGCAGTAGTGACGTCCCTACCCTGCAGCGCACGCCGTGCCCCACCGGCAGCAAGCAGCAGGTGCTGCGCGTGCCCGGCCCGGCCAACCCGCAGCCGGCTGCCGCTGCACCTGTGGCTGCGGAACCTGCACCCGCCCCCGTCGAAACACCCGCGCCGGTGCCGGCCGGACCGGCCGTTGCCCCTGCGGCCCCAGCGAAACCACGACGTGCGGACGAAGGACGCACCATCATGGAAGCGGGAATGGTTGAACGCGAAGGTGCCAACCAGATTCTCGACAGTGCGACCCTGCGCCGTGATGCCGATGCCCGTGCCGAAGCAGGCAACGGTCCACCGAAGCCGCCGCTTCCCCCGATCTTCCAGTGCACCGACGGACAGGGCGGTGGTTATCTGCACGAGTACGAGGCATCACCTGGTCGCTGCGAACCGATGACGGTGCAGGGCCTGGGCGGGGTCACGCCGATGAACGCGGCCGGCTGCGAAGTCGTGCGCGACCGCTGCGAGGAACTTCCCGAAGCACAGCGATGCGGCAGCTGGCAGCAGCGCTTCCGCGATGCCCGCGGCCGTGAACGCTTCGCCGCACCGGAAAACCGCGATACCGCGCGCGGTGAACGCGAGCGGCTGCAGGCGGTGTTGGAGGCCAGCAACTGCCCGGTACCGGGGTGACCGCCACCCGGTAGTGCCGGCCGCTGGCCGGCAACCACAGGATCTTCAGATGATTGCAGTTGCCGGCAGCGGCCGGCACTACCCGCTGAAAGATCAGAACCCGTAGCGCAGGAAGCCGCCATCCACCGCGATGCACTCCCCGGTGACATAGCTGGCTGCCGGCAGGCACAGGAAGCCCACCGCGGCGGCCACTTCCTCCGGCTCGCCGATACGACGCATCGGCGTGCGGTTGATCACTTCCTCGTAGTAATCCGGGTCCGACAACGGACCGGAGGTGCGCCGCGTGCGGATGTACCACGGCGCCACTGCATTGACCCGGATGCCATCCTCGGCCCACTCGACGGCCAGGTTGCGGGTCATCTGGTGCATCGCGGCCTTGCTCATGCCGTAGACCACGCCGCTGCGCACATGGGTCAGGCCGGACACGCTGCCGACGTTGACGATCGACGACGATGCGTGGCGAGCCAGCAGCGGATGCGCGTAGCGCGACAGCTCGAACGCCGAGAACAGGTTGGTCTCGAAGATCTTCCGCCATTCGTCCTCTGAATACTCCGTGGCCGCCTTGGTGACGTTGCCGCCAGCATTGTTGACCAGGATGTGCAGGCCATCACTGTGGTCTTCCACCCAGTCCAGGATCTGCCGGCGGTCCTCGTCGTCGGAGACATCGGCGGCCAGCGCGTGCACCTGCATCTGCGGATACACATCCAGCAGCTCGTCGCGCGCGGTCTCCAGCATGTCGATATCGCGCCCGACGATCATCAGGTCCGCGCCGAAGCCGGCCAGTTCGTGCGCGATGGCCAGGCCGATACCGGCGCTGGCACCGGTGATCAGGGCGGTCTGCCCGTCCAGGCGCCACCGTTGCTGGGTCATGTGTCCTCCGGGGCCGCGCCCGCTGCATTTCGATGCGGCAAGGATACGCGCTCACGGCGGCCCTCTGCCGAGAATGCGACACTGCACGTACGCCCACTGCGGAGAGCCGCCATGCGCATCCTGACCCTGTTCTCGTCCCTGCTGGCCGGCGTGCTGCTGGTGGCCTGCCAGCGGCCGCCGACGCCGAACCCGGAGAAGCCACCGGTGCCCAAAGCGATGTCGCGTGCGATGCAGGAACCGCTGGACCGCGCCAAGGGCGCACAGAAAGCGGTGGAAGAAGCCGCCGCACGCGAACGCAAGGCCGAGGCCGACGCGACGCAGTGACCTGTGGGGTCAGAGCCCTTTGCGGGGCAAAGGGATCCGACCCCCACCAACGAAAACGCCCGGCCAGGGCCGGGCGTTTTCATTCGTCACCGTTGCCGATCAGAACCCGCAGAAGCAGTAGGCCAGCGCCTTCACCGGCGTGCCGTTGCCCTTCTCGCGCGCCGCGTTCTCGACAAAGCGCAGCTGCGTATCCACTTCCGGCATCGTGCGCGCCAGCACCATCCGCGCCATGCCCGAGTCGGACAGCATCCAGGCGCCGGCACGGCTGCCGGCGAAACCGCTGACGAACTGCGCGAACGGCGTTGCCGCCTTCTCGATGTAGCGCACGCGGTAGGCATCAGCCTTGCCCAGCTTGGCACGGCTGGCGGCATCGGCCACGGCATCCTTCAGGCCACCGAAGGCATCGACCAGGCCACGTTCCTTGGCCTGCGCACCGCTCCACACGCGGCCACGCGCCACTTCGTCGACGGCCTCGACAGGCTTCTTGCGGGCGTCGGCGACGCGACCGGTGAAGTCGGCGTAACCCTTGTTGATCACCGACTGGATGACCTGGCCCACGGCCGGATCCATCGGGCGGGTGACATCGAACGCACCCGCGAAACGGGTGGTGCCGACACCATCGGTGTGCACGCCGATCTTGTCCAGCGCGCGGCTGAAGTTCGGCACCATGCCGAAGATGCCGATCGAACCGGTGATGGTCGACGGATCGGCATAGATGCGATCGGCATTCATGCTGATCCAGTAGCCACCGGAGGCGGCCAGGTCGCCCATCGACACCACCACCGGCTTGCCGGCGGCCTGCAGGGCCACCACTTCGCGGCGGATCTGCTCGGAGGCGAACACTTCACCGCCCGGCGAATCCACGCGCAGCACAACCGCCTTCACGTTCTCGTCGTCACGCGCGGCACGCAGCAGCGCCGAGGTCGATTCGCCACCGATGCGGCCGGCCGGGAGATCGCCGCCGCTGATTTCGCCGGCGGCCACAACCACCGCTACCTGCGGACGGTTGTCGACCGGGTTGCGGCGCGCATCGAGCTGGCCCAGATAGGTGCCGAAGTCGACGTTGCGGAAACCACCGTCGGCATCGTCGTCGGCCACGCCGCGCTCGATCATCAGATCCTCGAATTCCTCGCGGGTCTTCAGCGCGGTCACCAGCTTCTGCTGCAGGGCGAACTTGGCCAGGTCGCCACCGGCGGCGGCGATGCCTTCCGGCAGCGTGTCGATGCCGGCGGCCAGCTGTGCCGGGTCCAGGCGACGCGCCTTGGCGATGTCCGCCAGATAGCGCTGCCACACGTCGTTCATCCAGAACAGGTCGGCTTCCTTGGAGGCCGGCGAGGCCGCATCGAGCACGTACGGCTCGGCCGCGGACTTGTACTCGCCCACCTTGAACAGGTGCACGTCCACGCCCAGCTTGTCCTGCAGGCCGGTGCGGAAGTACTGGCGGTAGCGGCCCAGGCCCTCGAGCACCACCGACCCCATCGGATCCAGGTAGACCTCGTCGGCCTGTGCGGCCAGCAGGTACTGCGACTGGCCCATGCTCTCGCTGTAGGCCACCAGCTGCTTGCCGGAGGCACGCAGGTCCTGCAGCGCGGTGGCCACTTCACGCAGCGAAGCGAAGCCGGACGGCTGCAGCTTGTCCAGCTCCAGCACCACGCGCTCGATCTTCTTGTCTTCCTTGGCCGACTCGATCACCCGCAGCAGGTCGCGCAGCTGGATCTCTTCGGCGCCGTTGTCGCCCACCGCCTTGGCCAGTGCGCGGCTGACCGGGTCGGCGCTGAACTGCTCGACCAGGCGGCCTTCCGGGGCGATCACCAGGGTAGTGCGGTCCTGCAGCGACTTGCTGGCACCGGCGCCCATGCCCGCCGCGATGACGAACATCACCAGCAGCAGGAACAGCAGGCCGAAGAACAGCAGGTTGAGGATCAACCGGCGGGTGAAGTTCATGACGTCCCACAGCCCGATGAAGAAACTGGCGACGGGGTTGCGACGCGCCGGGGGCAGCGGGGGCACGGGTTGATTCATGGAACGCTCCGGATGGCTTCTTGCCGTGGTACCAGCATAGCCGGTGCCGTGTGATGCGGCATCGGACACAAGTCAGGGGATCGCCCGCCATGGGTCGGCATGACGGGCGCAAAGGTCAGGACAACATCGACTGGCCGATGCGCAGGCTGCTGCGGCGCAGGCGCCAGCCCATCAGGATGGCAGCGGCGGTCAGGCCAACGATCAGGCCGATCCACATGCCCTGCGGGCCCATGCCCAGACCCAGGCCGAGCCCGGCGCCGAGCGGCATGCCCAGGCCCCAGTAAGCGAACATGGCGATGAACATCGGCACGCGGGTGTCTTTCAGGCCGCGCAGCGCGCCGGCCGACAGCACCTGGATGCCATCCGGGAACTGGAAGGTGGCCGCGTACAGCAGCAGGGTCGAGGCCAGGCCGGCCACCGCCAGGTCGTTGGTGTAGACACCGACGATGGCATCGTGGCCGAACAGCAGCACCGCCGCCGACAGCGTCTGCGTGCCCATGATGATCGCGTAGCCGGCCCAGGCCGCACGCCGTACGCCGAAGCCATCGCCACGGCCAACCGCATGGCCGACGCGCACGGTGGTGGCCTCGGCCACGCCCATCGGGATCATGAAGCACAGCTGCGCCACGTTGATCGCGATCTGGTGCGCGGCCGCTTCATTCGCACCCAGGCGGCCGATCAGCAGCGCGGTGACGATGAACAGGCCGCCTTCCATCAGCACGGTAATGCCGATCGGCAGGCCGGTGCGCAGCAGGTCCCAGATCGCCTTCCAGCGCGGTCCTTCGAAGTGCGAGAACAGCTGCAGGTGGGCGAAGCGCTTGGTGCGCCACAGGTAGAGGGCAAACGCCGTGGCCTGCAGCCACATCATCACCGCCGAAGCGATGCCCAGGCCTTCCGCACCTAGTTCCGGGAAACCGAGCTTGCCGTTGGCCAGCACGTAGCCCATCGGCGCCAGCACCAGCAGGCCGCCGAAGCCGAGCAGCATGGTCGGCAACGTCCAGTGCATGCCTTCGCTCAGGTAACGCATGCAGAAGTACAGGGTCAGTGCGGGCCCGCCCCAGCGCACCGCGTGCAGGAACGCGGTCGCCCCCGGCACGATGTCCGGCGCGATCCCGAACGATGGCAGCAGCGGCGGCACCACCGTGAGGAAGGTGAACATGATCAGCCCCAGCCCCAGCGCCAGCCACAGTGCCTGGCGGAACAGCGGGCCGATTTCGCGCTCGCGGCCGGCGCCGTGCAGCTGCGATACCGAGGCGGTGAGCGAGATCAGGGTGCCGATCGGGATCAGCATCGGCAGCCACAGCAGCGCCGTGCCGATGGTCACTGCGGCCAGGGTCGCGGTGGCATGGTGGCCGGCAATCACGTTGTCGACGAAGGAGATCAGGCCGGTGGACACATGCCCGAGCACAAGCGGCAGGGCGAGCAGACCGGTGGCGCCGACTTCCTTGCTGAAGCGCGGCGTGGAGGTTGCAGTAGACATAAGGTGCTTGACGCGAACTACGGTTGCGCGCGAAGGGCACAGGCACCGGGTTGCGGCCGGTCATCTTACGCGCGCAGCGCGCGCATTCCCATGACATGGCGTGAATGCTGGGTTCCGGCAGGCCCCGGCATCACGCGTTGCGATCGCGTTACGAACAGAAAAAGGGGACGGAGGGGATTAAGTCGTTTCAAGCCCGACTGTGCCGAACACGACTTAATCCCCTCCGTCCCCTTTGTTTACTGGCCGGCCTGGCGCTTGAGCCAGGCGTCGCGCTCGGCGGCGGGCACGGCGAGGAACGCGCCTCGCACCGTGTCACGCTCCTGCGGTGGCGTGCGCTGCGCGACCAGGGTCAGCTGGGCCAGCTGCGCCGGGCTGAGCTGGCGCAGCACGGCCAGCGCGGCCCCGCGCTGTTCCGGTGGCACGAAGCCGAACAGGCCGTGCAGCTTGGGGAACTCCAGTCCCAGCTGCGGGCCCAGCCGCCAGCCCTCGCGGAAGGCCTGGTCCTGCGCCTGGAACTGCTCGCGCAGGCGCTGCTGCTGGTCCGCCGGCAGCGCATTGAACCGCGCCGCAGCCTGCCGGATGCGCTCCCGCTCGCTCTCCGGCAGGGCGCGCCAGGCCGCGTAGTCGGCACGGCGCTGACGCTGCTGCTGGGCGTCGAGCTGGGTGAACGCAGCGGGCGTCGTGTTTGTGGTGGCCGGAGCGGGAGCCGCCGGTGAACTGCCCGGCACTGGCGGCGGCAGCGGCACGCTCAAGGTCTGCGGCGCGGCGGACAGCGACAACGGCAGGGCCAGCAGCAGGCTGGCGAGCAGGGTCTTATTCATCGGCGGCAGCGGTTTCCAGCGTGGCGCTGGCGGGCTCGGGCCGGCTCGGCCTGGATTGCGATTCGTCCACCGGCAACGGGCCGCCGGCGGCGGTCCAGGCATACAGATCGGCATCGGCCACCAGCGGATAGTCGCGGTCGGCCAGCATCATGGCGTCGTCGGAGGCTTGGGCCGGGGTCGCATCCGGCGTGGCATTGACCTTGCTCGGCGGAAGAGCTTCCACCGTGACCGGGCCAGCTTCGCCCACTACCCCTTCCGGCAGTGGAGCGTCGCTACCGGATGAATGTCCTTGCCAGTAGCGCCAGCCCAGTGCCGCGGCCAACAGCACCGCGACCGTCACCAGCAGGATCACCGGGCCGCGCCAGCGCGGCCTGGCATTGGGACGCCGCCGCTTGCCCTGGGCGGCCGCACGATCATCGCGCTGCGGTGCGCGCCAGCCGGTCGCGGGAGCTTCATTGCTGGCGGCCGGCGCAGCCGGCTGCTGAAGCTGCTGCAGGCGCTTGGCCGGCAGGTCGCGGATGCGCAGCTGCACCTGTTCGGCCAGCTGGCGCCATGCCGACGCATCGGGCTGGCCGTGCGCATCACGGGGGCAGGCATCGGCCAGCAGGTGCTGGTAGCCCGCTTCGTCCTGGTCGAGCACGCGCATGGCGATACCCTCGTCCAGACTGCCGCCCACCCGCAGCAGGAGTGCCAAGCGCGGCAGCGGCCCCATTTCGCCCAGCGCGGCCAACGGCGGCAGCCACTGGCCGCCCACCGGCTCGCGCAGCGCCTGGCGCTGGCCCAGCAGGGTCCAGAAGCGGATCGGCCACTGCGCCATCGGCAGGTCGCTGGCGACCGCGGCGAAGGCGCGCATCACCGCCACCAGGGTCTGCTCGGCTCGCGCGGCATCGCCGCACTGCAGCTCAGCCACCACCAGGGCACGGCGCTCGACGCCGCGCAGGAACGCCGACAGCGCGCCGGCCGCGGTCGAGGAAACAGGGGCGGGCACAGCCGTCATCGGTCACTCCAAAGGTCTGCCGGCATGATAGCGGCAGCCCATCGGCACCCGTAGGACTTGCGCGCGCAGGCACTTCGTGCTGCAGGTTGTGCACAGCACCACGCCCGCCTCGGGGAAAACTGCGGCATCCAGCTGAATTCACTCTGTTTCAGCAATGTTTCACACTCAAGTTGTTGATTTTGAATGACTTTGAAGTGTGGCGATTTTTTGACCAACCCAAGCGTGAGCTCGTCGCCATCGGCCTCCTGCGTTCCCGTCGACCGGTAACGCACAACGTTATCCACAGAACATGTGGATAAGACTGAATCTCCAATGGACACCGATATTTAGGTGACATTTATGATTCGACGAGGGCCCCCCGGCAGTCTCTGGCCCCTGCCATCCGCGCGCGCATGGCCCGTTACACTGGCCCGATGCTTTCACCCATTCCGACCCTGCAGGTCGCCCTGCCCGTCCCGCTGCCGCGCCTGTTCGACTACCTGTCACCAGAGGGCGATGGCCCCACGGTCGCGGTCGGCTGCCGCCTGAAGGTGCCGTTCGGCAACCGCGAGCTGGTCGGCGTGGTGGTGGGGCACGGCCAGACCGATGACGGCCAGGGACTGCGCCAGGCCTTGGCCTGGTGCGACCCGCAACCGCTGCTCCAGGGCGCGCTGTGGCACAGCCTGCAGTGGCTGGCGCGCTACACCCATGCGCCACTGGGCGAGGTGCTGAGCACCGCCCTGCCGGGCCCGCTGCGCCATGGCGACGCCCTGCCCGACACCCATCACTGGGGCTGGCAGCTGACCGCCGAAGGCCGCGCCCAGCGCGAAAAACTGCGCGCCGGCAGCCGCCCCCGGCAGCTGGCCGAGCTGCTGGCCGACGCCATCGTCGATGAGGACGTGCTGGGCGAACGCATGGACGACTGGCGCACCGCCGCGCGCAGCCTGGCCAAGCGCGAGCTGGCCGAACGCGTGGCGCTGCGCGTCGCTCCGCAGCACGCGCAGCCACTGCCTGGCCCCACCCTCAACACGGAGCAGGCAGAGGCCGTGGCGGCGATCAACGCAGTCGAGGGCTTCCAACCGTTCCTGCTGGATGGCGTAACCGGCAGCGGCAAGACCGAGGTCTACCTGCAGGCCATCATCCACTGCCTGGCCCAAGGCAAGCAGGCGCTGGTGCTGGTGCCGGAAATCGGCCTCACCCCGCAGACCCTGGCACGCTTCCGCGGCCGCCTCGGCATCGCCGTGCATGCACTGCATTCGGGATTGAACGACAACGAGCGCGCCCGGGTCTGGGCGGCGGCTTCGCGCGGCGAGGCACGGGTGATCGTCGGCACCCGCTCGGCGGTGTTCACGCCGCTGCCGCAGGCCGGCCTGCTGATCGTCGACGAGGAGCATGACGGCAGCTACAAGCAGCAGGACGGCATCCGCTACCACGCACGCGATTTCGCTCTGGTCCGGGGCAAGGCGCTGGGCGTTCCGGTGCTGCTGGGCAGCGCTACGCCTTCACTGGAGACGCTGCACAACGCCTATGCCGGGCGCTACACCCACCTGCGCCTGAAGCAGCGTGCCGGTGATGCGCGGCCACCGCGCGTGCGCATCCTTGATGTGCGCAAGCGACCATTGCATGACGGCCTCTCGGCCGACGTGCTGGCCGGCATCGGCGAGCACCTGCAGCGCGGCCAGCAGGTGCTGGTGTTCAAGAACCGCCGTGGCTATGCGCCGGTACTGCTGTGCCACGACTGCGGCTGGACCGCGCCATGCAACCGCTGCGATGCACCGATGACCGTGCATGGCGGCGGTCGTCGCCTGCAGTGCCATCACTGCGGCGCGCGGCAACCGGCGCCGCTGGCATGCCCCGCGTGCGGGAGTCTGGCGCTGCAACCGCAGGGCATCGGCACCGAGCGCCTGGAAGAACATCTCACCGCCGCCTTCGCCGACTTCCCGGTGGTGCGCATCGACCGCAGCACCACCTCGCGACGCGATGCACTGGAACAACAGCTGGCGAAACTGGGCGACCAGCCCGGCATCCTGGTCGGCACGCAGATCCTGGCCAAGGGCCACGACCTGCCCAAGCTGACCCTGGTGGTGGTGGTCGGCATCGACGAGGGCCTGTTCTCGGCCGACTTCCGCGCCAGCGAGAAACTGGCGCAGCAGCTGATCCAGGTCGCCGGTCGCGCCGGACGCGCGCGCGACCCGGGCGAAGTCTGGCTGCAGACGCATCACCCGGGGCACCCACTGCTGGAGACCCTGGTCAGCGGTGGCTACCACCCGTTCGCGCAGGCCGAGTTGAACCAGCGCCAGGCCGCAGGATTCCCGCCGTTCGCGCATCTGGCGCTGATGCGCGCCGAAGCGCAGCAGGTGGAGCATGCCAATGCATTCCTGCTGGCAGCGCGACAGCTGCTGGGCGAGCAGGACGTGGTGGAAGCCTATGGACCCATGCCGGCGCCGATGCCACGGCGCGCCGGTTACCAGCGCGCCCAGCTGCTGCTGTCTGCCGCGCAGCGGCCACCGCTGCACGGGGTGCTTTCGCAACTGGTACCGCAGCTGTATGCGCTGCCGGAAGCACGCAAGGTGCGCTGGTCGCTGGATGTGGATCCGACGGATCTTTATTGAGGGGTCAGAGCCTACCCGTCGGGTGGGATCCGACCCCGATGCCCTGGGGTCGGATCCCTTTTCGCAGAAAAGGGCTCTGACCCCGGACGCTTTCGCTTACGTCAGCGGCGACATCACGCCGCGCTGGTAGGCGGGGCGCTCGCGAAGACGGGCGTACCAGTCGGCCAGGTGCGGCAGTTCCGGACGCTGGATCGGCAGTTCGAACCAGGCATAGATCAGCGAGCCCAGCGGGATGTCACCCATCGCGAATGTCTCGCCGGACAGCCACGGCTGCTTGGCCAGGGTGGCATCGGCCATCGCCAGGTAGTCGCCGGCGCGTACGATGGCGGCATTGATCCGCGCTTCGTCGCGGTCGGCCGGGGCGGTGCGCATGATGCCCCAGATCAGGTCGGTGTACAGCGGCGCCATGCGCGAGGTGCTCCAGTCCATCCACTTCTCGGCCTGGGCGCGTTCCATCGGCTCTTCGGCGTACAGCGTGCCCAGCGCGTAGCGCGCACTCAGGTAGCGCACGATGGCGTTCGATTCCCACAGCGGCAGGCCGTGGTCTTCGATCACCGGTACCAGGCCATTGGGATTCATCGCCTGGTATTCCGGCGTCTGCGTGCCGCCGTGGCTGCCACCGACCTCGATGGACTCGTACGGCAGGCCGATTTCCTCGGCACACCACAGCACCTTGCGGACGTTGCTGGAATTGCGACGGCCCCAGATCTTCAACATGCGGGTAATCCTTGCTGGCAATGCGAGCGGCAACGATACCCCTGATCGGGCGGGGTGTGTGCATGCGGGATGCGGAATCTGGCATCCGGGGATTGCCGGCCAGCGGCCGGCACTACCGGTTCCTCGCTGGCCAGCGGCCGGCATTACCGGTTCTTTTTCGGCAGCGCGCGCACGTAGGACGACTTGCCATCCTTCTTCAGTTCGAACAGGCCGATCGCTGCCAGCAGATCGCTGAGCTTGCCGTAGCCATAGTTGCGCGGGTCGAACGACGCCTGGTTGCCGATCTGGCTGCCGACCGGGCCGAGGTGCGACCAGCCATCCTCGCCCTCGGCCGCGGACACCGCGCGACGCAGCATCTTCACCAGCCGCGTGTCGCTGCGCATTTCCGCACCGCTCTTGCGCGGGCGCGCATCGTCGTTGGCCACCGGCTCGTTCGAGGCCTGTTCGCTGGATGCCTGTTCGGTATCCGGCACGCTGGCGTGGGTCTGGCCCAGTGCTTCCAGGTAGGTGAATTTCGAGCACGCATTGACGAACGGCTCGGGTGTTTTCTTCTCGCCGAAACCGTACACCTTCACGCCATCGGTCAACAGGCGCATCACCATCGGGGTGAAGTCCGCATCGCTGGAGACGATGGCAAAGCCATCCAGGTTGCGCGCGTACAGCAGGTCCATGGCATCGATCACCATCGCCATGTCCGAGGCATTCTTGCCCTTGCTGTAGGCGAACTGCTGGATGGGACGGATCGCATACTCATGCAGCACCGCTTCCCACCCCTTCAGTCGCGGGCTCTTCCAGTTGCCATAGGCGCGGCGCACGTTGGCCACCCCATAGCGGGCCACTTCGGCCAACACCTCGTCGATCTTCGAGGCCGGCGCATTGTCGGCGTCGATCAACAGGGCGATGCGCTTTTCCGGTTCGCTCATGGACTCCTCGCGTGCGGTTGCCTGAACCCGAGTATCGCCGATCCACGCGGGCGCTGACGTGACAGGCAGTCGCCGTGCGAAGATGCCAGGCGCTTCCCCCAATGCCCCCACTGGAGTGAGTCGATGAGTCGCGAGCGCGTTCCCCACCTGGTTGTTGTCGGCGGCGGTTTTGCCGGTCTCTGGGCCACCCGTGCCCTGGCCCGCGAGCGCATACGCATCACCCTGGTCGACCGCCGCAACCATCATCTGTTCCAGCCGCTGCTGTACCAGGTGGCCACCGCCGGCCTGTCCGCGCCGGATATCGCTGCACCACTGCGCCATATCCTCGGCCACCAGCGCAACGTGGAAGTCCGCCTCGGCGAAGTGGTCGCCATCGACAAGCAGGCCCGGCAGATCCGCATGGCCGATGGCAGCACGCTGGACTACGACAGCCTGCTGCTGGCCACCGGCGCCACCCACGCCTACTTCGGCAACGACCAGTGGGCCGATGATGCGCCCGGCCTGAAGACGCTGGACGATGCGATCGCGCTGCGCCGCAAGCTGCTGCTGGCGTTCGAGCGCGCCGAGGCGGAACCGGACCCGGCGAAGAAGGCCGCATGGCTGAGCTTCGCGGTGGTCGGTGGCGGTCCCACCGGTGTTGAACTGGCCGGCACCCTGGCCGAGATCGCGCGGCATACGTTGCGCAACGAATTCCGCCACATCGACCCGGCCAGCGCCAAGGTGCGGCTGGTCGAGGCCGGCCCGCGCGTGCTGTCCTCGTTCCCGGAAGTACTTTCGCTGAAAGCACGCCGCCAGCTGGAAAAGCTGGGCGTGGAAGTGCTGACCGGTACCCCGGTGAGCGACATCGACAGCCAGGGCTTCACGCTCGGTGACCAGTTCGTACCGGCCCGCACCGTGGTCTGGGCCGCCGGCGTGGCCGCTTCACCGCTGGCGCGCACGCTGGACGTGCCGCTGGACCGCGCCGGCCGCGTGCCGGTGCAACCGGACCTGACCCTGCCCGATCACCCGGAGCTGTTCGTGGCCGGTGACCTGGCCGCACTGAGCCAGGCCGACGGCAAGCCGGTACCCGGCGTGGCACCCGCTGCCAAGCAGATGGGCAAATACGTGGCCGAGGTGATCCGCGCACGCCTGCACGGCAAGCCCGAGCCCGGCCCGTTCAAGTACGCCGACTACGGCAACCTGGCCACCATCGGTCGCATGGCCGCGATCGTGCACCTGGGGCGGCTGCAGCTGTCGGGCGTGCTGGCCTGGTGGTTCTGGCTGGCCGCGCACGTGTTCTTCCTGATCGGCTTCCGCAACCGCATCGTGGTGCTGCTGAACTGGGCCGTGGCGTACTGGAGCTACCAGCGCAGCGCACGCATCATCTTCGGCGATGACCAGGAAGACCGGCGACCGAGGCGGTAGTGCCCGCCGCTGGCCGGCTGCCACGCGGTCCGATCCCTTTCCGCAGGAAAGGGCTCTGACTCCGTCAACATCATCCATGCATGGCGTGGATCTACCGCTTCATCGGGCCGCCGGGCGCCCGCCGTTTCGACCATGCGCGGCAGAAGTCCTCCTTCCTTGCGGTGTCGGCAATCTGCGCGGCACTCCAGTTGCGGGTAATCCAGATCGTCAGTGCCGTGCTGCTCAGATGCCAGCGCAGCATGTCGTGCCGTGGCTGTCGCCAAAGATGGCGGCGGGCAATCCAGAACGCCTCCCGTTCCACCTCTGGCACCTTCTTCTTCATCGCGTCGTCGTCGAAGAACTGCGCGGCGAAACTCCAGGGATTCATCGGCTGAAATCCTGTTCGCGGTTCACTGCTGCACGCAGCCACACCACTGGGCACACGGTCTGCTGGCTTCGGCCAACCGCCCACCAGGGCAAGCCCGAGCAGGTACAGCAGGCCAGGCAGCAGTGCGATGCCGGCGGCCAGTACGACGACGGAGACCCATGCCTTACCGGCGGCACGCATCGTGCTCACTTCGCCTTCGGTTTCGGGTACCACAACGCGTTGACGATGACCCAGCGCTGGTCAAAGCGCCCCATGTGGAAGTAATCGACGAACCACGGCGTTTCCAATCGCACCGAGGCGGCATTGCCGGTCACGTCCAGCACCGTGCAGCGGCGGTCCCATTGATCCTTCGGGGTTTTCAGCGCGCCCTGCTTCGTCAGCGCGACCAGTTCTTCCTTCGACATGCGGCGCAGGCCCAGCCGCTCGTCGGGCGTATCGCCGAGGACCGCGCGCTTGGCCAGGTCCGGGTGCAGGGAGCGGGCGACGCGCTGCGGGTCGGCCTCCAGCTGGCCGTCGACGTAGTCATGGCAGGTGGCTTCGATGGCCGCGAGGGTGGCCGGGTCGGCAGCGGGACTGGTTGACGCGGAGAGAGCGAACAACAGGGCGACGGTGGACATCCGGGTCTCCAGCGCTGAGGGCTGGGCGATCATGGCATATGCAAGCCGCATCCACGCATGGCGTGGATCTACGGCATCAGGCCCATTTCGTCGGTGCCCAGCTGCATGTACATGAACGCAGCGGCTTCTTCAGACATGGGCTGCCCCTGCGGGAAGCTGTCCAACCAGGCGGTGATGCGCGCATGGCGCCCCGCCAGCGCATCCATCAATGCCTGCTTTTCCGCGTCAGTGGCGCGCTCCCGCATTTCATTGCGAAGCACGTCATCGCCGATCCCCCACTTTTCCGCGAACGGGATCAGATCGACCAGATCGGGAGGGACCCGGTCACGACGCAGGTGGATCAGTTCGGGTGTCCTCGGGCCATACGCAGCCAGCTCAGCAGCGGTGCCGATCTGCCCATGCTGCAGTGGCGGTGGCGACGGTGCTTGGGTGCAGGCCAGAAGGGCCGCGCAGGCAGTCAACAGCAGTATCCCGCAGTTCTTCATCGGACGGATCCATGTGTCGATGGGTGTGGCGATCATGGCATGACTGGAAGCGCCCATCCACGCATGGCGTGGATCTACTGTAGAGCCGGGTCCATGCTCGGCTTCACCATCAGGCAGCAGCAACAACAGCCGAGCGTGGGCTCGGCTTTACAGAAGCGCAGGATCCGGCGCCTGCAGCCAGGCCAGCTTGCGTTCGCGCGGCTGCTGCTTGAGCTGCCATTCGGCCCGCGAGGCGGCGGCCCGGTCCGGGTACTCGCGCACGGCCAGCACCCGCAGCGGCGGCCGGGCCCGGGTGTAGCGCGCGCCCTTGCCAGCCTGATGGGTGGCGAAACGCGCGTCCACGTCGGTGCTGATGCCGGCGTAATAGCTGCCATCGCGACATTCGAGCAGGTACAGGAACCACGGGCGGAGGGACGGGGCCATGCCCGGATTATGCCGTGCTGCACTGCAGCGGATATACTGGCGCCCGAATGCAGGAGAGAGGCGCCGCGCTGGCGCCCGCCGAAGGCGCAGGCTCCCATGATCGCTCAGGCCGGTGGGCTGGAATCCCACCAACCATGCATTCGACTCGCCGAGCTGGAGAGAGGTCACCGGGCATGCCCGGGACGATCCGCCGAAGGGGCACGCGGCCCATGCCGCTGAACTCTCAGGCAAAAGGACAGCGGGAGCGGCACCGGTCATCGTCATCCCGTCATTGCGCAGGCAGTGGCGGTAGTCGCGCATGGCCGGCCCCACCGCGCCCGGAGCCTGCCCAATGCTGCTGTCCATCATCTACCTGATCGCCATTTCCGCCGAAGCCATGACCGGCGCGCTGTCCGCCGGCCGCCGCCGCATGGACCTGTTCGGCGTGGTCATGATCGCCTGCGTCACCGCCCTCGGTGGTGGTTCACTGCGCGACATCCTGCTCGGTCACTACCCGCTGGGCTGGGTGAAGCATCCCGAGTACCTGGGCTTCACCGTGTGCGCGGCGCTGATCGCCACCTGGGTGGCGCGCTGGATGCACCACTTCCGCCGCACCTTCCTGGTGCTCGATGGCCTGGGCCTGATCGCCTTCACCCTGATCGGCTGCTCGATCGCGCGCGAAGCCGGCCATGCGATGCCGATCGTGCTGATCGCCGGCATGCTGACCGGCGCGTTCGGCGGCGTGCTGCGCGACATCCTCTGCAACGAGGTGCCGCTGATCTTCCAGAAGGAGCTGTACGCGATCATCGCGCTGCTGACCGGCGCGGCCTACCTGTTGCTGCTGCACTGGGGCGTGGCCGACGCCACCGCGATCCTGTGCTGCCTCGGCGGCGGCTTCGCGCTGCGCCTGCTGGCGATCCACTACCGCTGGGAAATGCCGAAGTTCGTGTACCACGACGAAGTGCATTGAGGTTCGCGCGGCGGAATCCGCACCACCCCGGCGATGTACCTGGCGCTGTCGCTCATGCGCAGCGCCAGGCGCATCGCCGGTGCAGATGGGCCGGTCTCCAACTCCGACCGGCCCTGATCGCGGCCGCACCCCCGCAGGCGCTGGCCGCCATCCACACACGTGCCGCACTCAAGCGGCTTCGGACACCTTCACTTCGCGACGGGCGCGCACGGCCGCGGCCAGTCGCTCCAGCACCGTCACGGTGGTGTCCCAGTCGATGCAGCCATCGGTGATGCTCTGCCCGTAGACCAGCGGTTGGCCTTCCACCAGTTCCTGGCGACCACCGACCAGATGGCTCTCGATCATCACACCGACGATGCGCTGTTCACCGTCTTCCAACTGAACGGCGATGTCCTCGATCACCTTCGGCTGGTTGTCCGGGTTCTTCAGGCTGTTGGCATGGCTGGCGTCGATCATCAGGCGCGTCGGCAGCTTGGCCTTGGCCAGCGCCTGGCAGGCCTCGGCGACACTGCCTGCATCGTAGTTCGGCTGCTTGCCGCCGCGCAGGATCACATGGCAGTCCGGGTTGCCGGTGGTCGACACGATGGCGGTGCCACCCTGCTTGGTGACCGACAGGAAGTGATGCGGATTGGACGCCGCACCCACCGCGTCAGCGGCGATCTTCACGTTGCCATCGGTGCCGTTCTTGAAGCCGACCGGGCACGACAGCCCCGAGGCCAGTTCGCGGTGCACCTGGCTTTCGGTGGTGCGCGCACCAATGGCGCCCCAGGCCACCAGATCGGCGATGTATTGCGGCGAGATCACGTCGAGGAACTCGACGCCGGCCGGCAGGCCGAGCTTGTTGATGTCGCGCAGCAAGCCACGGGCGATGCGCAGGCCCTTGTCGATCCTGAAGCTGCCGTCCAGGTCCGGATCGTTGATCAGGCCCTTCCAGCCCACCGTGGTGCGCGGCTTCTCGAAGTACACGCGCATCACGATTTCAAGTTCCCCGGCCAGCGCGTCACGCAGCGGCTTCAGGCGCTGGGCGTACTCGATGGCGGCCTTCGGGTCGTGGATCGAGCATGGGCCAACCACCACTGCCAGGCGGTCGTCACGGCCATGCAGGATCTGGTGCAGGGCCGCGCGCGAGGCGCTGACGGTGTCGGAGGCTTCATCGTCACACGGCAGCATCGCCAGCAGCTGGGCAGGCGGTGTCAGCGGTTCGATGGTGCGGATACGCAGGTCGTCGGTGTGCGGGGGCATTGGGGGAGGTCTCCGGAACGTTGGGGGTCCCCAGCGTGGCAGCATGAAAAAAGCCGCCAGGTTCGCTGGCGGCTTTCGGGAATGCGTCTGAAGCTTTCTTCAGGGTGAGCGCAGTCCTTCCTCCGCCAGTGGCTTCGGAAAGTAATACCAGTAAAAGCGGGTGGCGGCTGCATTCATGGGTTGTATTGATAGCACAGCTTTTGCGCAGTGCAAAATGTTTCATCCGCAACTGGGGACGCGGTTCAGCGAGATGCGCGCCGGCCCTGCCCACGCGGCGGCAACCACGCAACGTCGCTCATTTGCCATGCACTTCCACGTCCAGCAGCAGGCCCTCATGGATGTCGGCCCAGCGTTCCAGCACGCGATCCAGTTCCTGCCGGGCCTCGTCCAGCTGCTCGGGGTTGAGCAGGGAACGCGCGGTGTAAAGATCGGAAACCAAGCGCCGCAGGGCCGATTCCTGGATGGCCACCGACGGCCCCTCCAGCCCCGGCAACTGCAACGCCGGGCTGTCGCCAAGAGGGCCGAACAGCGTGACCTGGAGCGTGCTCTGCATGATCGACTTTCCTGCGGATGGGCATGGGCAATGTCCTGTTTACCGCGTCTGGGTGACAGGCGCATGTGCCACCCATGCCCAGCACGGAATCTGCCGGCGTCTGCCGCGCCGCTACAAGGCGGCCAGGTCGGCAAGGTGCTGGGCCATGCTGTCCATCGCGCCTACCGCCTGGGTGGTGGTGAAGTACTCATGCCAGCCGGTAGCGGCAATGCCGGCCATCAACGCATCGACCTCCTCGCGACTTGCGCAGCGCCAGACCGCATAGAACTGCTCATCGCTGCCGTGCGGTACGCCCGAGGCAATGCGGCCCATCGCCAGCGGCGTGATGCGGACCGGATCGAACTGCTGCATGCCGGCGCCGATACGGGCGAAGAAGGCGTTCCGCTGCTCGGGCGGAAGTGTGGTCCAGGCAGGGGTGGCGGTGTAGAGCTCGATGAGGGTGTGCGACATGGTGGTTCTTCCTTGAGGGTTCGGGGGTTGCCGGCCAGCGGCCGGCACTACCGGAGCGAGCGCAGCGCGCGTTTGCGGATGTAGGCGTTGGCGTCGCTGTGGCGCTCATGCTGCCAACGCGTACACAGCTGGCGCAGCCACTGCGGCTGAGTCTTGCCGGCATCGTTGAGCCAGTTTCCGACCGAATCCTGCACATAGCGTTCCGGATCGTCGGCCAGTGCTTCCAGCAGCGCGGATGCATGTTCCGGGCGCTGCTTGAACAGTGCGATATGCGTGGCCCAGACACCGCGCGGACGCAGTGCTTCGCAGGCGAAGCGGCGCAGGTACGGCGATGTTTCCTGTGACCACGGTTGCAGGTGCTCCAGCGCCTGCAGTGGTGCGGCAACGATGTCCGTGCGTAGTGCCAGCCACGCCCATTCGCGCACACCGAAATGGGGGTCATCGGCCAGTGTGCGCATCTGCTGCAGTTTCCCTGCCAGCGTTGCGCGGGCATCGCTGCCGATCAGGTAGCAGGCCCAGCCACGCACGGTATCGGAGCTGTGATGCTGCCAAAGCGCAGGCGCCCCCTGCCCCGCCTCACGCAGCAGTTGCGCAGCCAGGGCCATGCGCAGCGTGATGCCCTTGCCTGAGGCGTCCCGCATGCGTTGCTGCGCCTCCGGTGCAAGCGCAGGCGCCACCACCTGCAGCAGCGCGGCAAAATCCACTGCCAGGCATTCTGCCAGATGGGTGGCGGGGACGCGGCCGGTGTTGAGTGCTTGCCGGCGTTCCGCAGGAATGGCCGTGCTCATGCTGCGGATTCCCGCCCGGCGTCCGTGTGCTGCCAGACCTTGTGCAGCAGCTGTGACAGCTGCTGCTGTTCATCAGCATCCAGGCCGTTGAACAGCCCACCGATCCATTGCGTGTGCTGCTCGAACAGCGATTCGGCCAAACGCTTTCCCGGTGCGGTCAGCACGATCTGCAGGCGGCGGCCATCCCCGTCATCGTTGCGACGCTGCAGCAGGCCTTCGCGCTGCAGGCCATCGAGCAGGCCGCTGATGGTGGCGCGGGTCACGCCGGCGCGCTCGGCCAGCACATGCGGCGGCAGTGCGCCACCGGCCCCGTGCAACAGGAACAGCACGATGAAGCGACCCTCGCTGAGCCCATGCGGTGCCAGCCGCGCGGCGCAGTCGCGATCGATCGACGAGGACAGCGAGAGCAGCTGGAAACACAGGCGCAGCGGCGCGATGTTGGCGTGACCGCGTCGCTGCGCTTCCTCGATCAGGGCATGGTGCTTGGCTTCGATCATCTCACGCACGTGATATGGTTAGGCGCCTAATCATACAGCAAAACAGCCGCTGCCTGTAAACCACAGCCGATATCAGGTGAACTTTCCCAGCAGCAGGCACGCAATCAGCCCGCCGCCCTCCCGGTGCAGCAGCTGCAGTTCGCCCGCGTGCCGCCTCGCCACATTGGCGGCCACTGCCAGCCCAAGTCCCGCTCCACCGGTGGTGCGACTACGAGAACGCTCGCTGCGCTGGAACGGTTGCAGCAGGCGTACTCGGTCGCCCTCGGCGATACCTGGGCCCCGATCCATCACCTCCAGCTGGACCCCTCGCTCAACCACGGCAAGCCGCAGTTCCATCGCCCCGGCATAGCGATCGGCATTGTCGATAAGGTTGTCGAACGCGCGCCGAAGCAGCAGCGCGTCGCCGTGCCAGGGCAGACTGTCCGGCCCCTGGATGGAGATCTCGACACCGCGCAGCAACGCTGCCTGCACGCACTCCTCCAGCAGCGCGGCCAGATCCAGCGGGCGCATCTGCAACGGCTGCAATTCGCCGCGTGCGTAATCGAGCACCTGCTCGATCATCGTGTCCATGCGCTCGATGTCCGCCACCATCCGGGCCGCCTGTGGTGTGGGCGCGAACTCGGCGCGCAGTCGCAGGCCGGTCAATGGTGTGCGCAGGTCGTGCGCCACTGCAGCCAGCATATGGGTCATGTCCTGGGCCTGCGCACGCAGGCGCTCTCGACCGGTGCCGATCGCGGCGGCCAGCATCTGTACCTCGCGCGGGCCATCATCCGGCAGGGGCGTGTCGGCTTGCAGGTCCACACGTGCACTGGCATCGGCCAAGCGTCGTAGTGGACGCCCCAGCCGGATCGATGCCCACGCCGCCAGCGGCGCCAGCAACACGGCACCGCCCAGCAGCGCCAGTATCACCTGTCGCCGCCAAGCTGCCAGATCACTGTGATCGCTGCCGACCACCTGCCATCGGCCATCGGCCTGGCGCACGCCCAGTTCAAACGGCGGCCATTGCATCGCGGTCAGCAGCGCGGCCTGCGCCTTCAGTACACCGACCCGCGCCGTGCCGTCGAGCACAGCGCCGCCTTCGATGACCTGCACATCAGGCGCCTTGCCCTGTCCGCTCCAGACCAGGCGCACCTCCTTCGCCGGCAAACCCAGCTGCAGCGCCGCCAACTGGGTGAGCCAGTCACTGGCACTGCCCTGTGGTGGCGCATCCTGCGTCGCCAGATGCAGGCCCAGTGGTGCCGCGGCCTGCTCCCCCCGCAGCACCTGCACGGCCTGGTCCAACCGCATCGGTGGCGGCGCGGGCCGAGGCATCCAGCCAACCACGGCCACGCTGACCAGTGTCGCCAGCAGCAGGCTGGCCAGGGCCAGCATCGTGATCCAACGCGCGGTCGGCCACCGGCTGTTCACAGCACCTGTACCTCGGCGTGGAAGCGATAGCCTTCGCCACGCGATGTCTGCACCAGGGCTTCCGCACCGGGTGAGGCCTGCCCGAGCTTGCGGCGCAGGCGGCTGATCGCCAGGTCGATCGCGCGGTCGACGCTGTCACTCGGTTCGCCACGGCTCAGCTGCAGCAGCTGCTCGCGCCCCAGCACCCGCCCGGGGCGTTCGGCCAGCGCCAGCAACAGGCTGAATTCACCACGGCTGAGCACCAGCTCGTTCCCATCCGGCGCCAGCAGGCGACGTTGTTCCGGCAGCAACCGCCAACCAGAAAAGCGCAGTTCACTGGCTACCTGCGCGCGCAGCTTGTCCTGCCGGCGCAGCAGCGCGCGTACCCGCGCCAGCAGCTCGCGCGGATCGAACGGCTTGGCCAGATAGTCGTCCGCGCCCATCTCCAGGCCGATCACCCTGTCCGGTGCGCTGCCCATCGCCGACAGCATCAGGATCGGAATGGCCCGTGCCTGCAGCCGGCGGCAGACCGACAGGCCATCCTCACCGGGCATCATCCAGTCGAGGATGATCACGTCCGGGCGATCGACCTGCAGCAGCACGTCCAGCGCCGTCGCGTCCGCTGCCACCCGTACCTGGTAGCCATGCAGCAACAGGCAATCGGCGATGGCATCACGGATGCTGGCGTCGTCATCGACAACGATGACACGGGCGGGAGTCGTCATGCAGGCAGTATCAGGCAGGTCTGTATCAGGACGGTATCAACGCCGATGTTCCCGCGATACGCCGCTGCGCGCCAATGGTCACCCATGATCACTGCGGAGACCTGCCTTGCGCCTCATCCCATTCGTCCTGCTTGCTGCCCCGCTGGCTGCGCTGGCGTCCGATTCCCCCGAACACATCCTGCCGATGTGGATGCAGGGCGGTCATCCGGCCGTGGCCGTGTCGCTGGACGGGCGTGCCGAACCGCTGCGCTTCGTGGTCGACAGCGCGGCAGGCGCCACGCTGGTCGATGACCGCGTCGTGCGGCGCTACGGTCTGGGAGATGCGGATGCGGAGGTATCACAGGCCCAAGGGGCAAGTGCAGCCTCCGCGCGGCTGCAGCGCATACGCAGAACGTCCTGGCAGCTGGGCAGTTGGCAGCTGCAGGCCCAAGCCATGAAGGTCGATCTGTCGTCGTTGCCGAAGGACGATGATCCGGCCATTGACGGCTTGATCGGCAACGATCTGACCGGACGCTGGGACACCCGTTGGGACTTCGGCCGCAATCAACTGGCGCTGTGGACACCCGGCGGATTGAACCTGGAAGGACCGGGTTGCCAGCCCAATGCGCTGCCCGGACGCACTGACGGCCTGCGCCAGTTCGGCTTCATCATGCTTGCACTGGGCGCGCCCGCGGTGGACGCCATCGCCGTGGTCGACACCGGTGCCGCGCAGACCGTCCTCAACGCCGAAGCAGCCCGCGCACTGGGGCTGCGCACCGACGGCAGCGACGCACGGGTGCGGGTGCGTGAAAAGGGCACCGAAGGCCTGGGCGGCGGAAAGCAGGCAACCTGGCTCTACACCCTGCCCGGCATGACCGGCAACGGCTGGCAGCACCCATCGATGGAGGTCCGCATCAGCGAACTGCCAGTGTTCAAGGCGATCGGCCTGGAGGGCCGGCCGGCGCTGATCCTTGGTGCGGATGCAATGCGCGGCGGCCAGGTGGACATCGGTGCCGGCGCGTCCCGGATCTGCCTGCGCCAGCCGCAGGCCAGCTGACATCCGGCAATGACGCCAGCGGCAGCCTGGCGTAGCATCACCGTGCGCCCCACCAGGAATTCCACGCATGTGCCGTGCTGCCCTGATGTTGCTGACGCTGTTCCCGCTGGCCGTGCTGGCTGCACCTCCCCCGGTACCCTCGCCGGCCCGCATCGATGCCGAAGCGCAGCGGTTGATGCAGGCCGCACAGGCGCGCGGCATGGCACTGGCGGTGATCGACGGCGGCAAGGTGGTGCACGTCGCCGCCTACGGCGAGCGCAATACCGCAGGCGAGCCACTGCGCACCGATACGGTGATGTACGCCGCCTCGCTGACCAAGATGGCATTCGGCCATCTGGTCGCGCAGCTGGCGCAGGACCGCAGGATCGATCTGGATGCCAGCATCGCCACAGCGCTGGACAAGCCGTTGCCGGACTATCCGCCCGAAACGAAGAAGTACGCCGACTACCGCGTGCTGGCCGATGATGCGCGCTGGCGCCAGCTCACCCCACGCCTGCTGCTCAACCACGCCAGTGGCTTTGCCAACTTCGGGTTTCTTGAACCGGACGGCCGGCTGAAGTTCCACTTCGATCCAGGCAGCCGCTACGGCTATTCCGGCGAAGGGCTGATCCTGCTGCAGTTCGTGATCGAACGCGGACGGCTGGGCGAGGATGTGGGTGCGTTGATGCAGCAGCGGGTATTCGACCGCTTCGGCATGACCCGCACCAGCATGATGTGGCGCGGGGACTTCGCCGCCAACCTGGCCGACGGCTGGACCATGGAGGGCACCGCCGAGCCGCACGATGAGCGCAGCCGCGTGCGCGCGGCCGGTTCGATGGATACCACCATCGCCGACATGGCCCGTTTCGCCGCCGGCTACGTGCGCGGCGATGGGCTGTCAGCGACGATGCGCAAGGAGCTGGTGCGGCCGCAGCTGCCGATCACCACCGCCAGCCAGTTCCCCACCCTGCAGCCGGAGCTGCCGAAGGCGCTGCAGCGCAAGGACCTGGCGGCCGGCCTGGGAGTGGTGACGTTCCGTGGCCCGCAAGGCGCGGGCTTCTACAAGGGCGGCCACGATGATGCGGTCGGTAATACGCTGGTGTGCGTCGAGCAGCAGCAGCGCTGCGTGGTGATCCTGGGCAACGATGTGCGCGCCGAGGCGACCTTCCCGGCGCTGGTGGCCTTCGTGCTCGGCGACATCGGCGTACCGTGGCAGTGGGAGTACGGCGCAGCGAAGGCATTCGTGAAGTAGGCATTCGTGAAGTAGATCCACGCGATGCGTGGATGACCTCCCTTCAACGCGCCTGCTCGAAGAACATCAGGTAGACCAGCCGCCCATTCTCCGGCCGGTCGCCGAAGGCCGGGCCGGCGGTATGCCAGAACCACGGGCGCAGCAGCACCAGGCGGTTGAAGCGCATCGGGATGCGCATGGTCATTTCCCACTGGCTGTCGTCGACGCTGTCGCGCTCGATGATGTCCCGATGCATGTCGCCGCCGTTGGCGTAGCCCAGCGCAGCCAGCTCGTGGGCGTTCAGCGCCATGCGCTCGGTGTTGGTGCGGCGATGGCGGAAGAACTCGGTACCCCCTTCGCAGTGCTCCGGGGCGCTGAGGTAGAGGATGCCGGACCAGTGCGAATGGTCGGTGTGCACCTTGGCGCGACCCACATCGCTGGCCAGGGTCAGCCGGAACTTGCCGTGCGACTGCAACGGATTGACCGGCCGCAGCGGCTCGTTGACCAACCGCGACGCGGCCTCGGACAGGCCGTCCAGCTCCAGCCGTTCGAGCGAATTACGCCCGGGGAATGCCCCCTCCTGCGCCGGATAGGTCAGGCCCAGGCCGGCCTGGCGCAGGCCGTGTGCATCGGCTGGAGAGAGGAAGTCGTCGACGACGATGAACGAGGTAGGCATGGTCTGCGAGCGTAGCGACGCGGCGCCATGGCGGCAACCGGACAACAAAAAAACCCCGCCTCGCGGCGGGGTTTTTCCTTGCATCGGGGAGACGCGCCGACCAGGGCCGGCAACGTCCGACGCGGGCGTGGGCCTTAGAAGTCCATGCCGCCCATGCCACCCATGCCGCCCATGCCACCGGCGCCGCCCATGGCCGGCTCGTCCTTCTTCGGAGCTTCGGCAACCATGGCTTCGGTGGTGATCATCAGGCCAGCGATCGAGGCCGCGTTCTGCAGCGCCGAACGGGTCACCTTGGTCGGGTCCAGGATGCCGAACTGCAGCATGTCGCCGAACTCGCCGGTAGCGGCGTTGTAGCCGAAGCTGCCGGTGCCTTCCTTGACCTTGTTGATGATGACCGACGGCTCGTCACCGGCGTTGGCGACGATCTCGCGCAGCGGGGCTTCCATCGCACGCAGGGCGATCTGGATGCCGTGGTTCTGGTCTTCGTTGGCGCCCTTCAGGCCGGCCAGCGCGGTGATCGCGCGGACCAGGGCAACGCCGCCGCCCGGAACCACGCCTTCTTCAACGGCCGCACGGGTGGCGTGCAGGGCGTCGTCGACGCGATCCTTCTTTTCCTTCATTTCGATTTCGGTCGAGGCGCCGACCTTGATCACGGCAACACCGCCGGCCAGCTTGGCCACGCGTTCCTGCAGCTTCTCGCGGTCGTAATCCGAGGAGGTGTCCTGGATCTGGGTCTTGATCTGCGCCACGCGTGCATCAACGTTGGCCTTGTCGCCGACGCCGTCGATGATGGTGGTGTTCTCCTTGGAGACCTGCACCTTCTTGGCGCGGCCCAGGTCCTTGATGGTGGCCTTCTCCAGCGACAGGCCGACTTCTTCGGAGATCACGGTGCCGCCGGTCAGCACGGCCATGTCTTCCAGCATCGCCTTGCGACGGTCGCCGAAGCCCGGAGCCTTGACGGCCACGACCTTGACGATGCCACGGATGGTGTTGACGACCAGGGTGGCCAGCGCTTCGCCTTCAACTTCCTCGGCCACGATCAGCAGCGGCTTGCCGGCCTTGGCGACGCCTTCCAGCACCGGCAGCAGGTCACGGACGTTGGAGATCTTCTTGTCGTGCAGCAGGATGAACGGGTCATCCAGGTCAGCGGTCTGCGACTGCTGGTTGTTGATGAAGTACGGCGACAGGTAGCCGCGGTCGAACTGCATGCCCTTGACCACGTCCAGCTCGTTGTCCAGGCCCGAGCCTTCTTCAACGGTGATGACGCCTTCCTTGCCGACTTCCTTCATCGCGTCAGCGATGATCTGGCCGATCGACTCGTCCGAGTTGGCCGAGATGGTACCGACCTGGGCGATCGCCTTGTCGTCGGCGGTCGGCTTGGAGATGTTCTTCAGCTCGGCGACGGCGGCCGAAACGGCCTTGTCGATACCGCGCTTGAGGTCCATCGGGTTCATGCCGGCGGCAACGGCCTTGGCGCCTTCGCGGATCAGGGCCTGGGCCAGCACGGTGGCGGTGGTGGTGCCGTCGCCGGCATCGTCGTTGGTGCGCGAAGCAACTTCCTTCACCATCTGCGCGCCCATGTTCTCGAACTTGTCAGCCAGTTCGATTTCCTTGGCGACGGAGACGCCGTCCTTGGTGATGGTCGGGGCGCCGAAGCTCTTTTCCAGCACGACGTTGCGGCCCTTCGGGCCCAGGGTGGCCTTGACGGCATTGGCGAGAACGTTGACGCCGCGCACCATGCGCGAACGGGCGTCTTCACCGAAACGAATATCCTTGGCAGCCATTGCATTTACCTCATTGGTAGCGCCGGACGATGCCCGGCGGCTGGGAGTTTGGGATCAGGTTGAAACAGGTCGCGCCGAGGCTCAGCCGATGACGGCGAGCACGTCGTCTTCGCGCAGGACCTTGTATTCGACGCCTTCGCTCTTGTACGAGCTGCCGGCGTACTGGCCATAGATGACCTTGTCGCCGACCTTCAGCGACGGCGCGCGCACGTTGCCGTTGTCCAGCGGCTTGCCCGGGCCGACGGCCACGACCTCACCCTTGGTGGACTTTTCCTTGGCCGAGTCGGGGATGACGATGCCACCGGCGGAGATTTCGTCGGCTTCGATCGGCTTGACCACAACGCGGTCGTGCAGCGGCTTGATGCTCATAGGAGACCTCTTAAGTGATTGATTGGTCTAAAAAAGTCCGGCGATGTTAGCACTCACCCCAGGCGAGTGCCAGAACCGCACGTGAAGAAACCCGACAACGTCGGGAGCAGGGCAGAGATGGAGCCCCGCCGCCCCCTTTCAAGGGCGGAATGAAAAAAATTTTTCCACCCGCGCGCCTCGGCCAAGGCGTCGGTCCTGGACAATTTCGGTGACAAGCGTCGCACTGTCAGATATCTGACGTTCATTTACGACAAAGTGTCACTGGATCGGCCTTAGGCTCGGTCACGCATTCCCAATCACAAGGAGTAGTCGATGCGATTGCTGTCCCCGCTTGCCGCCGCCTGCCTGCTGGCACTGGCCGCGGCGCCGGCCCAGGCCGAGGTCTTCATCAATGAACTGCACTACGACGACAGCACCGCCGCCGGTGACGTCGGCGAAGCCATCGAAGTGGTCGCTACCGCTGGTGAAGACCTGTCCGGCTACCGCCTCTACCTCTACAACGGCAGCAATCCTTCGGCCGCCACGGTCTACGCCAACAACCCGGTCCCGGCCGGCACCGCCGCCGGTTGCGGCAGCGCCAGCATCGCCGTGGTCAACTACCCGACCAACGGCATCCAGAACGGCCCGAACGACGGCATCGCCTTGGTCGACGCCAGCGGCAAGGTGGTCCAGTTCCTCAGCTACGAGGGCGCCATCACCGCCTCCGGTGGCCCTGCCGCCGGCCTGACCAGCCAGAACATTCCGGTGGCCGAGACCAACAGCACGGCCCCCGGCACCTCGCTGCAGCTGACCGGCAGCGGCAGCCAGTACGCCCACTTCACCTGGGCCGAGTCGGCCAGGCAGACCTTCGGCAGCTGCAACAACGGCCAGACCTTCAGCGGCGGCACCACCCCCGGCCCGAACACGCCGCCGTCGGTGTCCACTACCACCCCGGCGCAGGGCAGCAGCACCTTCCCGGCCGCCGCCGATCTGGAAGTGGTGTTCAGCGAAACCGTGAACCTCGCCAGCGGCGCCTTCGCGCTGAGCTGCGGTACCTCCGGCAGCGTGCCGCTGACCTTCCCGGCCAGCGGGCGCAGCGTGAAGCTGTCCACCAACACCGCGCTGGTGGCCGGTGAAGCCTGCCGCTTCGACATCCGCGCCGCGCGCATCACCGACCTGCAGGGCGCACACCCGGCGGCCGACAGCCGCATCGCCTTCACCGTGGCCAGCACCGGCGGCAATCCGGACCCGGGCAACCCTGGCGTGCCGGCCGGCTACTACTCCAAGGTCAACACCAGCAGCCCGAGCCAGCTGCGCTGCTCGCTGCACGCGACAATCAAGGGCCACACCGCCTACCCGTACAGCGGCTCGGGCACCAGTACCTGGACCATCCTGGAGATCGCAGACGAGGACCCGAACAACCCGAACCGCATCCTCGACGCGTATCGCAACCGCAGCTACGCCAAGGTGACCGATCGCGCCGGCAGCGGCAGTGGCCTGAAGTACAACCGCGAGCACACCTGGCCGAACTCGCTGGGTTTTGCCACCACCACGGGTGACAAGGGCCTGCCGTACGCGCCGTATACCGACACCCACATGCTGTACCTGACCGATTCACAGTGGAACGCCGACCGTGGCAACAAGCCGTTCGGCAAGTGCGACGCCAGCTGCGGCGAGCGCGCCACCGAGGCCAACAACGGCCAGGGTGGCGGCAGTGGTGGCTATCCGGGCAACTCCAACTGGGTGCGCACGCCGGACGGCAACACCGGCACGTTCGAGGTGTGGGGCAAGCGCAAGGGCGACATGGCGCGTGCGGTGATGTACATGGCGATCCGCTACGAGGGCGGCAAGGATGCAGCCACTGGCCAGTCCGAGCCGGACCTGGAGCTGACCGACGACCGCAGCAGGATCGTCAAGACCAGCAGCTCGCCGGCCTACATGGGCCTGCTGTCGACGCTGATCGACTGGCACCTGTCCGACCCGCCGGATGATGCCGAGCGTGCGCGCAATGACGTGATCTACAGCTTCCAGGGCAACCGCAACCCGTTCATCGACCACCCCGAGTGGGCGACCCCTGGCCTGTTCACCTCGGCCAAGCCGACCACCTGCCAGCTGGCCAACTGACCGCGCAACGCAGCGGTCCACGGCCGCCGCCGGGTCCTGACCCGGCGGCGGCCCTATACTCGACGGTCATGTCGACCGTCGATCCCGTCCTGCTGCTGTTGACCACCTGCCCGGACCGGGCCAGTGCCGAGCGCATCGCGCACGCGCTGGTTGGCGAGCGCCTGGCCGCGTGCGTGACCCGCCTCGATGGCGCGCAGTCGACCTACCGCTGGCAGGGCGAGGTGACCACCGACGCCGAGCTGCAGCTGCTGGTGAAGACCACCGCGAGTCGCGTCAATGACGCAATCGCCCGGATCGTCGAACTGCATCCGTATGAACTCCCGGAGTGCATCGCGGTCGAAACCCGGGCCGGCCTGCCGGCGTATCTGGACTGGATCCGGGCACAGACCCGGGAGGACACTGATTGAAGACTCTGTTTGCGCGTGGCGCCGCCCTGTGCGCCCTGATGTGGCTCTCGCTGCCGGCGTTCGCCCTGGATGAGAAAGACCTGCTGCCGGTGGACCAGGCATTCGCGCTGACCGCCACCGCCCCCGAACGTGGCCAGGTGCAACTGCAGTTCAAGATCGCGCCCGGCTATTACCTGTATCGCCACCGCACCAGCGTCAAGGCCGACCCGGCCTTCAATGCCGGCGCG
Organism: Stenotrophomonas sp. YJH_SMC_25; assembly: GCF_059369595.1. Taxonomy (NCBI): domain Bacteria; kingdom Pseudomonadati; phylum Pseudomonadota; class Gammaproteobacteria; order Lysobacterales; family Lysobacteraceae; genus Stenotrophomonas; species Stenotrophomonas sp. YJH_SMC_25. The sequence continues at coordinate 134,922 of NZ_JCAFSV010000003.1, read as the reverse complement.
CTGCAGATGCCCAAGGGCGACAAGCACCACGACGATTTCTTCGGCGAGGTCGAAACCTATCGCGAGCGCCTGCAGGCCACCCTGCCCGGCACGCCGACCGAGGCCGCCAGCACCATCAGCCTGGAAGTGCGTTACCAGGGCTGCGCAGATGCCGGTGTCTGTTACCCGCCGCAGAAGCGCGTGGTGCAGGTCACCCTGCCCGGCAGCGGTGCACAGGCCGCGGCCCCTGCCGCGCGCGCCGGTGCGGCCAGTCCGTTCAACAACCCGCTGGCCGGTGCCGGCAACAGCGGCGGCCTGCGCCTGCCAGGTGCGGCCAGCAACAGCCAGGCGCTGCCGCTGCCGTCGGAGCAGGCGTTCGGCTTCGATGCCATCGCCAGCGACGGCAACACCCTGCTGCTGCGCTTCAGCCCGGCACCGGGCTACTACCTGTATCGCGACCGCACCTCGCTGAAGCTGGAAGGCAGCACCGGCGTGCAGGCCGGCACGCCGCGCTGGCCAGCCGCGCAGTCGCATCGCGACGAGCACTTCGGCGATGTCTCGGTGTACTTCAACCAGGTGGAAGTGCCGCTGCCGTTGCGGCGCACGGTTGCCGACGCGGTTGACGGCACCCTCGTGGTGACCTTCCAGGGCTGCCAGACCGATGGCATCTGCTACCCGCCAATGACCCGCCGGGTGAAGCTGTCGATCCCGGCCGGCAAGGTCAGCGCCAGCGCCGACCAGGCACCGCCGCGCAACGAGGTAATCAGCCCGTTGGCTGTGGCGCCACGCGAAGGCGCCAACGGCGCCCCCCTGCGCCTGCTGCCGACGGTGCCCAATACGGATGCCGCCCCCCCGGCCGTCGCAGGCACCGTGGACGGCAATGAATTCGCCGCCGATGCGCGCGGTGACAACGCGCTGCGTACGCGCCCGCCGGCGACCACACCGAACCCGGACCGTTCGTTCGTCTGGGTGCTGCTGCTGGCGCTGGCCGGCGGCCTGGTGTTGAACCTGATGCCCTGCGTGCTGCCGATCCTGTCGCTGAAGGTCCTGAGCCTGGCGCAGAGTGGCGAAAGCCCGCAGCGCGCACGCAGCCACGCGCTCTGGTACACCTTGGGCGTGCTGGTCGCATTCGCGGTGATCGGTGCGTTGATGGTGGGCCTGCGCGCAATCGGCAACGCCGTCGGCATCGGCTTCCAGCTGCAGCACCCGGGCGTGGTGGCGGCGCTGGCCTACATCATGTTCGCGGTAGGCCTGAGCCTGTCCGGCGTGTTCACCCTGGGCGGCGGCATCGGCAACCTGGGCCAGTCGCTGGCCAGCCGCAGCGGCCCGGCCGGTGACTTCTTCACCGGTGCGCTGGCCTGCGTGGTCGGCAGTGCCTGCGTCGGCCCGTTCATGGGTGGCGCGATTGCCTACGCGTTCATTGCCCCGCCGCTGAAGGCGATGACCGTGTTCCTGTTCCTCGGCCTGGGCCTGGCGCTGCCGTTCCTGCTGATCGGCTTCGTGCCGGCGCTGGCGCGCCGCCTGCCCAAGCCCGGCCCGTGGATGGAAACGCTCAAGCACGTGCTGGCCTTCCCGATGTACGCCACCGCGCTGTGGCTGCTGTGGGTGCTGGGCAAGCAGCGCGGCGTGGACGGCATGGCGCTGGTGCTGGGTGGCCTGTTGCTGTTCGCCTTCGGCCTGTGGCTGTTCGAGCGCAACCGCTGGACCGGCTCGCGTGCAGTGACGCTGCTCGGCGTACTGCTGGCGATCGGCGCATTGGTACCGGCCTGGGGCGTGACCCAGCTGGCAGCGCCGGCACGCGCCGCACAGGCCGCCAGCGACAACGTGGTGGAGTATTCGCCGCAGTTGCTGGACCGCCTGCGCGCCGACAACCGCGTGGTGTTCGTCAACATGACCGCCGACTGGTGCGTGAGCTGCAAGGCCAACGAGCGTGCCGTGCTGTCGCGGCCGGAGTTCAAGGACCTGCTCAAGCGCACCAACGCGGTGTACATGCGCGGTGACTACACCAACGTCGATCCGCAGATCACCACGTTCCTGGAAGAGCACAAAGCCGTCGGCGTGCCGCTGTACGTGGTGTACGGCCCCGGCGCACCGCCGACCGTGCTGCCGACCCTGCTGACCCAGGCGGTGGTGGAGGAAGCGCTGCTGCGCACCGCACGATGAAGTGGCAACGGCCAGCGCTGCTGTGGACAGCGGTGCTGGCCGCCGGCCTTGGCCTGTGGGCCGGGCATCGATTGGCTCCTGCGCCGGTTGGGCCTGAGGCCATGCCAGCGGCGCCTGCTGTGGCGGCTGCGGCACCGGCCCTGCAGGTCGGCGACAGCCTGCCCGCGCTGTCGCTGCCCGATCTTGAAGGCCGGCCGCTGGACCTGCGCCAGCACGCTGGCGGTCGCCCGCTGTTGATCAATGTCTGGGCCAGCTGGTGCGCGCCCTGCGTGGAAGAAATGCCCGAACTGGCGCGTTTCGCACATGTCCAGGGCGAGCACGGTGTACAGGTGCTGGGACTGGCGCTGGATACGCCGGAGGACGTGCGCGGTTTCCTGCAGCGGGTACCGGTGGATTATCCGATCGTGATCGAGACCCCGGGGCCGCGCGATGCCAGCGTGCAGCTGGGCAATACCCAGGGCCTGCTGCCCTACAGCGTGCTGTTCGATGCGCAGGGGCGGCTGGTGAAGGCCAAGCTGGGACCGTTCGCCCACGGCGAGATCGACAGCTGGGTGAAGTGAGGGTGTTTTTTGCAGGGCTTGCAGCCCTGCACCCTGCTCGATGCAACGGCAACAGCCAAAGCCAAAGCGGGCATTCCGTGGGATGGCGGGGCAGTGTCGGAGTGCGGGGACGCTGCAAGTACGTCCCTGTAAGCTTGGCAGCCGCATCCATGCGGCTGACACCCCGCACTCCGACACCGCCCCGCCTCTGACAGATCTTCGCGGCTGTTGGTAGGTGTCGACCTTGGTCGACACATCTGTCAGATATCGAATGAAATTCCGGGGTCAGATCCGTTTTCCTACGGAAAACGGATCTGACCCCAAGAGTATTTCCGACAGATCGCAGGAAACTGTCGAAGGCGGGGTGGGTCCGGTTGAGGGGGCGTGAGCCGCATGGATGCGGCGACCGAGCTTACATGGACGTACTTGCAGCGTCCCCCTCAACCGGACCCACCCCGCCAACCCACGGAAAGCCAGCTTTTGACGTTGACGTTGCTCCGGCTTGTAGCGGGTGCAGGGCTGCAAAGCCCTGCAACAAAACCCTCCTTGACCGTAGCCCGTCCGCCACGGAGAATTCCGCGACTAATTCTCATTTGCTGTTGCGCAGGATGCGGGCGGCAGCCTTCCAGGCCCTCCTCCTTCCATGTTCAAGAACGTCCTGTTCCAACTGCACTGGCTGCTGGGCATCACCGCCGGTGCCGTATTGGCCGTGATGGGCCTCAGCGGCGCCGTGCTGTCCTTCGAGGACGAACTGCTGCGCGCGGCCAACCCCGGCTTCGCCGAAATAGCCGAGCACCATGCCGACGGCCAGCTTCCGCTTCAACTCAGCGAACTGGTGCCGCTGCTGCAGGCCGGCAGTGATCGCCCCCTGCAGCGCCTGCGCGTGGACGCCACCGGGCAGCGGCCCTCGGTGGCACGCTTCGCTGGTGGCAAGGAACACTGGGTCTACTTCGACCCGTACAGCGGCGAGCGCTTCAGTGCCTTGCGTGGGCAGGCGTTCTTCGACTTCGTCGAGGACCTGCACCGCCACCTCGCCGCGGGCGAGCGCGGCAAGTGGATCACCGGCAGCTGTGCGATCGCGCTGCTGTTCTTCACCCTGTCCGGTCTTTACCTGCGCTGGCCGCGCCGCTGGTGGCACTGGCGCAGCTGGCTGGCGGTGGAATGGAAACGCAGCGGCCGTGGCTTCCTGTGGAGCCTGCACTCCGTGGTCGGCACCTGGGTGCTGCTGATCTATCTGATGAGTGCGCTGACCGGCCTGTGGTGGTCCTTCGACTGGTATCGCAGTGCCGCCAATACGCTGCTGGGCGTCGCACCGGCCGCCAAGCACAAGGTCGCCACCGGCGCCGCCCTGAACCTGGAGCGCATCGAAGCCACGCTGTATGCCCTGCCCGGCGTGCACACCGGCTACATCGACCTGCGCCTGCCGGAAAAGCCTGGCCAGGCGCTCAACGTGCGGGTGATGGCTGGCGATCCGTCACAGCGCGGTGGCCACCATGACCGTGCACATGATCTGCTGCAGCTGGATCCGGCCAGCGGGGCAATCCTCGATTCGCGCCCCTACGCGCGCCAGGGCGCCGGCGCGCAGCTGGCCACCAGCGTGTTCGCATTGCACTCGGGCAGCTACTTCGGCATGCCCGGGCGTGTCGTGGTGATGCTCAGCAGTCTGGCCATGAGCCTGTTCTTCATCACCGGCTGGATGCTGTACCTGGACCGCCGCCGCAGCCAGCGTGCCGCGCGCGGGCTGCGCCGGTCGCTGCCGGTTGCCACCGATGATGGCCGCGCACCTTGGCTGGTCGTGCATGCCAGCCAGAGCGGGCTGGGCGAGCAGCTGGCCTGGCGTGCCGCCGCGCAGCTGCAGGCCGCTGGCCATGGCGTGCAGGTACTGCCATTGGCCCGGGTCGATGCCACGCAGCTCGCGCGCACTGCGCAGGCATTGTTCGTGCTGAGCACCTTCGGCGATGGCGAGCCGCCGGATGCGGCACGGGGCGCTGCGCGGCGGCTGCTGGCACAAGCGCCCGATCTGTCGGGCCTGCAGTTCGGCCTGCTCGCCCTGGGTGACCGCCAGTACCCGCATTACTGCGGCTTTGGCCGCCAATTCGATGGCTGGCTGCTGGGCAACGGCGCACGTGCGCTGTTCGAGCGCATCGATGTCGATGCCGCCGCGATACCGGCGCTGCGCCAGTGGCAGCAACATCTCGGCGCGCTGACCGGCATCGCCACCGATGACAGCGTGTTGCCGGCCGCGACGCAGATGCACGAGTGGCGCCTGCTCGGCCGTGACCGCCTCAATCCAGGCAGCATGGGCGGCGCCATCTGGCGCATCCGTCTTGCGCCACCGGCCGATGTGCAGTGGCAGGCGGGCGACATCCTGCACATCGCGCCCCGCCACAACGCGCGGCACGCCGCTGCGGTGCTGAAGGCACATGGGTTGGATCCCCAGCAGCCGTTGCTGATTGACGGCCAGCCGCGCACGCTGTTGGCGCTGGCCAGCGAGCGCGAGCTGCCCGATGCCGATGCTGCGCTGGCGGTGCAGGATGCGTGCCTCTGGCTGGCAGGGCTGCCACTGCTGCCGGGGCGCGAGTACTCCATCGCATCCTGTACGGATGACGGTGCGGTCGAACTGGTGGTGCGGCTGGTCCATGACGAAACCGGACGCACCGGCCTGGGTTCGGGCTGGCTGTCGCTGCATGCGCCGGTCGGTGCCAGCATCGTGGCCCGCGTGCACCGCAACCCCGGTTTCCATCGCGTTGGCGGTGCGCCGATGGTGCTGATCGGCAATGGCACCGGCATCGCGGGCCTGCGCAGCCTGCTGCGCGAAGCCGCGCATGCAGGTGAGCACGGGCACTGGCTGCTGTTCGGCGAACGCCAGCGCGCGCACGACTTCCTGTTCGCCGATGAGATCGAAGCGTGGCAGGCCGATGGCCATCTCGCGCGGGTGGACCTGGCGTTCTCGCGCGATGGTGAGGGCGGCTATGTGCAGGATCGCCTGCGTGCAGCAGCCGATGCCCTGCGCGACTGGATGCAGCGTGGTGCGGTCATCCACGTCTGCGGTTCGCTGCTGGGCATGGCCGAAGGCGTGGACCAGGTGCTGCGCGAAGCGCTGGGTGATGAAGAAGTGGAAACGCTGCTGGAGACAGGGCGCTACCGTCGCGACGTGTATTGAGCCACAAGGGTAGTGCCGGCCAGCGGCCGGCACTACCGGAGCACGATCAGGCCGCAGCGCGCGCCTGTGGCATCGACTGCAACTGGAACGCGCCCACCGCTTCGGCCAGCGCGTGTACCTGCGCCTGCATCTGCGCGGTGGAGGCACCAGCCTCTTCCACCAGGCTGGCGTTGCGCTGGGTGCTGGCTTCCATCTGCACGATGGTCTGCTTCACCTGCGCGATGCCGGCATGCTGGTCCTGCGATGCACTGCGGATACCGGCCAGCAGCTCGGCCAGCTGCTGCACGCTGCCAACGATCTCGCCCATCGTGATGCCCGCCTGCTCGGCCTGCTGGTTGCCCTGGCCAACACGCGCCACCGAATCCTCGATCAGTCCTTTGATCTGCTTGGCCGCTTCGGCACTGCGCTGGGCCAGCAGGCGCACTTCCGCAGCCACCACGGCGAAGCTGCGGCCCTGCTCACCTGCGCGCGCGGCTTCCACCGCGGCATTCAGCGCGAGGATGTTGGTCTGGAAAGCGATGCCATCGATCAGCTGGGTGATGTCGCCGATCCGCCGCGAGGCCTCGCTGATGCCATGCATGGTCGCGACCACCTGGCCGACGGCCTCGCCGCCGCGCTGGGCCACCGCGGCCGCCCCCTGCACCAGGGCATCGGCGCGGCCCGCGGCATCGGCGTTGCGGCCAACGGTGTCGGTCAACTCGTGCATCGACGCTGCCGTCTCTTCAAGGTTGGCCGCCTGCTGTTCGGTACGCTGCGACAGATCATGGTGACCGGCAACGATCTCACCCACACCGGTGTCGAGGCTGGACGTCGCCTGCTGGATGCGGGTGACGATGCGGCCCAGTTGCGCGACCGTGGCGTTGGCATCGTCGCGCATGCGTGCGAACACGCCCTGCAGCTCACCTTCCATGCGCACGCTGAGGTCACCACGGGCCAGCGCCGCCAGAAGCGCCTGCAGATCGCCGAGGTTGGTCTCGAAGGTCGCCAGCAGGCGGTTGATGCTGGTCGACAACGTGCGCACGAAGCCCTGTTTTCCCTCCAGCGCGATGCGGCCGTGCAGGTCGCCATGTGCGGCGGCGTCGACCAGTGCTGCCACTTCGGTTTCCAGCAGCGTTTCCAGCGCGCGGCTGCGCCACTCCACTGCCACGCCGAGGAAATGCCCTTCGTCGGTGATGGCATTGGCGATCAACTGATAGCGGACGCCGGCATGACCGATCTCGTGCTCCTCGCGCTGGCGCACGCCAGCCAGGCTGGCCAGTGCCGGATGCAGGCGTACCGCATCGCTCCCCACCAGATCTTCAAGCCGGAGTGCAAGCTGCTCCAGCAGCGCCGGATTGGCGTACGCCACCAGGCCTTCGGCATCGATCACCATCAAGCCGGCCTGTGCGCTGTCCAATGCCTGGCGCACGCGGGTGTTGCCGCGGGCCACCGCACGCTCGGTCTCGATGCGCGCGCGCAGGCGCTGCTGCATGTCGACCAGGCGCTGGGCCAGCTGGCCGATTTCATCGTTGGCGTTGTAGACGCGCAGGGTGGTGTCGAGGCGGTCGTCGGCGATGTCGCTGGCGAAACGCAGGGTGTCCTGGATCGGCTGGCGCACCGCACGCAGCACCAGCACCAGGCTGGTGATCAGCACGCCGGCCACCAGCAGCAGGGTCAGTGCGAACACCACGCTCATGGTGCGCGCGCCGGCCTGCTGGCGTGCCTGCGCCCTGGCCAGCGCCGCCACCTGTGCCTGCTGGAATGCGGCCAACGCCGGCGCTACGCCCGTGGCGGTATCCAGCAGCGACTGCGCTTCCACATCCAGGCCGACGCGGGCAGCGGTATACCCCAGCAGTGCGGCCTGATACGCCTCCATCCCGGTGCGCAGGGTGTCCTGCACATCCGCAGGCAGGCCCGCCAGCGCGAGGTCGAACGGCAGCTTCTCCTCGCTGGCGCGGTCGGCGTGGGTGGAATCACCGTCGAGCAGCAGCAGTGCCTCCTGCCTTCGCATCTTCTGCAGGGACAGCGCCAGCGCTGGCCGCTGCTGCACATCCACCTGCGCCTGCAGGGTGTCGGCGGCCTGCTGCAGCTGCGCAGCGAGGCCGGCATCACCACGGCCCATCTCGTCGACCCGTTCGAACAGGGCGGCCACACCCTGCGAGAACGCGTCGGCGGCTTCGGTCAGCGCCTGCAGGGCCTTGCGCCGGCCAGCATCCATCGGCATCGCGCGCAGCGCCTGCAGATCGGTCTGCAACGCCTTCTGCGTGGCCAACAGCTGCGCGCGGTCGGCATCATCGAAACTGCGTGCATACTGGGTCTGCAGGCGACGCGCTTCGGCCACCCGCGTGGACAGGCTGGCAGCCAGATCGCTGCCGCGCTGGTAGCTGGCCTGGCTGCGCGCAGCCAGTGCGTTGGCATGGCCAGTCCAGGCGTAGACAGCAGCGATCGCCACCAGGCCCAGGCCGCAGATCCACAGTGTGGCCTTGAGCTTGTTGGCCACGCTGAGCCGATGTGGCTGCAGCCAGCGCAGCAGCCCGGGGGACGCCGAGTGCAACGCAGCAAGGCGCGTGCGCAGGGACCGGAGGTGGGGGACAACGGCCGACATGACAGACTCCAGGCGGAAAGACGCACCTGTATCGGCCTGACTCAGGACAACTTTAGCGCTTTCTTCGTCTGCGTCCCCCCATCGCTGGTGGACGCGGTCTTTGTACCGGGTGCAGGCGACGGAGGCATGACACGGCCACCGCGCTTGACCTCAACCCCGGTTTGGGGAACACAGTGGACGCCCCTCCCCCGCCCGCTGCCTCCATGACGACGCTCGATGTCCCCCGCTACCTGCAGCGCCTGCAGCTGGATGCACCGCCACCGCGGACCCTGGCCGGCCTGACCCTGCTGCAGCAGCGCCACAACGCACTGCTGCCCTTCGAGACACTCAGCTGCCTGCTGCGCGATGCGGTGCCGATCGACCTGGACAGCGTGCAGCGCAAGCTGCTCGACGAGCGCCGCGGTGGTTACTGCTTCGAACTCAATGGCGGGTTGCTGGCGCTGCTGCAGGCATTGGGCTTCGATGCGCAGCCATTGAGCGCGCGGGTACTGCTGGCCGCCCAGGACGGCGAACTGACCGCGCGTACCCACCTGCTGCTGCGCGTGAACGTAGACAGCGACGATTGGCTGGTGGATGCCGGTTTCGGCAGCCTGACCCCGACCGTGCCGCTGCGCCTGCATGATCCGCAGCCGCAGGCCACGCCGCACGAACGCTTTCTGCTGCAGCGCCTGCCCGACGAGGGTGATTTCGTGCTGTCGGCCGAGTCCAACGATGGTTGGCGGGCGATGTATCGGTTCGACCTGCAGGCGCCGGCACCGATCGACAACGTGGTGGGCAACTGGTACGTGTGCACCCATCCCGATTCCAGTTTCCCCGGGCAGCTGCGCGCGTCGCTGACCGGGCCGGACTGGCGCCGCACCATCGGCAGCGGCAACTACACCGAGTATCGCGCCGGGCAGGCACCGGACAAGCGCCCGCTGCATGATGTGGGGGATGTGCGTGCCGTGCTGCAACAGCGCTTCGGCATGCAGCTACCGGACGACCCGCGACTGGACCCGGCCATCAATGACTGGCTGCAGCGCTCGCGCGCCGCGACCTTGTAGGGCCGAGCCCATGCTCGGCTGAACTGGAGCGGGTGGGCCAACAGCAGCCGAGCGTGGTCTCGGCTCTACAGAGCTGCGCGCGCCTGCAGCGCAATGCGGTTACCTTCGCTGTCGCGGATCTCGGCCACGCGCCAGTCGCCCGCATCGGCGGGTCCGAAGCGCAGCTCGGCGCCCGCTTGCAGTGCTCGCTCCAGGCTCGCATCCAGGTCATCGACGCCGATGTAGACGCGCGCCCCCTGTTCGGAAGGCCGGTAGTCCGCGCCGTGCACCAGCGCAATGCTGGCACCGGCGGCCTCATCAGAGAACGGCAGGTAGGCCATCCGGCAGTCGTGCAGCACGACAGGTTCGTCCACCGCGACCTGCAGCCACCGCTGGTAGAACGTGATGGCACGGTCCAGGTCACTGGCCGGGATTTCCACATGCAGGATCGGGTTCACTGGCACTCCTTGCTCGGTCCACTCAGATGATGCGCAGGGTAATCGCCTTCAGCACTGCACGGGTGCGATCGCGGGTGCCCAGCTTGTCGAGTATGGCGGACACGTAGTTCTTCACCGTGCCCTCGGCCAGGAACAGGCTGCGCGCGATCTCCTTGTTGCTGTAGCCACCGGCCAGCAAGCGCAGGATCGCCACCTCGCGTTCCCCGAAGGTATCGGTGGGCGGTGCTTCATCGTGGAAGCGGTAGCGGGCGCGTACCGGCTCGGTGCTGACCGGCAGCAGCAGGGTTTCGCCAGCGGCGACGCGCTCGATCGCCTCGCGCAGGTCTGCGGGTGCGGCGTCCTTGAGCAGGAAGCCCTGTGCGCCGGCCTCGCTGGCACGCAGCAGCAGATCACTTTCATCAAAGGTCGTCAGCAGCAGCCACGGCGTGGCATCGCCGCGCGCGCGCAGCTGGCGCACTGCCTCGATGCCGTCCATCCCGGGCATGCGGATGTCACTGAGCACAACATCCACGCGCTGGGTGGACAGCGCGTCCAGCAACGCCTGGCCCTCCTCGGCCTCCAGCGCCACGTCCACGCCCAACCCCTGCAACAACGCACGCAGCCCGGCGCGGACCAGCGCCTGGTCGTCGGCCAGGGCAACACGGATCTCGCTGCCGTTCATGCCGGCACCCAGGCGGTCAGGTGCATGCCGCCCTGTGCGGTGCGGGCCAGTTGCAACTGGCCACGCACTGTGGCCAGGCGCTCACGCATGCCGGCGATGCCGTTGCCCTCGCGGATACGCTCGGCGCGCTGGCCGTCGTCACGGATGTCGATACGCAACCGGGAATCCTCCTCGTTGATCGTCAGCCATACGGTGTCTGCGTTGCCATGCCGGGCGGCATTGGTCAGCGCTTCCTGTACCAGGCGCAGCACGGTCTCGGCCATCAGCGGGTCAACCACGCGCACGCACTCGCCGATCTGCAGCTGCAGCTTCGGGCGCGGGAACGGCGCGGCCAGCGCGTGCAATGCGGTGGCCAGATCGAGGCCGCGATCATCGCGCATCGATTGCACCACCTGGCGGATGTCGGCCAGCAACTCGCCGGACAGCTGCTCGGCCAGCACCAATCCTTCGCGCTTGGCCAGCACAGGGTCGGCCGCAAGGGCACGCAGGTTCAAGCGCATCGCCGTGAGCTTGTGCCCGGCCACATCGTGCAGTTCGCGGGCCAGTCGCAGGCGCTCGGCGTCGCGTGCACTGTCGGCCAGCAGCGCGCGGGTAGCCAGCAGGTCGGCATTGACGCGGGCCAGGTCATCGCGGGCCAGCGCCGTGCTGCGGGCATAGTGTGCGGTCAGTGCGGCAAAGGCCTGGAAGCCGCCATAGAGCAGCACCACCAGCAGCGGCTGGCTGAAGCCGCTGTAGCGCAGCACGAGATACATGGCGAGGTTGGCCAGCAGTGCAACAGCCAGCACGAAGCGCGGTGGCCAATGCTCGGCCAGCTGCGCCACCAGCACCACCAGCAGTACCGGTGCGGTGCCGGTACGCGGCTGCAGCGCAACCAGCACGACCGCCAGCAACGCCTGCAACACCGCCGCGACAGCGCGCACGCGGGATGGCACCGACGCCCAGCCGTGCACCACGAACAGCAGCAGGAACACGGCAAGCAGCAGCAGGCTCAGCCCGGCACCGTTGCGCTGCACCGCGAATGACAGGCCCACCACCAGCACGGTGGCCAGGCCGGCGAGGCTGAGGGGACGCAACAGATGGCGGAACAGGCTGGGCATGGCCAGATGCTGACCGCCGCGCACGCCGGCGGCAATGGGTCCGGCGCAGAAAGTGACTTCTGGCACGTCGAATCGATGACCACTGGCCCTGAACCCGGTGCAGCGCCGCACGCAGACTGGCGCCACACCGCCACACACACTTCCGGAGCCACTGCCATGATCCGCACCGCCCTGCTCAGCACCGCCCTGACTGCCCTGGCCCTGGCCGGCAGTGCCCACGCCGCCGACCTGGCCGTGACCGTGCACGACGTCCGTGTGCAGACCGGCACCCTGCGCGTTGCGCTGGTCGACAGCGCCGCCGCCTGGGACGGCAAGGCCAGGCCCGTGCAGGCCCAGCAGGCGGCGCCCAGCGGCGACAGCGCCCACTTCACGTTCAAGGGTGTTCCGGCCGGCAGCTATGCCGTGCTGCTCACCCACGACGAGAACGACAACGGCAAGCTCGACACCAACCTGGTCGGCATGCCGGTGGAGGGCTACGGCTTCAGCAACAACCCGCAGGTGATGCGCAAGCCGACCTTCGACGAGGCGCGCGTCGACGTACCGGCCGCCGGCACCGCCATCGACATCACCCTGCGCTGATTCCTGCATCCAGACCCGAGGCCACCATGGACCGTCGCCGCTTCCTTCGTACCCTGCTCAGCAGCAGTGCCTGTCTGGCCCTGGGCACCACCGCGCTGCGCAGCGCTCCCGCCTTCGCCGGCGACCCGGCGCGGTTCGCGCAGGGCATGCAGGAACACCCGTGGCTGCTCGGCTGGCGCAGCGTCGGCAGCGAAAGCCTCGGCCCGGCCACCGTGCAGTTGCAGGGAAAGCTGCCGTCAGGCCTGGCTGGCACGCTGTACCGCAACGGTCCGGCGTGGACCGAGCGCGATGGCTTCCGCTACGACCACTGGTTCGACGGCGACGGCATGGTGCATGGCTGGCGCTTCAATGGTGATGGCAGCCTGACCCATCACGGGCGCATGGTCGCCACGCCGAAATTCACCCGTGAACAGAAGGCCGGCCGCTTCCAGTATCCGGCCGCCGGCACCAGCGTTCCCGGTGCGCTGGCGGTACGCAACAACGATGATGCCAACGTGGCCAACACCTCGGTGACGATGATCAATGGCCACCTGTTCGCCCTGTGCGAATCCGGTTCGGCGTTCGAAGTGGACCCGGATTCGCTGCAGACGCTTGGCCCTGTCACCTGGCGTCCGGACCTGGCGGCGCTGCCGTTCTCGGCGCACCCGCTGACCGACCACGACGGCAGCCTCTGGAACTTCGGCTCGATCAGCCTGATGGGGGGCCATGGCCTGCTGGTCTGGCACATCGGTGCGGACGGCCAGCTGCGCAGCGCCAATGTGATCGAAACACCCGAGCATGGCTACCTGCATGCCTTCGCGATGACCGACCAGCACCTGGTGTTCGTGATGATGCCGTTCGATTTCACCGGCGCAGGTGGCAGCTTCTTCGAGCGCATGCAGTTCGCACCGCAGCGTCCGGTGCGCATCGCGGTGGTCGCCAAGGATGCGCCGGACAAGGCGCAATGGTTCGAGGCCCCGTTCGCGGCGATCTACCACTTCGGCGACGCGTTCACCCGCGATGGCGGCATCGTGCTGCGCGCAGTGCGCCACGACGACATCAATGAGGCGCGCTCGCCGATGAAGGAAGCGATGGCCGGTGATGGCGCACACGCGGCCAACAGTGGCGCCAGCCTGGTCGAGCTGCATCTGGACCTGCGTCGTGGACAGGCCCGCTGGCAGACGTTGGGCATCAGCGCGGTGGAGTTCCCGTTGTTCGACCCGCGCTCGGCGAACACACGTGGCGCACGGCTGTATGCGCCGACCATCGACGGCACGGCCACTGCGCCGTACTTCAACGCGGCGGCCGCGTTCGAGATCGAGCACGGGCGCCGCCAGCTCTGGAACTACGGGGCGGACATCATGGCCGAAGAGCATGTGTTCGTACCGCGCCCGGGCAGCCGCAACGCCGATGACGGCTGGCTGATCGGCACCCTGCTCGATCCGGTGAACCAGCGCAGCGGTCTGGCCGTGCTGGATGCGCGCCGTGTGGATGACGGTCCGCTGGCCCAGGCGTGGCTGCCGTATGCGGTGCCACTGGGCTTCCACGGCACCTTCGCCGCGCGCGGCTGAGTCCACGCCACGCGGACACCGTTGTTGGCATGCTGGGTCTCCCCTGCCCCGTGGAGTCCTGCATGTCCCTGGCCGACCACCGACGTACGCTGGCACCGCACGGTTTCCTGCGCGTGGCGATCAACCTGGGCAACCCGGTGCTGGCACAGGGCGATGCGCGCTCACCGCGCGGCCCCTCGCTGGAACTGGCTACCGCGTTGGCGCAACGGATGGGGGTGCAGGCACGCTTCACCTGCCACGATGCCGCAGCCTCGGTGGTCGCCGCAGCGGGCGAAGACGGCTGGGATCTGGCCTTCCTGGCGATCGATCCGGCGCGTGCCGACCGCATCGCCTTCAGCGCTCCGTATGTGGAGATCGAAGGCACTTACCTGGTGCGCGAAGACAGCCCGGCGCAGCAAGTGGCCGACCTCGACCGCGACGGACTGCGCATCGCGGTGGGGCGTGGCGCGGCCTATGACCTGTTCCTGAGCCGGGAACTGCGCCATGCCACGATCGAGCGGGCGGACACCTCGGCAGCGGCCATCGCCCTGTTCGACCAGCACGGCCTGGATGCCGCCGCCGGTGTACGCCAGCCGCTGGCGGCCTGGGCGAAGGCACATCCCGGCCATCGGGTGCTGGCCGATCGCTTCACCGCGATCCAGCAGGCAGTGGCGGCACCGGCCTCACGCCCCGCCGATGCACTGCGGGCGCTGTTTGAGGAAGTGGAAGCGATCAAGGCGGGCCCGTTGCTGGAGGAAGCGTTCGCGCGTGCCGGGCAGGCGGTCACCCTGGTGCAGTGACTGCAGAGTCGAGATCGAGCACCGCGCGGCGTTACAGATGCGCGTCCGCCATGTGCTGCACATGCTCGGCGGCCTGCGCATGCAGCCAGTCGCGGAACGCGAGGAAGCCGCGATGGCTGGCCGAGCGCTGCGGGTACACCAGCCAATGCGGCCACGCCGTCTTCAGGCGCTGGCTGGACAGCGCGACCAGCTGGCCGGATTCCAGCAGCAGGCGTGCCCGGGTCACCCGGCCAAGGGCCACGCCTACGCCATCCAGTGCGGCGCGATGGTGCGCCTCCGAATCATCCAGCACCGCCACGAAGCGCGATGGCGGGCTCTGCCCGCTCAACGCGAACCAGGCGCCCCACGCGCCGTCGGGATCACCGAGCAGCGGCCACTGGGTCAGCGGTACACGGTCGATGCCCCCCATGCGCTCGATCAGCGCGGGGCTCGCCATCGGCACCAGCCACTCGTCGAACAGCGGTTCCACCACCAGGCCCGGCCATTGCCCGCTGCCCAGCCGCAGCGCGGCGTCGAACTGGCGCTGCCGCTCGAAATCAATCAGGCGCTCACTCGACTGCAGGTTGATCTCGATCTGCGGATGCTCAGCCACGAAGTGACCCAGGCGCGGCACCAGCCAGGCCGATGCCATCGATGGCACCGCACTGATCGTCAGCACGTGCTCGGCACGCGCGGCATAGGGCTGGAAGGCTTCGTTTATCGCATCCAGATGCGGCCCCACCTGCTCGAGCAGGCGCTGCCCCTCAAGGGTAAGGGTGATACCACGCGGCTGGCGGATCAGCAGCGGCTGCCCGAGCCGTTCTTCCAGCTGCCGCATCTGGTGGCTGAGCGCGCTGACGGTCAGGTTCATCGACGCCGCCGCGCGCGACAGGTTGCCAAGCCGGGCGGCAGCCACGAAGCCCTGGAGGGCATGGAGCGGAGGGCGGGACATAAGGCTTGAAATTCTCTCAAGTCATGCTTGCGGAAATGTCGCTTTTTGCCCGTCCATGCTGCCCGTATCGTGCAATCCACTCAAGTGGAGGCACGCTCATGAACATCTTCGGCGGCTTGTTGTTCCTGCAGGGCCACGTGGCCAGCGCCGAGCTGGCACGCCAGCTGGCCAGCCCATCCAGACCTGCCCCGCAGTGCGCGCGGCAACCGGCCGCGCCGGTTCAGCCGCCGCGAGCCCGTTGAACGCTCCTCAACCTGCATACCAGCGTTGGACGTGTTCAGGCAGCCATGGGATCGGATCGATGTCCAATGCCCGACAACCGTCGAGGGTGTCACGCAGCGCGCCCTCGCCGGGGCCACCGGGGATCCGCAGGCCTTCCTCTTCGGGAAGCTGCACCGCCGCCCAGTCGTGCAGCCGGTCCATGCGCAGGCGAAGCGCGGCTCGCAGCCATCCCTTCAGTGGATAACAGCGATAGCCCTGTTCGCCCAGGCCGGCAACCGCAAGCGACAAAGCGTGGTTGGCACCACGTACCCATTCGGTGCGGCCTCCAGCCTTGTCCTGGACCGTCATCGGCGCCGGAGCGCGGTGCGCCTTGAACGGCGAACGCAGCTGCAGCTCCAGATCCCGCGCATCGCGCTCGCTTTCCGCTTCCACCAGCGCACCGGCGTCGAGATCGAAGAACTCGAACCAACGCCGGTGCAATGCGCTGATGCGCCCAAGCGGATCACGTGAGAAACCAATCTTCGCGTAGTCTTCCCACGCACAGGGGAAGACGTAGGCGAAGACACGACCGTCGATGCGGATATCCGACTGCATGTACGCAGGCTGCCTCGACAACAGCCCGCGTGCAACCGGGCGTTACCGTGGACGCTGCAGCGCTTCCTGCACTGCGGCAGCCACGTCGGTATTGTCGATGTAGCTGCCGTCGTTCCAGCGCACGTGCTGACGGTAGCCGGCATCGACGCCCCGCACGCGCTTGCCCAGCAGCTCCGCGCCGGCGCCCCTGGCCCACAGCGGCACCAGCGCGTTGGAGTGGTTGCCGGTGGGGCGGAAGCTGATTCCGGGCATGCGGCCGCGACCGTTGTTGCGTACCGGCGCGAAAGCCACGTCCTGTGCATCCGGGCCCATCGGCATGCTGTTGTCGTGGTCGGTGGTGACGATCAACAGGTTGCGCTCCCAGCCACCGTTGCGCTCGATCCAGTCGACCACCGCCGCCACCGCGTCATTGAATTCCACGGTCTCTTCGATCAGCCGGCCATACTGCGGCTGATCGCTGCACTGGCCGTAATGCCATTCGGTGCCGCACGCACTGGTATGTGCGGCCCAGTCGGTGGCGCCGCCTTCCACCATCAGGTACAGCCCCTTGGACGAGCGCTGCTGCAGGAACTGCAGTGCGCCACGCGTCATGGTCGCCAGATCGGGCACGCTGTCGATCTTCCTCACTCCCGAAGGCGTGCCTGCATCCTTGCCCAGCACCTGCAGCTGGCGCGCCTGCTGCAGTGTGTTGGCCACGCGCGGTACACCGATCAGCGGCCGGTCGGCCGGCAACCGTCCCTGCGCCAGTGCGGCGAACGCTTCCTTGCTGCGGATCAGGCGCCACGGTCCCGCTGGATTGCCGCCGATGGTGCTGCCCGCTTCCAGCTGCTGCCAATCCTGCTGCGACACCCACTCCCATGGATTCGCACAGCCCTCCGCCTTCGCGGCGTCCGTACCTTCATGGCAGGCGCGGCCGTCGACGCTGTAGCCCGGGCCACCCGTGCCCATCACCAGGTCCATGTGGCCCTGCGCCAGCATCTGGTGTGCGATGGCGTGATAGTTGCTGCGCGATTCGTTCTGCGCCGCGAACGCGGCCGGCGTGGCATGCGCGAACGGCACCGAGGTGACCACGCCGGTGGCCATGCCCAGGCGCTTGGCGCGCAGCGTATTGAACTCGACCGGCTGGCCATCGTTGTTGAAGTTGATGGCGTTGTTGTAGGTCTTGATCCCCGAGGACAGCGCAGTGCCCGCCGCCGCACTGTCGGTAGCCACCGCGGCCAGGTACTGGTAGCCCGCAAAGGGCAGGTCCTGCGCAGGAACCGGCGCGTCATCCCAGGCCTTGCCCGGGTCGTAGCCAAGCGTCTGCGCGTTGTCACCGGTCGGCTGGCTGCTCGCGTTCAACGGAAAGGTGGTCACCGCCAGGCGCAGTGGGAAATCCGCATAGGGTGCGCCTTCACGGCTGCCGTACTGCCAGTAGGCGGCGGCGTCCCAGGTACCCCAGCCGGCACCGTCGTTGATCATCACGATCACATTGAGCGGACCGGCTTCGGCGCTGGAAACAGCCTCGGCGCGCAGGTTGGGCTGGCAGCCGCCAAGTGCGGCCAGCGCGAGCAGCAACGAAGAATGAAGCCAGCGGCGTGGAATGCGTGCAGTCATCGGATGTCCCGTCGGGCCATCGGCGGCCCACAATGACGATACGTTATATCGTTTCAATATTTCAGATTCGTGCAGTCGCCGCACACTATCCTCCTGGGTCCCCACTGCCATCGTCGCTTCCATGCCGTCTCCTGCTCCTGCGCGTGCACCGCTGTCGTCCATCACCCTCGATGCGGCAACTTTCGCGGTGATTCACCAGCACAACGCGGATATCGCCAGGCAGCCGGCCTCGCTGACCAAGCTGATGACCGCCTACGCGGCTTACGAATGTGTCGAGGAGCGCGGTCGCTCGTGGGGCGCCGAAGTCACCATCGCCGCCGGCGACGTGCATGCGGTCGCCGACGATGAAACGCGCATGGGCCTGGTGCCCGGCGAAACGGTCACGCTCGCGCGCCTGCTGGAAGGGTTGATGATCGTCTCCGGCAATGACGCGGCGCTGGCCATCGCGCGCCACCTGGACGGATCGCAGCCTGCGTTCCTGGAGCGCATGAACCGGCACGCACGCCAGCTCGGCCTGCGCAGCAGCTGGTTCGCCAGCGTCTCCGGCATCACCACGCCGCACCATGCGTCCAGCGCGCGCGACATGGCGGTGCTGGCCGCCTGCCTACTGAATGACCATCCGCAGATACTGGCAATCACCGCGCAGCGCGCGTTCGTGCATGGCAGCTTCAGCCGCAACAACCAGAATGCGCTGCTTGGCGATGACGGCGTGGATGGATTAAAGACCGGCTACACCCAGGCAGCAGGCTTCTGCCTGGCCGCCACCGCATGCCGGGCAGTGCCCGGGCGGGATCAGCCGGTACGCCTGATCACCGTGGTATTGGGTTCTGAAAGCCGCGACGCGCGCGACGCACGGGTGCGCGATCAGCTGGCGGCAGGATTCGCCACGCTGGCCAGCAGCACCGCCGGGGCCTGACGCCCGAAGCCGCTCAGCGCCGCTTGACCGTCGCCACGATCAGCCGCTGCAGCTCGGCCTCGGCGTTGGTCTTGTCCAGCGCACCTGCCGCCACGGCTTCGGACAGGGCTTCAGCCGCACCGAGAATCGCCCAGCGCCCAGCAAGTGGCACCGTGCCATCGGCGGCAAACGGACCCAGCCATGCGTCGCAGTTGTCGATGAAGTCCTGCTGGTAACGCCGTCGCACCTCGTGCAGTTCCGGCGCGCCCACCAGCGCGGCAAGGATGCCCTGCACTTCACTGCCCTGGCTGAGGATGCAGTCGATGTAGCCGGAGGCGATAGCCGCCGCACGGTCGGCCAGCTGCGCGCGGGCGCGGCCGATACGCTCGTGGAAGACCACCGTCTGCCGCCCGTCATAGTCATCGTAGAGCGCGGCCAGCAGGCCGTTGCGGGTCACGAAGTGATCGTAGGCCACCGGCTTGGTCACGCCCGCCGCCTCGGCCAGCCGTCCCAGCGTCAACGCGTCGGTGCCTTCTTCACCGACCAGCGCCCAGGCCACGTCCAGCAACTGGCGGGCGCGTTGCTCGCGGGTCAATCGGCGGCGCGTGGGAGCGGCGTTGGCGGGCATCGGCGGAACACGGCGATCAGCGCATCGGAGTGCCTATTTTACGGCCGATCGCCAGCGCGGTCTGCAGATGCGCTCCAGCCGC
The DNA here is from genome assembly GCF_059369595.1 of Stenotrophomonas sp. YJH_SMC_25. Classification (NCBI taxonomy): domain Bacteria; kingdom Pseudomonadati; phylum Pseudomonadota; class Gammaproteobacteria; order Lysobacterales; family Lysobacteraceae; genus Stenotrophomonas; species Stenotrophomonas sp. YJH_SMC_25. The sequence goes on along the minus strand of NZ_JCAFSV010000003.1, from coordinate 115,400 downwards.
ACCGGTATCGGCATCCAGCAGCAGGTCGGACGTCAGCACGCGTGCGCCACAGTAGTCGAAGATGCCCATGTCGATCTGCGTCTTCATCGCCGCATCGTAGCCGCGTCGTTCGACCATCGCTGCGTCGGCACCGCCCAGCCCCACCAGATGCACGTTCAGGCGCTGCAGCTTCTTCACCAGCTTGCCCTGCGCGTCCTGTGCGTAGGCCCATTCGTTGGTGAAGACACGGTCGATCCAGCCCTTCAGCAGTGCCGGGAACGACCACCAGTACAACGGGAACACCAGCACCAGCGTATCGGTGGCCTCCAGCCGTGCGTGCTCGGCGGCGATGTCGGCCGGTACCGCGCCGGTGCTGCGGAACAAGGCTTGGTCCTGGGCGTTGAAGCGCGGATCGAAGCCTTCGGCCATCAGATCGGCGTAGGCCACGGTGTTGCGGGCGTCGGCAGCATTGATGGCATCGCCGATGCGATGCGCCATCGCATGGGTCAGCGAACCGGGTTCAGGGTGGGCGATGACAATGAGGCTGTGCATGGGGGGTCTCCAGAAATCAATACCTACCAATAGTAAGTAGTGATTTTCGGGATACCAGCGCCATCGATGGGACGCTGTTTTCGCATCCACCGTATAGTGCGGCGGTGCCCTGTGAGACACCCGAACATGGATCGACGCCTGCCCCTGACGATGCTGATGCTGCTGTCGCTGTTGCTGTTGCTGTTGCTGCCATCCGCCTTCGCAGGTGAACTCAGTCCCAGTGATGCGAAGGCTCTGCGCGAAGATGTGCGCGCCATGATGGCTGCATACGCCCGCGGCGATGCGGACTTCCTCATCGAACGTACCCATCCCAGCCTCAAGCGACTGGCCGGCGGCGATGACGCCTTCCAGGCGATCACCCGTGATGCGTTGAAGAAGCAGCACAACGCCGGTGTAGTGATCATCAGCGAAGATGTAGGTGTGCCGACCCGGACCTATGCTGCCGGAGAGGAAGAAGTCTGCTTCGTGCCACGCCAATCCCTGATACGGGTGCGTGAAACCCCAATGCGCAGCACCACGTTCATGGTGGCCGTGCGCCGCGTTGGTGGTTCCGGCTGGACGTATCTGGATGGCACCGGGCTGCAGGGCAATCCAAACCTGCTTCGCCAACTGCTGCCAGCGCTGGAACCCGACGTGACCTTACCCAAGCGGGAGATCGAGGCGCTGTAGTCGCCGGCCCCTCCCGCCTTGCACGGCGTGGATCTAGCGGAACAGCGCGTTCAAGGCAGCCCCGGAGGCCGCCTGCTGCAGGCCATCGAAGCGTCCGTCCTGCACGATCGGCTGGGTCGCCTGCATCAGCCCGCCCCACGCGGCACGGGCGAGTGCGCCGCCCAGACTCACCCGGCGAATGCCGAGCGCGGCGATGTCCTGCAGGCTCAGCGACGTCGGTCCACCGACCAGCAGGTTCACCGGCTTCGACCCGGCAGCGGCGACCACCGCGCTGATCTGCTCGCGCGTGCTGATGCCAGGTGCATACAGCACGTCGGCACCGGCCTCTGCGTAGGCACGCAGGCGCTGCAGGGTGTCCTGCAGATCCGGCACGCCAACGAAGAAGTTCTCGGCGCGGCCGACCAGCAGCACGTCGCCACCCGCGCGGTCGATGGCTGCACGGGCAGCGCGCAGGCGCTCGACCGCCTGGTCGATCGGACGCAGCGGTGCATCGGCCACGCCGCTGGCATCCTCGATCGACAATGCTGCAATGCCGGTGTCGATCGCCGCGGCCACCGCCTCCTGCACCGCCTGCGGCGTGGCGCCGAAGCCATCACCGAAGTCGGCATTCAACGGCAATGGAGTCGCTGCCACCATCACGCGCAGATGCGCCAGCGTGGCCTGCAGCGAAACCGCTCCGTCCGGCCGCCCTTCGCTCCAGGCGCAGCCGGCGCTGGTGGTGGCCAGTGCCTGGAAGCCCTGCCGCTGCAGGTAGCGGGCACTGCCCACATCCCACGGGTTGGGCAGCACGAAGCAACCCTGCGCGTGCAGCTGGCGGAAGAACGCGCGCTTTTGCTGTGTGTCGGCATCGGGCGAGATCATGGAAGGGCTCCGGGGCGGCAGACCTGCACCCTAGCCCGCCCAGCGGCCACGCTCAACGACAACGGGGCGCACCTGCATGAGGTGATGCCCCCTGCTTATTGGACGCTGTGGATGCGGGTGCCCGAGCGTGCTTGCCTGCCCACACGATGCCGCCACGGAGCCCTTCATGCACCCGGACCCGCAGACCCTCACCGACGCCGGCGATGATGACGCCCACTGGGCCGACCTGCTTTCGCCGGCACGGCGCCGCCTGATCGCTTCGGCGGGTCTGGCCGCTGGCGGCCTGGCCAGTGCCTCGACCACCGCCGCAGCACCGCGCGGCAACGACGCGGTGAACACCACCGAGCCTGGCCGCCCCGGCTTCCGTGCCATCGTGCCGCCAGCACCGGAAGGGCGCAGCCCCTGGGGCCAGGCCACGGCCAGCGAACCGACCCCGCGCCCGGCCAGCGTGCGTCCCGGCGAGGCCACCCTGCCCGTGACCCCACGCGCCTACACCGACATCAAGAGCTATCACGCGCACATCTACTTCGACGAGGACAGCTTCGAGAAGGCTGCGCTGCTGCGGCGCTGGGCGGCCGAGCGCTTCCCGGTGGAGCTGGGCAACTGGAACCTGGAACCACGCGGGCCGCACGTCACCCCGTCGTTCTACTTCGGCTTCACCAACGACCTGCTGCCGGTGCTGGTGCCCTGGCTGCAGCTCAACAGCCTGGGCCTGACCATCCTGATCCACCCCAATACCGGTGATGGCCGCGCCGACCACCTGTATTACGCGTTGTGGGTAAACCGCGCGCAGCCGGTGAATGCCTACAACTGGCCGGCACCGAAGCCTGGAGAACGGGAACCGCTGGAAGAGGTGTTCCCGAACGTGGTGCCGACGGTGCCGCTGGAGACGTGAGCGGGGGCGTGGCGGGGGGCAGTAGGCGTGCGGCGCACCTTGGGCTGCCCCTCGGTGGGTGCTTAGCGTGCTGCGTACCGAACGTCCTCCATCCACGCATCGCGTGGATCTATTGAATGGTGGCCTCATCCGCGCGTGGCGTGGATCTACTGCAGCACCACCCATGACAGCATCAGCCCTGCCCATGCCTGCCGCCATCGTCGGCCTACGTGCATGCATCCCCGGCCTGCGAGCCATTCAGCGCGCCTTGATCCAGCGCCCGCCATACGGCCACAAGCGCTCCGGCAGATTTCAAACGTTCGATTGAAACGCTGCAAACTTCGCCGAACTGGACAGCATCCGCCGGTTCCGCCAGACTGCCGCCCTTTCCCGTCTTCCGGATCCCATGGCGAAGCTGCTGGTCCTGCACGGCCCCAACCTCAACCTGCTCGGCACACGCGAGCCGGAGGTCTACGGCCACACCACGCTGGCCGACATCGACCAGGCCCTGGCCAGCCAGGCATCGGCCGCCGGGCACGCGGTGGAGAGCCTGCAGTCCAACGCCGAGCATGTGCTGGTGGACCGCGTGCAGGCCGCGCGCGACGACGGAACCGCTTTCATCCTGATCAACCCCGCCGCCTTCACCCACACCTCGGTTGCCCTGCGCGATGCGCTGGCCGCGGTGGCGGTGCCGTTCATCGAGATCCACCTGTCCAACCCGCATACCCGCGAACCGTTCCGCCAGCACAGCTACTTCAGTGACAAGGCGGTGGGCGTGGTGTGCGGCTTCGGTGCCGACAGCTACCGCTACGCGATGGACGCGGCGCTGCTGCGGGTATCCGCCACCTGATTGTCGACCCGGGCGCCCACGGCGCTCTCCTCACCTAGATAGAAACCAAAGAGGCCCTCATGGATCTGCGCAAAATCAAGAAGCTGATCGACCTGCTGGAAGAGTCGAACCTGGCTGAAATCGAAATCAAGGAAGGCGAAGAGTCGGTGCGCCTGTCGCGTGCCCCGGTGGCCGGCTATGCCGCCCCGGTCGCCGCCCCGGTGTACGCCGCTCCGGCCGCCCCGGCACCGCAGGCAATGCCGATGCAGTCGCCAACCGAAGCCTCCACCGGCGGTACCGCCAAGCCGGGCCCTGCACTGCCGGAAGGCCACGTGCTGCGCTCGCCGATGGTCGGCACCTTCTACGCGTCGTCCGCACCGGACAAGCCGGCCTTCGTCACCGTTGGGCAGCAGGTCAAGGAAGGCGAGACCCTGGCCATCATCGAAGCAATGAAGATGTTCAACCCGATCGAAGCCGACACGTCCGGCACCATCGTCGCCATCCTCGGCGAGAACGGCCAGCCGGTGGAATTCGACCAGCCGCTGTTCGTGATCGGCTGAGGGGCACGCCATGCTCGACAAAGTCGTCATCGCCAACCGAGGGGAGATCGCGCTGCGCATCCTGCGCGCGTGCCACACCCTCGGCATCCGCACGGTGGCCGTGCATTCCACGGTCGACCGCAACCTCAAGCATGTGGCCATGGCCGACGAGTCGGTCTGCATCGGCCCGGCGCCGTCGCCGCAGAGCTACCTCAACATTCCGGCGCTGATCGCCGCCGCTGAAGTCACCGACGCGCAGGCGATCCATCCCGGTTACGGCTTCCTGTCGGAGAACGCCGACTTCGCCGAGCGCGTGGAAGAATCCGGCTTCATCTTCATCGGCCCCAAGGCTGACACCATCCGCATGATGGGCGACAAGGTCGAAGCCATCCGCGCGATGAAGTCGGCCGGCGTGCCGTGCGTGCCCGGTTCGGGCGGCCCGCTGGGCGATGACATCGTCGCCAACACCAAGATCGCCCGTGAGATCGGCTACCCGGTCATCATCAAGGCGGCCGGTGGCGGTGGCGGTCGCGGCATGCGCGTGGTGCATGCCGAGGCCTCGTTGAAGACCTCGATCGAAACCACCAAGAGCGAGGCCAAGGCCGCGTTCGGCAATGGCGAGGTCTACATGGAGAAGTTCCTGGAGAACCCGCGCCACGTGGAAATCCAGGTGCTGGCCGACGGCCAGGGCAACGCCATCCACCTGGGTGAGCGCGACTGCTCGATGCAGCGCCGCCACCAGAAGGTGGTGGAAGAAGCACCGGCACCGGGCATCACCGCCGAACAGCGCGAGCAGATCGGCAAGGTCTGCACCGAAGCCTGCGTGCGCATCGGCTACCGCGGCGCCGGCACCTTCGAGTTCCTGTACGAAGACGGCCGCTTCTACTTCATCGAGATGAACACCCGCATCCAGGTGGAACATCCGGTCACCGAAATGGTCACCGGCATCGACCTGGTGGCCGAGCAGCTGAAGATCGCCGCCGGCCAGAAGCTGTCGATCAAGCAGAGCGACGTGGTGCTGACCGGCCACGCGATCGAGTGCCGCATCAACGCCGAAGACGCCGAAACCTTCGTGCCGAGCCCGGGCACCATCACCGGCTTCCATCCGCCGGGTGGCCCCGGCGTGCGCGTGGATACCCACATCTACAGTGGCTACCGCGTGCCGTCGAACTACGACTCGATGATCGGCAAGCTGATCGTGCACGGCCCGGACCGCGAAACCGCCATCGCCCGCATGCGGGTGGCGCTGAGCGAGATGGTGGTCGACGGCATCAAGACCAACATCGCCCTGCAGCAGCGGATCATGCGCGACAAGGGCTTCCAGGCCGGTGGCCAGAACATCCACTACCTGGAAAAGCGTCTTGCCGAGCGCAAGAACAAGCCGATCGCACTGACCTGATCGGCAGCAGGTACTGGACATGAAAAGGGCGGGGATATCCCCGCCCTTTTTCCATTGCCGTAGAGCCGAGCGTGGGCTCGGCTCTACGGCAGGTGCATCAGCGCTTGTCGGCAGCTTCGGCCGGGATCTGCGAATTCGCCAGCGGGCGTACACCATTGGGCGAGCTCGGGTCGACGATCACCATCGTCTCGGTGGACCCATCGGGCCACACCACCTGGAAGGTACTGCCTGCCGGCAACGATGCGAACGGCATGCCGCTCTGCGCGCGATAGACCGCAGCGACCTGGCTGGCACCCACGCGGCGCACATCTTCCTGCGACTTCACCGTGGTCAGTTCCACTTTCGACAGATGCCGGTAACGATCTTCATAGGTGTCGATCATCAACAGCCCGACCGCGCCGGCCGAATAGGCCACGAACAGTGCCACCCAGAACCAGAACTTGGCCCCATGCAGGAATCGACGGTAGTTCATTGCCCGCCCCTCTTTCCAACCAATCGCTTGATCCACTGCTTCATTTTCCCCGCACCTTGCCGCGAAACCGCAGCGTCATACACGAAATCCCGGAAATCCTGCGTCCCATCCTGCGAACAGATCCCTCCATTCGCGCAAAAACTGTTGACCAGCACGCTGTCGGCACCACACGGTAGACCGAGCTCGCAGGCCGCAACCCGCCACGCCAGTTCACTGAGCTGTTCTCCCGCCACCAGGCCAGTGAGCGCCTGGTCGCCCGCCGCGCGCACGCCCATGCCCGGTGCAATGGCCATGAAGGCCTCCGGATCGCGCGATGTGCGCACCCGCTCGACCAGGTCACGGCGGTACTCGGGGCTGTCATTCAGCGGCTCGCCTTCGGCAAACAGCGATGCTTCCGCTGCGAGGTTGCCCTGCGTGGCTGCCTTGCGGCGCTCGGCCAGCACCAGCGCGGACCCCAGCTTGTCGCCCGGCACGAAGCCGCCACAGCGCTGCGCCACGCGCTCGCGCGCCTGCACCATCGCCGGTGCAGCGGTCAGGCCCAGCCCGGCCAGCACATTGTTGTCCAACCGATAACCGCCTGGATCGATGGCGTACTGCGCGCAGTAGTCGTAGACCCGGCTGAGCATCCAGCGCGCCTCGTGATTGCCGTCGTCGGCCTGCACGCGCAGGCGCTGCGCATAGGCGTACAGATCGGTGGCATCCTCGATGTCCGCGCGCAGGTCCAGCGGCAGGCCCGAAGGCAGCGCGTTGCCGCGCTCGAACGCCGCCAGGCGACGCGCCAACGCTTCCGGCACGACCGGCAGGGGCGCCGCATCGTCCGCCGCAACCTGCGCCGTCGGCAGTTCGCCTGCGGTCACCGGTACCGACCCGGCATGGCCGCTGGCCCGATACCCGGCCACGCCCAGCACGGCCACCGCCGGCAGCACGAGCAACCAGGTTTTAAGGGTCGGAGCAAAGGCCATTGGCGGCAGTGAGCGTTCATGGCGCACAGGAAAGCAGCAAGTTTAGCAAGGCCCGCCAGGCCTGTCTGAATCGGTTCCGTTCATCTCCGAACGGCATCTCAGGCAATACGGAGACGCTCCGATGGTCTAGCATGGCCCCCTTTCCCGCGATTGCCTCCCACCGCCATGCCGTTCCTGGAACTGACCCTGCGTTGCACCGAAGCTACCCAGCCCCGCTATGAGAATGCGCTGGAGGATGTCGGCGCACTGGCCGTCACGCTGCTTGATGCCGAGGCCGATACCAGCAACGAACAGGCCATTCTCGAGCCGGGCGTGGGCGAGACCCCGCTATGGGACACCCTGGTGCTGAGCGCGCTGTTTCCCGCCGACAGCAACGCATTGCTGCTGCTGGCCGCGCTGGAGGCGTTCGACCCGGAACTGGACTGGAGCAGCGGCAGTTTCCGCGCGGTCGAGGACGAGGACTGGGAACGCGCCTGGCTGGACCAGTTCCAGCCGATGGCTTTCGGCAGCCGCACCTGGATCGTGCCGTGGAACCATGAACTGCCGGAGGCCGCACAGGCTGCCGACGCCGCCGTGGTGCGGCTGGACCCGGGCCTGGCGTTCGGCTCGGGCACCCACCCGACCACCGCGCTCTGCCTGCGCTGGCTGGACCAGCTGGCCGTGGATGGCCTGCTGCAGGGCCAGCGCGTGCTCGACTTCGGCTGCGGCTCCGGCATCCTTGCGCTTGCCGCGCTGAAGCTGGGCGCCGCTGAGGCCATCGGCGTGGACAACGATCCGCAGGCCCTGGTCGCCACCGCCGACAATGCCGAGCGCAACGGCGAGCAGGCGCGCATGCACGTGTACCTGCCGCCGGACGAACCGGTCGCCACCTACCCGATCGTGGTCGCCAACATCCTCGCCTCGGCACTGGACGCGTTGGCCGAGCTGCTGGCCGCGCGCGTGGCTGCCGGCGGCCGTATTGCCCTGTCCGGCATCCTGCACGGCCAGGAAGGTGAACTGCTGCAGCGCTATGCCGAATGGTTCGACGACCTGCAGGCGACCCAGGATGGCGACTGGATGCGCATCACCGGCGTGCGCCGCGCCTGATCGTGGTTGAATGACTGCTGGATCCGAGCCCGCACCCTGAGCATGTCCGAGCCGAACCCACCGCGACGCCCTCTGGCAACCTTCCTGCGCACCGCCCCGGAAGGTTCGCCCGTGCCTGCGACCGATGCGCGCACGCAGGCCCCGGAAGAACACGCGTCGCCTGCCATGCAGGTGCCAGCCGGGCCCGCCGAAGCGGCGCATGTGGCGGCGGAGATGCAACACGACGATGCGCCTGTCATCGTTGATGACATTGCGGCCATCGCGTCGGCACCGGTTGCAGTGCCGGCGACGACGGCCGCCGTTGACGCGCCGAGTTTCCTTGGCAGTGCGCGCCCCCGCGGCCTGCCGGCACCGCGCTGGCACTGGCTGCTGGTTGCAGGGCTGGCGCTGCTGCTGGTGCTGCAGAGCGTGCTGGCCGACCGTGCGCGGCTGGCCGCCGACGCTGGCAACCGTGCTTGGCTGGGCACGCTCTGCGGCCTCCTGCGCTGCAGCCTGCCGGCCTGGCATGAACCCACCGCCTTCACCATGACCAGCCGCGAGATCCGGCCGCTGCCCGGGCAGGCCGGCGTGCTGCAGGTGCAGGCCAGCATCCGCAACGACGCACGCTGGGCACAGGCCTGGCCGGACCTGCGCCTGTCACTGTCCGATGCTGATGGCCGGGTGATCGGCAGCGGTGTGTTCACGCCTGCGCAGTACCTTGGCGAGAACCCCGGCGCCGCCCTGCTGGAACCGGGCCAGAGCGCGCGCGTCGCCTTCCGTGTGCAGGAGCCCGCCGCATCCACCGTCGCATTCACCTTCGACTTCCTCTGAACGTGAAAAGGCGACCGGCCGTGGCAGGCCGGGCACGCTCGCGCTAGACTGGCCGCCACCACCTCGTCCGGCCGCGCGCACCGCGCGCACGGGCCCACCGAATCGGGAACCCCCTTGAACGCTGTCCTCTCTCGTCCTGACAACAGTCGTGGCGCTCCCCGGCCACCGCTGCGTGAACATGTCGCCCAATCCGTGCGCCGTTACCTGCGTGACCTCGATGGCTGCGACGCGGACGATGTCTACGAGATCGTGCTGCGCGAGATGGAGATCCCGCTGTTCGTGGAAGTGCTCAACCACTGCGAAGGCAACCAGAGCCGCGCCGCCGCGATGCTGGGCATCCACCGTGCCACCCTGCGCAAGAAGCTGAAGGAATACGGCATCAGCGCGTAAACGCGCACGGGTAGTGCCGGCCGCTGGCCGGCAACCCCACGAACGGTGGCAGGATGTTGCAGTTGCCGGCCAGCGGCCGGCACTACCGGTAGATCCGCCCCATGCGTGGATGGAAGCCCGGCAGAATCAACCGCCGCCGCCCGCCTTCCAGTAATACCGCACCACGTGGAAGAACACCGGCGCGGCGAAGCACACCGAATCCAGCCGGTCGAGCATGCCGCCATGGCCCTCGATCATGTGGCCCCAGTCCTTGATGCCCCGGTCACGCTTGATCGCCGACATCACCAGGCCGCCCCAGAACCCCATCAGGTTGATCAGCAGCGACAGGCCGAACGCCTGCAGCGGCGTGAACGGGGTGATCCACCACAGCGCCGCGCCCAGTGCGCTGGCACTCAGCACGCCGCCGACGAAGCCCTCCACCGTCTTCGACGGCGACAGCTTCGGCGCGATCAGGTGCTTGCCCAACAACTTGCCCCAGATGTACTGCAGCACGTCCGAGGACTGCACCACGATCACCAGGAAAGCAAACAGCAGCACGTTGCGCGAGGGGTCATGGCCCGGCACGTGCAGGTTCAGCAGCAGCGGCACATGCGAAATGCAGAACACGCAGATCATCAGCCCCCACTGCACCTTAGCGGTCCGCTCCAGGTAGTGCGTGGTGTCGCCGCCGATGGTCGACAGGATCGGCAGGAACAGGAACGCGTAGACCGGAATCAGCAGCGTGTACATGCCGTACCAGTCGATCCACACCAGGTAGTACTGCCACGGCAGCACGATGTAGAACGCGGCCAGCAGCGCGTAGTAATCGCCTGAGCGGGTCGGCGCCAGGGTGATGAACTCGCGCAGTGCGAACAGCGAGATGATCGCGAACAGCACGATCACCCCGGCGCGGCCGAAGAACAGCGCCAGCCCGACCACGATCGCCATTACCCACCACGCGCGGATGCGCGACACCAGGTTGGCGATGACCGCGCTGGGCCGGCCGCGCTGGCGCCATCGCAGCGTTTCGGCCACCAACGTGGCCAGTACCAGCACCGCACCGACGCCAGCGAACAGCAGGCCGGTCTGCTGGCCCACGCTCTGCGCTGCCAGGTCGCCGGACACATCGATCAGGAAACTCATGCGCGCCCCCCGTTCGGCGCCAGGTCCAGCAGCGCCTGCCGGCTGCGGGCCAGGAAGGCCGCCTTGTCCTCGTCGGCCTGCAGCCGCAGCGGCGTACCGAAGGTGGCCGTGCACAGCAGCGGCAGCGGCAGGAACCGGCCCTTGGGCATCACCCGCTTCAGGTTGTCGATCCACACCGGCACGAATTCCAGCTCCGGCCGTTGCCGTGCCAGGTGATAGATGCCGCTCTTGAACGGCAGCAGCGGCTCATCGCCCACGTTGCGGGTACCTTCCGGAAACAGGATCAGCGAGCAGTCTTCGTCCACCGCGTCACGCAGGGCCTGCAGCGGATCCTGCTGGCGATGGCCGGCCTCGCGCTCGACCAGCACGCCGTTGAACACCGCATCGATCAGGTAGCGACGCAGGCCGTCGCGCTGCCAGTATTCGGCCGCGGCAACTGGCCGCACCTGGCGCCGCAACGCAGGCGGCATCGACGACCAGATCAGCACGAAGTCGCCATGGCTGGCGTGGTTGCCGTAGTACACACGGCGCTCGCTGGACGGCGCGCAACCGATCCACAGCGCGCGGGCACCGGTTACTACATGGATCGCACCACTGCAGGCGCGGGCAATCAGTTCGGCGAACATTGGTCCCTCCCGTTCACGTCTGCGGCCACAACACGGCCAGCACCAGCAGTGCGAACTGCACCGCTGTCAGCAGGTACTGGCGCAGCAGCAGGCGACGCATGCCGGCCCAGCGCGCGTCCCAGCCCCGCAGGGGCGCATCGGGCGACGGGCGGCGCAGGCCGCTGTCCTGCAGCAGCTGATCAGTGCGGCGCGCGGCGGCATCGCCGTCCATACGCTCATCGCGCAGCAGCTGCAGCAGGCTGGCGTCCAGCGCAACCCGCCACGCGTGGTACGTCTGGGCCACCCCTGCAGACATGCTGGCCAGCAGCAACCCTGCAGCGATCATCGCCAGGCCCGGCTCGGTGCCGAGCAGCAGCAATGCCACCAGCAGCAGCCCCAGCGACAGGCATGCCGGCCAACGCCCCTGCCGCAGCAGCAGCTGCATGGTCGCCAGATCGGGAACCGTGCTCATGCGCGCACTCCTGCCGCGTCGGTGATGGCACGCAGATGGGCCGTACCCAGCACGATGCCAGGGCGCGCAGCACGCACGATCGCCACCGCCGCGTCCGCATCGGCCGCACGACCACTGCGCAGCAGCCAGGTGGCCACGCTGGCGGCGCTGCGCGAATAGCCCAGCGCGCAGCACACCAGCAACGGGCCGTGCGCATGCAGGCGCTCGATGGCCTCGGCCGCTTCGCGCAGCTGTTCCGGTGCAGGGACCACCAGGTCCAGCATCGGCACGCTGGCATACGCGGCGCCCTGCGCGCGACAGGACAGCTCGGCGCAGGCATCCACCACGCCCCCCAGTGGCGGCGGCAACGCGCCGTTGGGAATGCGGCCCAGCCACACGCCGTCCAGCACCGGCACCGGCTGCGGCGCACGCCGCGTCCACAGCCGCGAGTTGATCCAGGCAGCGCCCAGGTACGGTGCCAGCAGCCATCGCGCGGCCATCGTCAGGCGGCCATCGGCGCGCTTCTGGAACACCGCTGTACCCAGCCCGGCATAGGCCAGCGCCACCAGCAGCAACGACGCCACCGGCCACAGCAGCCACAATGCGGCGCCACGCAGAAGCACCACCGGCACCAGCAATACGGCGGCCCCCAGCAGGTACAACGCTGCCAATCGCCAACGCCTCGCATCACGCGCGGTGTGCCAGGCCCGCAATGGTGGCGTGCCCTGCTCCGGCCACAGCCAGACGCACAGCCAACCGGCCAGCAGGCCGGTCGGGATATCGATGAAATGGTGCTGGAACGTGGTCAGCACCGAGACGCCGATCAGCAGTGCCCACACATGCAGTAGCCCGCGCCACGCGCCATGCAGGTACTGCGCGAACTTCACCCACAGCACGATCAACAACACGATGTGCAGCGACGGCGCCTGGTTGAACGGCTTGTCGAAGCTCAGCAGCACATCGAACAGCCAGCCGAACACACCGCCGATCTCCGGACGCTCGAAGCTGAAACGCAGCGGCCACAGCAGGAAGCAGGCCACCGCGATGACCTGCGCACTGAACAGCCGCAGCGCGTGCCGGTCCAGCTCCAGCCGTTGCCGGCACAGGAAGAACGAGATCGCGTAGAACAGGTCGATCGACCAGTACGGCACGATCGTCCACGGCACGAACGGGATGCGTGTCTCCCACGCGAACGCCATCACCGGCAGGGTGGCGTGGCGGCCGGCCATCCAGTTGGCGAAGCCGTAGCTTGCGAAGAAGAACGGACCCAGCAGGGCCAGCCACAGCAGGGCGCGCCGCCAGGGGCGCCCTTCCGCGGCCAGCGGGGTTGCGGCGAGCGTCGCCATCACGCGGTCCGGCGCGCCAGCGACACGGTGAAGATGCCGAAGTCGTCGATGCGCTGCGCCACCTTCTCGAAACCGGCCAGGCGCACCAGCTCATCCATCTCCTGCTGGGTACGGCGGCGCATCACCCACGCCGCGCCACCGCGATGGCTGGTCAGCGCGCGGGCGATGAATTCCAGCTGCGGGTGCCAGGGTTGGCCGGTGTAAGCCAGGTAGCCGCCCACCGGCACCGTTGCGGCGATACCCTGCAGCGAGCGCAGCACGGCGTCGTTGTCGGGGAACAGCTCGTACAGGCCCGAGACCACCGCCAGTGTCGGTGCTGGATCGACCTTGGCCAGTTGCGCCGGATCGAACGCATCGCCCTGCTCGAAGCGGGCGATGTCGGCCGCACCGAGGCGCTCGATCAACGCTTGGCCCTGGGTCACGTTCAGATCGCTGAAATCACGCAGCACGATACGGTCGGCGCGCTGTTCGCCCTGGCCCAGCGCTTCCAGCACATACCGGCCATGGCCGGCGGCCACGTCCAGCACACGCACCGGCGTGCCCTGCCCGCGCAGGCGCTGGGCAGCGTCGCGCAGCAGTTCCTGCAGGTGCTGGCCGCGCACGCGGATGCCACGCCAGCCGATTGCATCCAGGTAGTTGCGGTCGACCATCCGCCCCAATGGGCCCTTGCCGCGCGCCTCATTCCGGTAGATGTAGTCCAGCGTGCTACCGGAATCGAAACCGGTCCGCAGGCCCAGCGCGATGCCTTCGGACAGCGTGCCGCCGAAGCGCAGGCCGCCACGCACCACGCGCCAGCGCAGGTCGGCCAGGCTGTTGCGCTCCGGTGGCCAGGCCAGGATCTCGGATTCTTCGAAGGTTGGCCCGTGACGGTGCGCGTCGCGCCGTGACAGCTCGCGCAGCGGCTCGGCAAAACGCGCCTGGATGAAGCTGCGGATGCGCGCCAGTGCTGGTGCACGATCGCGCTCGCCCAGCGTGTCGTGGAAGAAGCCCGGCAGATGCACACGCTCCTTGATCGGGCTGGACAGGCGCTCGTAGAAGCGGTCCTGCGGGCCACGGTGCACGACGAAATCCGAGCCGGACACCAGCAGCTGCACCGGTACGCTGATCGCCTGCGCATCGGCCACGATGCGGTCGGCCGCCTCGTACAGGCCCAGCAGCACGCGCACCGAAATCGGCCGGGTGATCAGCGGGTCGGTGCGATAGCTTTCCACCCGCGCCGGGTCATGGGTCAGCCACTGCGGCTTGACGTAGCTGTTGACGAAGAAATTGCCGCGCAGCTTCTGCATCAGCGCCAGGCCCGGGCGTGCGAACGGCACGTACAGCTTCACCTTGAACGCCGGCGAAGCCATCACCAGCGCGCGCAGGCGTGGGGCGTAGTCGTGCACCCAGGTGGCGGCGACCACCGCCCCTACGCTCTGCGCGATCACCACGATGTCTTCCACCGCAATGCCGTGCTCGGCGCCGATGTGGGCGATGAAACTGTCCAGATCACGCACCAGCGCCGGGAAGCCCGGTGCATCGCCCCGTGCGCCCGGCGAACGGCCATTGCCGCGCGCGTCCCAGGCGAAGAAGGCGGTGTCGGGCAGGTCCAGCTCATCGACCAGGTGGGTGACCCGGCCGGAGTGCTCATGGCCGCGGTGCAGCAGCACGATGGCCTTGGTGGCCGGCGTTGCGGTGGTGCCCGCCCAGTACCGGTAGAACAGCGGTACCTGGTCGAAGCTGTGGAATTCCCGTTCCTGCGCCTGACGCATGCAATCTCCTGATTGTCTTCTTGTATCTGCTTGGTTAATTCGGCGAAACCGCTGCTTCCCGCAGTCCCCGACGGACGCGGTTGACCATCGTCAGCACGCACAGCACCGCCATGACCGCGGCCACGCCAGTGACCGTCATCGCGCCAACCCACTCAAACGCCAGCAGCAGGCCAAGCGCACCAATCACGAATGCGCGGTCGCTCTTGCCCATCGGGCCGTCGTAGCGGCGGCTGGCACCGACCATCAGCCCCAGCACCCCGGCGTACTCGCTCAGGGCCGCGGTCCAGGCCAGCAGCCACAGCGTCTCGGGGCGCACGCCCGGCACGCTGAGCACGCTCAGGTACAGCGCCGCATCGGCAACCACATCGCACAGCTCGTTCAGATAGGCGCCCAGCCGCGACTGCTGGCCGAACTCGCGGGCCAGCATGCCGTCCACGGCGTTGAGCGCCATGCGCAGCAGCATCCACAGTGGCAGCAGCAGGTACAGCAGGGGCTGCGCCGGCGCGCAGCACCACACGGCGGCGGCCACCAGCAGCGAGACCACGGCGGCGGCCACGGTCACCGTATTGGCGGTGATTCCCCTGCGGTACAGGCCGCGTACGGCCGGACGCAACAGGTCCTGGAAACGTCCTTTCAGTGCATAGATCGACATGATCCGTACCCGCTGATCCTTGGCAGTGCGGGCACAGCCTACCCCATCGTTGGCAGATTCCGACAACCCTGCTCTGGTCCGCAGGCCAGCCCACGGATCGGGCCGGATCGGTGTGCCCGACCCGGCCTTGCGTCGATCGCCACGGCAAATTACCCCTTCCAGCGCCCGCCACCGGCCCCCACCGCCTACAATATCGGCCCCGCTCCGCTGCCGATTTTGTCCCATGACTGCTGATCTGTTGCCCGTCCGCCGGGCCCTCCTCTCCGTTTCCGACAAGACCGGTCTGGTCGAGCTGGCCACTGCGCTGGCGGCACGCGGCGTGGAGCTGCTGTCCACCGGCGGCACCGCCAAGGCGATCCGCGATGCGGGCCTGGCCGTGAAGGACGTGGCCGACGTCACCGGCTTCCCCGAAATGATGGACGGCCGGGTCAAGACCCTGCACCCGATGGTGCACGGCGGCCTGCTGGGCCGTTCGGGCCTGGATGATGCGGTGATGGCTGAGCACGGCATCGGTGCCATCGACCTGCTGGTGCTGAACCTGTACCCGTTCGAATCGGTCACCGCCAAGGCCGACTGCACGCTGGCCGACGCGGTCGAGAACATCGACATCGGCGGCCCGGCCATGCTGCGTTCGGCGGCCAAGAACTTCGCCCGCGTGGCAGTGGCCACCGACCCGTCGCAGTACGCCGAACTGCTGGCCTCGCTGGCGGCCAACAACGGCCAGCTGACGGCCGCCACCCGCTTCGCGTTCTCGGTGGCCGCGTTCAACCGCGTCGCCCAATACGACGCGGCGATCAGCAACTACCTGTCGGCGGTCACCGCCACCGACGCCGCCGTACCGGCACGTGCCGAGTACCCGGCGCAGATGAACTCCACCTTCGTGAAGGTGATGGACCTGCGCTACGGCGAGAACCCGCACCAGAGCGGCGCGTTCTACCGCGACCTGTACCCGGTGCCGGGCACGCTGGCCACCTTCCAGCAGCTGCAGGGCAAGGAACTGAGCTACAACAACCTGGCCGATGCCGACGCGGCGTGGGAATGCGTGCGCCAGTTCGATGCACCGGCCTGCGTCATCGTCAAGCACGCCAACCCGTGTGGCGTGGCCGTCGGTGCCGGCAACGGCGATGCCTACGAGCTGGCCTACGCCACCGACCCGACCAGCGCCTTCGGCGGCATCATCGCCTTCAACAAGCCGCTGGACGCCGCCACTGCCAAGGTGATCCTGGACCGCCAGTTCGTGGAAGTGCTGATTGCCCCAGACTACGAGCCGGCCGCGCTGGAATACGCGCAGAAGAAGGCCAACGTGCGCGTGCTGCGCATCCCGCATGGTGATGGCCTGAACAACTTCGACAGCAAGCGCGTGGGCTCGGGCCTGCTGCTGCAGTCCTCGGACAACCGCGGCATGACCCGCGACGAGCTGAAGGTGGTCAGCAAGCTGGCGCCGACCGACAAGCAGTTCACCGACCTGCTGTTCGCCTGGAAGGTGGCCAAGTTCGTGAAGTCCAACGCGATTGTGTACGCCAAGGACAACCGCACGATTGGCGTGGGCGCCGGCCAGATGAGCCGCGTGTACTCGGCCCGCATCGCCGGCATCAAGGCGGCCGATGCGAACCTGGTGGTCGAGGGTTCGGTGATGGCTTCCGATGCGTTCTTCCCGTTCCGCGATGGCATCGACGCCGCTGCTGCCGCCGGCATCAAGGCGGTCATCCAGCCGGGCGGTTCGATGCGCGATGCCGAAGTGATCGCCGCCGCCGACGAACATGGCCTGGCGATGGTGTTCACCGGCGTGCGCCACTTCCGCCACTGATCCGCATCACGAAGCCGGGCCCTGCCCGGCTTTTCTCTTCCGTACCCGAGAACCCTGTCCCATGAAGATCCTCGTCATCGGCTCTGGCGGCCGCGAACACGCCCTGGCATGGAAGCTGGCCCAGTCCTCCCGTGTCACCGAAGTGATCGTGGCACCCGGCAACGCCGGCACCGCCAGCGAAGACAAGTGCCGCAACGTCGCGATGAAAGTCACCGATATCGACGGTCTGCTGGCGCTGGCCCAGGCTGAAGGCGTGGCACTGACCGTGGTCGGCCCGGAAGTGCCGCTGGTGGCCGGCGTGGTCGACCGCTTCCGCGCCGCCGGCCTGCGCATCTTCGGACCGACCGCAGCCGCCGCGCAGCTGGAAGGCAGCAAGGCCTACGCCAAGGACTTCCTGGCCCGCCACAACATCCCCACCGCGTTCTACGCAGTGCACACCGACGTGGACGCCGCGCTGGCGTACATCCGCGAGAAGGGCGCACCGATCGTGGTCAAGGCCGATGGCCTGGCCGCCGGCAAGGGCGTGATCGTGGCGATGACGTTGGCCGAAGCCGAAGACGCGGTGCGTGACATGCTCTCGGGCAACGCGTTCGGCGATGCCGGCGCCCGCGTGGTGATCGAAGAGTTCCTCGATGGCGAGGAAGCCAGCTTCATTTCCATGGTGGACGGCGTACACGCGCTGCCGATGGCCACCTCGCAGGACCACAAGCGCGTCGGCGACGGCGACACCGGCCCGAACACCGGCGGCATGGGCGCCTATTCGCCGGCCCCGGTGGTGACGCCGGAGGTGCATGCGCGGGTGATGCGCGAGGTGGTGAACCCCACCGTGCAGGGCATGATCGCCGACGGCATCCCGTTCACCGGCTTCCTCTACGCGGGCCTGATGATCGACGCCAGCGGCGCGCCGAAGGTGATCGAATTCAACGTGCGCTTTGGCGACCCGGAAACGCAGCCGGTGATGCTGCGCCTGCAGTCGGACCTGGTCGAGCTGGTGGAAGCGGCCATCGATGGCCGCCTGGACCAGGTCGAAGCGCAGTGGGACGTGCGCCCGTCGCTGGGCGTGGTGCTGGCGGCCAGGCCGTACCCGGAAGCGCCGATCACCGGTGACGTGATTTCCGGCCTGGACGACGTGCCGGCCAGTGCCAAGGTGTTCCATGCGGGGACTGCATTGGACGCGCAGGGCCACGTGGTCAGTGCCGGCGGTCGCGTGCTGTGCGTGGCCGCAATGGGCGACAGCGTGCGCGACGCGCAGGCCAATGCCTATGCCGGCGTGGCCAAGGTGACCTGGGCCAACGAGTTCCACCGCAACGACATCGGCTGGCGCGCGATCGCACGCGAGGGGTGAGGCACACCCCCGCTTCCATGCATGGCGCGGATTGAATACCACGGTAAAGCAAAGGCCCGGCATTGCCGGGCCTTTGCTTTACAGGACTGCTTCGAGACCCTTCCGATCAATCAGGTTCAAAAGCTTCAGCGACGGCCCGCTCGGCTTCTTCTCGCCCTGTTCCCAGCTACGGACCGTCGAAACGCTGGTGTTGAGCACACCTGCGAACACCGGCTGGCTAAGTTCCAACGACGTGCGAAGTGCACGGATCTGGGCGCTGCTGTATTCGGGCACAGGCTCCAGACAAAGCGCCTCGTACATGCTCATGCGCCGCTTGTCGATGAAGCCGCTGGCGTAAAGGCCCGCCGCGCCTTCATGCACCGCATCGAGGATCGCACTCTTTGCGCGTCTATGTTCAACCGTCTTTGTCATGGCAAATCTCCTGCAGTTCTCCGCAGATAACTGCCCTGTCCAACTGTGCAGGGCTCATTCTCAAGAACTCAGACGCATACAGCTGAAGGGCATCCCGTTCCGCACTACTGATGGTCGCGCGCGCGTTCTTCTCGTAGCAGAAGAGAAAGAACCAGTAGCGCCCCACCTTGGTTGCGACAATAACGCGGGCGCTACCGCGCTTTCCGCGGCCCGGCAGCGCAACTCGCTTTTTGAGAAGGCCGCCCCCTATGTCTGCATCAATCAGTCCTTGACGCATTTCCACCACCGCGCGGCACAAGGCTCTATCGGTCAGTGAAGAACGTCGTGTACTGCGGTTGAAGCTTCGAGTGCGGAAGACACGTGACATGATCATACCGTGCCACCGAGTGGTACGGCGTGAAAATCAGCGTCCAGCGCATGCTGCGGTCGGCGCGGTTACCGCCCTGGCGTCAGGATTGATCCACGCCATGCGTGGATGCGCTCCAAAAACAAAAAGGCCCGGCATCACCGCCGGGCCTTTCTTCATTCCAACGCCTTCCCGCTTACGCGGTGAACAGCGCCTTCATCTTCTTCAGCGCGTTCGCCTCAACCTGGCGGATGCGCTCGGCCGACACGCCGTACTCGTCGGCCAGTTCCTGCAGCGTCACCTTGCTGTCGGCGTCCAGCCAGCGACGGCGGATGATGTCGCGCGAGCGGGCATCCAGTTCCGCCAGGCCTTCGCGCAGCAGCTGCATCTGGTTGTCTTCGCTGTCCTCGCGCTCGTAGGCCATCGACGGATCTTCGTCATCGGCAACCAGGAACGCAGCCGGCGACGGCGGTGCGTGTTCGTTGTCCTCGTCGGTCGGCGCATCGAAACCGATATCGCGGCCGGACAGGCGCGACTCCATTTCCATGACTTCGCGCTCGGACACGTTCAGGTCCTTGGCCACCGCGCTCACTTCCGCCGCGTTCATCCAGCCCAGGCGCGTCTTCGACTTGCGCAGGTTGAAGAACAGCTTGCGCTGCGCCTTGGTGGTGGCCACCTTCACGATGCGCCAGTTCTTCAGGATGAACTCGTGCATCTCTGCACGGATCCAGTGCACGGCGAAGGAGACCAGGCGCACGCCCATGTCCGGGTCGAAGCGCTTGACCGCCTTCATCAGGCCGATGTTGCCTTCCTGGATCAGATCGCCCAGGGCAAGGCCGTAGCCGTTGTAACCGCGGGCCACATGCACCACGAAGCGCAGGTGCGAGTGCACCAGCTCGCGGGCGGCGTCCAGATCGTTGCCGTCGCGGAAGCGACGGGCCAGGTCCTGTTCGTCATCGACCGACAGCACCGGGATCTGGTGCACGGCACCGATGTAGGCGTCCAGCGAACCGAGCGCACTGGGAATCGGGAGATTGTTTGCCACAAGGGCAGTAGAGGTGTTCTGGCTCATAGGCACCCATCTTAGCAGTCCGGGATTTGGACTGCTAAAGGAGGAAAAAGTTCCAGCATCCTATTGATGCAACACTGGTCCCAAACAGAGCCCTACCGTAACGCGATTTGATGACAGTGGCGAGCGCGCTTTTCGGGATTCACAATCCCTTGGAATTCAAGCAATTACCTGCCGGAAGCCGGCCGATTCCGGTCAAGCGGAGCTGAACGGGCCGTTCTGGAGGCCCATTCAGGCCAGGGAACGTTGTCCGGCGTTCAGGCCCGGCCGCCAGCCGGCGCTCAGAGCACCGAGCGCGGCGGCAGCGACCAGTCGATCGGGGCCTGGCCGCGACGCTGCAGGTACTCGTTGGCCATCGAGAAATGGCGGCAGCCGAGGAAGCCACGATGGGCCGACAGCGGCGACGGATGCGGGGCCTTCAGAACGCGATGGCGACGGGTATCAATGACCTTGCCCTTCTGCTGCGCGTAGGCACCCCAGAGCATGAACACCAAGCCTTCGCGTTCGCGGTTGAGCACGTCCACCACGTGATCGGTGAAGCCTTCCCAGCCGCGGCCCTGGTGTGCGCCGGCCTTGCCCTCCTCCACCGTCAGCACGGCATTGAGCAGCAGCACGCCGCGCTGCGCCCATGGGATCAGGCAGCCGTGGTCCGGGCGCGGGATACCGAGATCGCTCTCGATCTCCTTGTAGATGTTCAGCAGCGACGGCGGCACCGGCACGCCCGGCGGCACCGAGAAACTCAGGCCATGCGCCTGGCCACGGCCGTGGTACGGGTCCTGGCCGAGGATCACCACCTTCACCTGCTCGAATGGCGTGGCGTCGAATGCGGCGAAGATCTGCGGGCCGGGCGGGAATACCGCCGCGCCACTGGCCTTGCGCTGGCGCAGAAAGCTGGACAGCTCGCGCATCTGCGGCTGC
Organism: Stenotrophomonas sp. YJH_SMC_25; assembly: GCF_059369595.1. Classification (NCBI taxonomy): domain Bacteria; kingdom Pseudomonadati; phylum Pseudomonadota; class Gammaproteobacteria; order Lysobacterales; family Lysobacteraceae; genus Stenotrophomonas; species Stenotrophomonas sp. YJH_SMC_25. The sequence continues at coordinate 94,155 of NZ_JCAFSV010000003.1, read as the reverse complement.
AGGAGGTAATCGCCGACATGCTGCTTCCAGCTCGGTTCCAGCTGGATCGTCGGGGTGTCCGCTACTTCATCAATCATTGCACCACTTCATCGAATCAGGGGTCCATCGTTCAACCGGGCCAGGCGCAGCTGGAACAGCACCTTGGTGACCAGCAGCCGTTCTTCGATCGGCTTGAGTACCAGGTCGTTGGCGCCGGACTGCAGCAGCCCGGTCTGGTTGTGCGGGTTGCCGTCGCCGGTCATCACCAGCACCGGCAGGCGGCGCTTGCCGTAGCCGAAGTCCACGCGCACGCGCTGCACCACGTCGCGGCCGCTCAGTTCGCCCTTCAGGGTGACGTCGGTCAGCACCAGGTCGATGCGGTGGCGGCTGCGGCCCAGCGACTCGGCGGTGAGCAGGGTGAACGCCTCTTCGGCGCTGACCACGTGCAGCACGTTCAACTGCTGGCGTTCGAGCATGCGCTTGGTGGCCTCGGCCACCACGCGGCTGTCCTCGATGTAGAGGATGGTCGCGCCGGGAATGGTCTGCGGCTGCACATAGCCGCGGATGAAGGTCGCCAGTGCTTCATGGCCGAGCGATTTGTCAAAATAGTCGGTGACGTACTCGGTGAAGCGGCGCTGCTCCAGGTGCTGCTGGGCATCGCCGGACACCACGATCACCGGCACGTAGGCCTGGCCGGCGGCTTCGCGCACCATCCGCGCCAGTGCCAGGCCGTCGCCATCACGCAGGGTCAGCGAGGTGGTCACCAGGTCCACCGGGCCCTGCGCCAGCGCCTGCTGCGCATCCTCGATGCTGTCGCAGCCGATCACCTCCACGCCTGGCAGGTCGCGCTGCAGGACGTCGGCGATCAGCTTGCGGACCAGCTTCGAGCCATCGACCACCATCACCCGCGTCGCGGGCCCTTCAAGGTGCTTCAGCGCTTGCGGTTGCATGCCGGTCTCAGGTGTCGGTTGGTCGGGTCTGGCGCAGGAAGTGGCCGGTGACCAGCCACGCACCCAGCCAGCCCAGCAGCAGCGTGCCGAGCAGGACCAGGCCACCGTGCAGCAGGTCCAGGCCGTGCAGCACGAACGGGCTGCCGTAGCTGCGCGAGAGTTCGGCCAGCGGCACGCGCAGCGCGGCACCGGCGGCGCCGATCAGGGCCAGCGCAACCGCGCCGGCGCCCAGGCCATACCACGCACCCAGGTACAGGAACGGGCGGCGGATGAAGCCATCACTGGCGCCGAGCAGCTGCAGCACGCCGATCTCTTCGCGGCGGGCCTGGATGTCCAGGCGCACGGTGTTGCCGACCACCAGCGCGGCACCGACGCCGAGCAGGACCGACAGCACCTGCACCAGCCGCGCGCCGAACGCCAGCCAGGCATCCAGGCGCTGGCGCCACAGTGCATCGTGCTGCACCAGGTCGGCCTCGGGCAGGCTCTCCAGCGCGCGTGCCAGGCGCGCGTCGTCCTTGCCCTGGCCGGGGGTGATCACCAGCAGCGAGGGCAGCGGGTTGTCATTGAGTGTGTCGATCGCCTCGCCGAGGCCGGCGTCGCGCAGTTCCTGCAGGCCCTGCTCGGGCGTGCGCACGTTCACTTCGGCCACGTCGTCGCGGTCGCGCAGCTGGCCGGCCAGGCGCAGCGCGCCGGGGCCATCGACGTTGCCCTTCAGGAACACATTGATGTCGCGCGACTGCTGCACGCTGCCGGCGAACTGCTTGAGGTTGTCCAGCGCGATCGACAGGCCCAGCGGCAGGGCCAGCGCCAGCGCCATGACCATCACCGTCAGCAGGGTCGCCCACGGCTTGCGGCAGGCACGGCCGAGGCTGAACACCACGCTGTGCGCGTGGTGCTGGAACCAGACGCCCACGCGCGAGGGGGCGGCGGCTTCGCTGTTTTCGTTCTTCGCCATGCGTTACTCCGCCAGATCCTGCGGCGAGATGTCATCCACCAGCCGGCCGTGGTCGAGGATCAGCACGCGCTTGCGCATGCGGCGCAGCAGCGGCAGGTCGTGGCTGACCACCAGCACGCTGGTGCCGCGCGCGGGCAGCTCGGCGAACAGGGCCATGATCTCCGCCGCCAGGGTCGGGTCGAGGTTGCCGGTCGGCTCATCGGCCACCAGCAGCTTGGGTTCGCCGACGATGGCACGGGCGATGCCGACGCGCTGCTGCTCACCGGCCGACAGCTGCGAGGGCAGCGCCTTCTCGCGGTGGCCCAGGCCCATCCGTTCCAGCACCGAGCGCACGCGCTTGCTGATGTCGCCACGGCGGGTGCCGCGCAGGATCAGCGGCAGCGCCACGTTCTCGGCGATCGAGCGGTCCATCAGCAGGCGGTGGTCCTGGTAGACCGCACCCACCGCGCGACGGTGGCGGGGCACATCGCCGCCACGCACCTTCAGCAGGTTGCGCTCGTCGAACACCACCGCGCCACGGCTGGGCCGCTCGTCCAGATGGATCAACTTGAGCAGGGTGCTTTTGCCCGCACCGGAATGGCCGGTGACGAACAGCATCTCGCCCGGCGCGACCTCGAAGCTGACATCGGTCAGTGCCTCGTGGCCACCGGCGTACTGTTTGCTGACATTGTCGAAGCGCAGGACACTCATGCCCCGATTATGCAGGACCGGCGCGACGTCGTGGAGACGGTCACACGATCGGTAGTGCCGGCCGCTGGCCGGCAACCCACACAGCTGCTGGCCAGGGTGGGTGCCGACCGTTGGCCGGCACGCCCTTGAAGCCACCCGACCAACGGTCGGGTGCTACCCGCTGATCGGCAGCGCCGATCAGCTGCCCGACAGCATCCGGCGGATCTTGCGGCCGATGCGGGTCAGGAACGAATCGCCGGTATCAGCAGCCGTGCGCACCGGCTTGGCCACCACCTGCACCGGCGTGACCGGGCTGGCGCCATTGCCGGCGGCGTTCTGCACGCCCTCGGCACCCTCGACCGGACGACCGTGGCGACGGCGGCGGCGCTTGCGCGGCTTGTGCTCGCCGTCCACCGCACCTTCCGGTGCGCCTTCGGCACGCGGGGGACGCGGCGGACGCGGGGCCTGGGCAGCGGCGCCTTCGGCACCGGCGGCCGGCGCGGCAGCGCCCTGCTCGCCTACCGCGCGTGGCTTGCGCGGGCCACGCGAACGGCGTTCGCCGCTGCGCTCACCGTCACGGCCACCACGGCCACCACCACCACCGCCGGAACGGCCGCCACTGCGGCCACCGCCCCGACGCTCTTCCTCGGCGGCGCGGGCTTCGCGCGCTTCGCGGAAGATCTGGCCGACGCTTTCGTTGTCCTCGCCTTCCTCGCCTGCAGCCGGAGCCGGGCGTTCCGGGCGCGGCAGCGGGGTCAGCAGTTCCTTGGTGACCGGCTCGGACGGAATCTTCTGCTCGATATAGGCCTCGATGTCCGGCAGGCCCATGGCGTAGCGCTCGCAGGCGAAGCTGATCGCGTCGCCCTCTTCACCCAGGCGCGCGGTGCGGCCGATGCGATGCACGTAGTCTTCGGCGTCGAACGGCAGGTCGTAGTTGTAGACGTACTTGATGCCGTCGATGTGCAGGCCGCGCGCAGCCACGTCGGTGGCCACCAGGATTTCCAGCTGGCCCTTCTGGAAGCGGTTGAGCAGGCTCTCGCGCTTCTTCTGCGGCACGTCGCCGGACAGCACGCCGACACGGTAGCCGGCCTTTTCCAGCGAACGCGCCACGCGCTCGACGAACACCTTGGTGTTGACGAAGACCATGGTGCGCGCGCCTTCGCTGCGCGACAGCAGGCCCAGCAGCAGCGGGATCTTCTCGTCGTCGGCCGGGAAGTAGATGCGCTGGCGCACGCGCGCGGCGGTGATGGTCTCGGCTTCGACCACCAGCTTCTGCGGCTCGTTCATGTGCTCGTAGGCCAGCTCCAGCACGCGGTGGCTGAGGGTGGCACTGAACAGCAGGGTCTGGCGGGTGGTGCGCTCCGGCATGCGGCGCAGCAGGAAGCGGATGTCCTTGATGAAGCCCAGGTCGAACATGCGGTCGGCTTCGTCCAGCACGCAGATCTCGCAGGCGTGCAGCGACACCACCTTGTGCTGCTTGACGTAGTCGATCAGGCGGCCCGGGGTGGCGATGATCACGTCCACGCCCTGCTGCAGCAGCTCGCGCTGCTTGTCGTAATCCACGCCGCCGTAGACCAGGGCGAAGCGCAGGCCCAGGTCGGAACCGAACTTCACCGCATCTTTGTGGATCTGGATGGCCAGCTCGCGGGTCGGGGCGAGGATCAGCGCACGCGGATCTTCCGGCTTGCGATCGGCCAGCGCCGGACGCGTCAGCAGGCGGTTCACGACAGCGACCAGGAAGGCCAGGGTCTTGCCGGTGCCGGTCTGGGCCTGGCCGGCGACATCACCGCCGGGCAGCGCGACCGGCAGGGTCAGCGCCTGGATCGGGGTGCAGCGGGTGAATCCGGCTCCTTCAAGGCCGGCCTGCAGGGCCGGGTGCAGCTCGAAGGAGGAAAAGGTCAAATCGGTCAGCGGTTTGTCGCTCATGAGTCCGTCTTGGTATGGCCGCCGGCCCGTGGGGCGGCTGGCACTTCATCGTCTAGGGGCACCGTCGCAAACTGCGGCCCCTGCGGCGGGTTGGCAGGCTGGGACCACCCGGTCCGCGCGCCGCACAATGGCCCAGTTTAACGCACTCGGGCCGGCAAACCGGAATGCCCTGTCTCACCAGCTGAAGAGACGGCGCGCCTTCATCCAGCCACACGGGACTTGAACGACCCCGCCGGTCCCGCTGGTGTCGCCCGCTGCCACCCCCATCTTCGGGAAGACAGTGAAATCCGACACATACCGGGCTTCGAAGCGATCACGATACGCTGGGTTCCAGCCGGCGCCTGTCCCCGCCCTGCGATAGGGGTACACTGCCGGCCGTGAGCGTCCAGGCATCCCGCCGAACGCACCGCGGCAGTGCGCCGCGAGGCAACGACGAGGGTCGCGCCACCGGGCATGGCCCAGTTCACCCACCTCCGGCATGGCCGGGTGCAATCCAAGACGAGAAACCAAGATGAGCGACAAGGTTGTACATGTCGGCGACGCCGACTTTGATAGCGCAGTGCTGAATTCCAAGGAACCGGTGCTGGTCGATTTCTGGGCCGAATGGTGTGGCCCGTGCAAGATGATCGCCCCGGCGCTGGACGAACTGGCCGATGCCTACCAGGGCCGCGCCAAGATCGCCAAGGTCAACGTCGACCACAATCGTGCGCTGGCCGCCAAGTACCACGTGCGTTCGATCCCGTACCTGGTCGTGTTCAAGGACGGCGAGAAGGTCGGCGAGCAGATCGGTGCGGTGGGCAAGGCCCAGCTGGCCGGCCTTCTGGACAAGGCCCTGGCCTGATCCTGCTGTTTTCCGGCAGCCGCCACCCGCGGCTGCCGGCGGACGCCCAGCGTCCATGATGAATGCTGTTCCCGGCAGCCCTTGCACGGCGCCGCAGGCCGATGATAGTGTCGGCACATCCGGCCGCGTTCGCGTGCCGCACCCTCTGGACGCAGTTTCTTCCAGACCCATTCCCAACGTTCGCCGCCCCAGCCGGGCGCTCGCACCTTCAAGCGAGGAATAACGCTCTTGTCCGATAACACTTCCGAAACCGGCAGCGCCGATGCGCCCGCCGAAAAGCGCGTGCGCAAGCCCCGCGTGAGCAAGGCCGCCGCCCCGGCAGCCGCCGAAACCAGCGCCGCTCCGGCGCAGCCGACCCTGCCGCTGGCCGCCGCGCCCGAGGCACCGGCCCCGGCCCCCGCACCGAGCGCGCCCGCCGCCGAGGCCCCTGCCAGCAGTGGCGGTGGCGAAGGTGGTGAGGGTCGCGAATCCGGCCAGCCGCGGCAGCAGAACCACCAGGGCGGTGGCCAGAACCAGGGCCAGAACCCGTACAACCAGAACGGCCAGCAGGGCCAGGGGCAAGGCCAGGGCAACCGCCGTGACCGCTTCCGCAACCGCCGCGACCGTGACCGCAACAACAACCGCTTCCGCGACGACGGCATGCCCAACGACGGCGGCGAGCAGCAGCCCTTCGTGCCGCGTCCGCACGCCAACGTGCCGGAAGGCTTCCCGGTCTATTCGCTGAGCGACCTCAAGCGCATGCCGGCACAGAAGCTGCTGGAAATCGCCGAGCAGCTGCAGATCTCCGAAGGCGTGGCACGCGCCCGCAAGCAGGATGTGATCTTCGCCCTGCTGAAGGTGCTGACCCGCCATGGTGACGGCGTCGCCGCCGACGGCGTGCTGGAAATCCTGCCGGACGGCTTCGGCTTCCTGCGCGCGGCCGAAGCCAGCTACCTGGCCGGCCCGGACGACACCTATATCTCGCCCAGCCAGATCCGCCGCTTCAACCTGCGCACCGGCGACCACATCTCCGGCCGCATCCGCTTCCCGAAGGACGGCGAGCGCTACTTCGCGCTGAACATCGTCGACACCATCAACGGCGAGCCGATCGAAGCGTCGAAGAACAAGGTGCTGTTCGAGAACCTGACCGCCCTGTTCCCGCGCCGCCGCTTCACCCTGGAGCGCGGCAACGGTTCGTCGGAAGACATCACCGGCCGCATCCTCGACCTGATGGCGCCGCAGGGCAAGGGCCAGCGCTCGCTCATCGTGTCGCAGCCGAAGGCCGGCAAGACCATGATGATGCAGCAGGTCGCCACCGCCATCACCACCAACCACCCGGACGTGCACCTGATCGTGCTGCTGATCGACGAGCGCCCGGAAGAAGTGACCGAAATGCAGCGCACCGTGCGCGGCGAGGTCATCAGCTCGACCTTCGACGAACCGGCCGCGCGCCACGTGCAGGTGGCCGAAATGGTCATCGAGCGCGCCAAGCGCCTGGTCGAGCACAAGAAGGACGTGGTGATCCTGCTCGACTCGATCACCCGCCTGGCCCGCGCCTACAACAACGTGGTGCCGAGCTCGGGCAAGGTGCTGACCGGTGGCGTGGACGCCAACGCCCTGCACCGCCCGAAGCGCTTCTTCGGTGCCGCGCGCAACGTGGAAGAAGGCGGCAGCCTGACCATCATCGCCACCGCGCTGGTCGACACCGGCTCGAAGATGGACGAGGTGATCTACGAAGAGTTCAAGGGCACCGGCAACAGCGAAGTGCACCTGAGCCGTCGCATCGCTGAAAAGCGCGTGTTCCCGGCCATCGACATCAACCGTTCCGGCACCCGCCGCGAAGACCTGCTGATCGAACCGGAACTGCTGCAGAAGATCTGGATCCTGCGCAAGCTGCTACATCCGATGGATGAAATGGCCGCGATGGAGTTCCTGCTGGACAAGATGAAGAACACCAAGTCCAACGACGAGTTCTTCGGTTCGATGAAGCGCTGATCCACGGCATTGCATCGAAAAGAACCTGCCGCTCGCTGCGGCAGGTTTTTTTTTACCTGCAGGGCGACCCACTTCACTTCACCGCCGCCCGGTTTTGGCGATAATCCGCCCGATGCCCTGCCCGGCCCCGAGGGCCTGGCCACCGATTCCCGCTGTCGCCCCTTCCGGAGAACCGGTCGGGTCCAGCCTCCTGCCGGATCCGTCGACGCATGCGAACGCTGTCTCCCCGCCTCAACCTGGGCAAGCTGATCCTCGCCCTGGCCCTGCTCAGCGCCATCATCGCGCTGGCCAACACCCTGCTGGCCAGCTACCGGGTGCAGCGCGACCAGCTGGTCGGCAACACCCTGGAGGCCAACCGCGTCTACGCCACCAAACTGGCCGAAACGACCCAGAACTTCCTGCTGGCTGCCCAGCAGGAACTGGCCTACGCCGCCACGCGGCTCGGCCAGGGCAACCTCGACCCGGCACAGGCCCAGGACGAAGCCAGCCGCCTGCAGCTGCAGACCAACAGCTTCAACTCTTCGCTGGTGGTGGATGCCGACGGCCTGGTGATCGCCACCTCGCCGCAGACCCTGCAGCTGCAGGGCGAAGTACTGCACAGCGTCGGCAACAATGCCGCGCTGGCCGCGCGCCAGCCGATGATCAGCGACCCGTACCAGTCGGCCACCGGCAAGCTGCTGGTCTCGCTGTCGCACCCGATCTTCGATCGCCAGGGCCACTACCGTGGTTACGTCAGCGGCACCCTGTACCTGCGCCAGCGCAGCGCACTGCACACGCTGCTGGGCAAGCACTACTACCGTGATGGTTCCTACCTGTACGTGGTCGATCGCCATGGCCGCCTGCTGTACCACGCCGATGGCAAGCGGGTGGGCGACTACGTGGTCGGCAACCCCGCAGTAAAGGCCGTGGTGCGCGGCGAGCGTGGCGCGCAGCAGGTGCGCAACAACCTGGGCGTGTCGATGCTGGCCGGCTATGCGCCGGTGGCGGCCACCGGCTGGGGCATCATCGCCCAGCGCCCGACCGAGGCCACGCTGCAGCCGCTGTCGCGGTTGATGACTGCGGTAATCTGGAACGCAATCCCGCTGGGCCTGCTGTCGCTGCTGATCACCTGGTGGTTCGCCCGTCGCATCTCGATGCCGCTGTGGCAGCTCGCACGCAACGTGCAGGGCGGCGAAGACACTGGCAATGCGATCAGCCACGTCAGCGGCATCCGCGCGTGGTACTTCGAGGTCGCCCAGCTCAAGCAGGCGGTACTGCACAGCTTCAATGCGCTGCAGGACCGCATCGGCACGCTCAACCGCGCCAGCCGCACCGATCCGCTGACCAGTCTTCTCAACCGCCGCGGCCTGCAGCAGGCGCTGGATGCCCTGCAGGTACAGGGCATCCCGTTCGCGATCCTGGCGCTGGACATCGATCGCTTCAAATCGATCAATGACAACCACGGCCATGACGTCGGCGACGCTGCCATCGTCCACATCGCCAACCAGATGCGCCGCTACTCGCGCGACAGCGACATCCTCTGCCGCGCCGGTGGCGAGGAGTTCCTGCTGCTGTTGCCGGGCATCAGCGCCGAGTCAGCGCGACAGGCTGGCGAGCGTCTGCGCCAGTACATTGCCGACCATCCGTTTGAACCGGTCGGCACCATCACCGTCTCGCTGGGCGTGGCCCACTTCCCCAGTTTCCATGTCGATGCCGAGCAGGCACTGCGGCTGGCCGACAAGGCGCTGTACCTGGCCAAGGAACAGGGCCGCAACCGGGTGGTGGTCTACCCCTACGCCGATTGACGCGGAGCCGGGCGGGCCGGCTCCGCAGTGATCGTCAGCCCTGCTCCAGCGGCGTCAGCAGGCGCAGGCCGCGCTTGGCGCCGTCGACCATGTAGATGCCGCCCTCGGGCAGCAGGTCGCTGCCGTTTTCCGCCGCGTCACCGGTCACCCACGGTGCGCGCTGCTTCGGTCCTGGAATGAAGGCGCGCCAGCGGCCATAGCGCTCGGCAGCGGCATTGCGATCATCCGAGAGCGCATAGTTGACCGGCACGCGTACCGACCAGAATTCCCGTGTGACGTCCTTCCCGCTGCTTGGAGGAATGAAGGTCCACTTGCGGGCGGTATTGATGCTGGCCTTGGCCAGCACATCGCGCAGCTTGGCCATGGTCCGCTCCGGCCCCGCCACGGTCATGTTGACCTGCTCGGCGATGACGTCGGCCACCGTGCCATCACGGGCGACCTTGATGATCAGGATCACATCGCCCTGACCACCGATCCTCATTGCCTCGTCCGGATAGCGCGGCGGCGCCAGGCGCTCTGCGGTCACCGAATCGGTGGCCTTTGGATCGTACTCGCTGAAATCCACGCTGGTCATGCTGACTTCGTAGTCGCCCTTGCCCGTGGACTTGCCACGCAGACGCACCCGAAACGGTGCCTGTGCGGCGACGGCCTTGCCATCGACCCGCGTCGGCTCGAAACGCCAAGGGCGAATGGTGCGTTCAACAAACGCGGCAACACCCGGGCTGATGTTTGCCTTCTGATCGAGCACCAGAGCGCTGACTGCGCCTTCTGCCGTGACCTCGATCTTTCCGGTCAGTGTCATGCTCAATTCGGTGGTGGCACGAACCGCGCGCGTGGTCTGCGCGTTGGCATCGCCGGCGAACAGCGGAGCGCCGGCACCAACGGCCAACGCGAGAGCGAGGAACAATGGGGAACGCATCATTGCCGGATCCTTGGTGATGAAGGGCGAGAGTACCTCAGTCCCAACACCCATGACAGCTGGCTCACGCCAACCGGTGCGCGCCAGCATAGGGCGGCGTGTCCGGATAGTCACCTCGGGCGAAGCGTTCCTGCAGGCCCTGCCACCAGCCCGGGTCGAACAGGTGCCGGTAGTGCTCGCGCACCGCTGCCAGCTCTGCAGCGGGCAGGCCCATGAACGGGCCGAAGCGCTCGGGAAACACGTCGCGCGGACCCACATGGAACCATGGCTCGTCGGACATCGCTTCCTCCGGCGTACGCGGCTGCGGCCAGGCGCGGAACACGCAGTCGCTGACCAGGCACAGTTCGTCGTAGTCGTAGAACACGGCCCGGCCGTGCCGCGACACACCGAAATTCTTCGGCAGCATGTCACCGGGGAAGATGTTGTTGCGTGCCATGTCGGTGATCGCCTGCGCATAGTCGAGCACCGCCGCCCGCACCGCCTCCGCGCCCTGCTCGCGCAGGTACAGATTCAAGGGACGAAAACGACGCTGCACATAGCACAGTGCGACTTCGACCTCGTCGCCATCGATGCGTACGCTCTGCGCGCACTGCTGCAGCAGTTCACCCAGCAGGGCCGGCGCGAAGCGGTCGCGCGGAAAGCGCAGGTGGCGATAGGGCTGTGCGTCGAGCAGACGGCCGACACGATCGAGGTTGAACACCAGTGCGTACTTCTCTTCCACCTGCTGCCGCGACATCGCCTTGGGCCACGCGAAACGGTCGCGGATCAGCTTGAACACCAGCGGGTAACTGGGCAGGGTGAACACCGCCATGACCATGCCCGGCGTGCCCTCTGCATGCACCAGCCGCTCCTGCGGGTGCTCGTTGAAATGACGGAAGAAGGTGCGGTAGCGCTCGGTCTTGCCCTGCTTGGCGCGGCCCAGCACGGTGTAGATCTCATCGATGGGCTTGCCCGGCAGCAGACTGCGCAGGAACACCACCGCATCACCTACCGTGGCCAGGTTGGCCTGGAAGTAACTGCGCGACACGCCGAACAGGTGGGCCACGTCCCGGCGCCGGGTCAGCACCGCATCGGCGCGCAGGCCACGCTCGTCGTTCACCAGGGCAATCACGCACGGCGAGAACCGGTGCTCGCCGAACACGCGGCCAACCAGGTAAGCGCGGCGCTCGCGGTAGAACACCGTGTCGAGCAGCTCGATGCTGCGTACCGGCGTATCGCCCCAGTGGGCCAGGTCATCCTGCAGGCGCACCGCGATGGCCGCGGCGCAGCGCAGCTGGTGCGCATAGGGGATATCGAAGCGATAGTCGGCCAGCACCCGCTGCAGCGCCTCCACCGGCCGCGTCGGCGAAACCGCGTAGGTATGCCGCGCCACCGGGTGGGTGATGGCATCGGAGGGTTCGACATCGAAGGCGATGAACTCCAGCGCCGGGTCCACGCCCCGGATGGCAAACAGGCGCCGCGACAACGTGTTGTAGAAGGTCTTGTACAGCTCGGCGTCGATCAGGCCCTGCAGCAGCGCGCTGTAGCGGGCGTGCACCCGCAACCACAGCGCGCGCTCGCCGATCGCGTCACCGGCGAGGCGGCGCAGCGCATCCATCTGCTCGGCGATGCACAGGTCGTACAGGGCGATGCGCTCGACCGCATCCTGTCGCGCACCGGCCCAGTCGCGCTGCTCGAAGCGCTGCCGCGCCCGCGCGGTGATCGCCGCAAAGCGGGCGTGGTACTGCTCGAAACCGTCGCGGATGGCTACCGCGATGCGCGGTGCCAGCTCGGCAGCGATGTCAGGCCTGGACATGCATGGCTCACCCGGGAGGACCGGCTTCACCATACGCTGGCGTGTGCGATGCCGTCGAGCGCGAAGGTAGTGCCGGCCGCTGGCCGGCAGCACCTGGACCGTCGAGGGATCGATGCAGATGCCGGCCAGCAGCCGGCACTACTGGCTCAGATCGCCAGTTCGGCTTCCACGTCCTGCACCTTGCGCCGTGCCAATGCCAGGTTGGACCTGGTACGGTCCAGCACGATGTAGAAGAACAGGCCCTTCTTCTTCGCCACCGGGCGCATGATGTGGTACGCCTTGCCCAGCGAGATCAGGATGTCCTCGATGCTGTCGTTGAGGTTCAGCGATGCGGCGGTCTTCATCTTGGCACGGATCACTTCGGTGTTGCCGGCGGCGGCCACTTCCATGTCCATGCCGGCACCGGCTTCGCCCAGCAGCATGCCGCTTTCATAGTCGACCAGCGCCACTGCCTGCGCGCCGTCGATGCCCATCAGTGCGTTCAACGATTCATTCAGTCCAGCCACGTCGCACCCCTTGTCGGTGTTGGTTCGAGCCCCTCGTTCCCCTGCGGCCGGGCTCACGATCCGCCGAGTTCGGCCAGGATCGCCTGGCCACATTCCCTGCTCTGCCACAGCACCTGGCCGATCACGCTTCGCTGGTCGCAGGCCGCCATCAGCAGCAACGGCACGCGCCCCTCGGCCTGGATCGCCAGCATCAGCACCTTGCCGCCCGCGGCTTCCAGCATCAGCGTCTGCAGATCCCCAAGCACCAGTTCGCGCCCCACTGCTGCAGCCAGCGCCAGCATCGCGCTGGTCATCGCTGCCAGGCGTTCACCGCGCCCTTCGGCACCGGCACTGACCAGGGCGAAGCCATCCACACTGGCCAGCACCACCGTGCGTATGCCTTCCACCCGCTGCTGCAGGTCTCGCAGCAAGGGCTGCAGGCGCTCACGCTGGCCGGCGTCGGGCAGTAGCGCCACCTGTCCGTCAGCCATGCGCGGCCACCAGTGCGTGCGCTTCCATCTCGCCCATCAATACATCCATCAGCAGCAATCCCTGTTCGCGGTCGCGGGTATCCACGGCCAGTAGCGGCAGCGGCTGGTCATCAAGGCAGGCAAGGGCGGCCCAGTCATCCAGCGCGGCGTGCGGTGCCTGGTCGAGATGGGTGACGGCCACCACCAGCGCCAATGACGATGCGAACGGCCGCAACACCTGCAGATAATCCTCCAGTTCGGCAACCACGCCCGCGCGCCGCGCATCCAGCAGCAGCACGGCGCCGCGGGCGCCCTGCAGCAGGATCGGCCAGAGGAAATCGAAACGCTGCTGTCCCGGCGTGCCATACAGGCGCAGCCGCTCGCCATTGGGCAGGTCGATATCTGCATAGTCCAGGGCGACGGTGGTGGAGGCCTTGTCGGCACCGAGGCGGTCGCTGTTGGCCACGTCGGTGTCGACCACCGCGCCGGCCGCGATGCTGCGCACCAGGGTCGACTTGCCACTGCCCATGCCACCCAGCACCACCACCTTGTGCTCACGCATTGCGTTCGCTCCCACGCAGGTGACGCCACAGGCGGGCGAGCAGGCCGTTGTCAGCGCCGGCAGCGCGTTCCGGCAGCGGTACCGCCGGTGCTGCCTGCAGCTGCGCGTAACCGCACAGGTAAGCGGCATGGATGAAATCGCGCACGGCCGCAGGCGGCAGATCAAGCAACATCGCGCACTCGTCCACCGTGCACGCGCGCTTGAGCAGCAGCGAGCACAGGCGGAAGCCATCATGGTCATGGCCCAGCACACGGAAATCGGGCCAGCGCAGCAGCTTTACCGAAGCACCGCGCAGGCGTTCGTCCAGTGCCTGCCAATGGCGGCTGCGTTGCGCCCATTGCCACAGCAGCGGCCGCAGTGGCTGGCGTGGCCGCTCGCCGGCCAGGCCATGCAGGCGTGCGGGTGTCAGCGCATCCAGCTGCAGGCGTTCGAAGGCATCGGCCAAACGCTCCACCAGGGCCGTAGCCGGTTCCTGCAGCAGCACGGCCTGGTCATGCTCCAGGTCCATCAGCAGCAGAGGCTCGCCCGCATCACTCAACAGGGCCTGGCCCTGTCGCAGCGGCAGCCGCTCGCGCAGCAGACGGGTGATGGCATGCGCACCATCAGCCAGGCGGATCGGTGCGGGTGCGTGCATGGCCAAGGGCTCCACTGCCAACTGCATGCGGCGCAGCGCGCGGCCGATGGCACCATCGTCAAGCACGTCCTGGTGCCCGTCGCCATCACGCAGCTGGCCGCCGATGTCTTCGATCCAGCACTGCAGTCGCGGACGCTGCTGGCGCATGCGCAGGGCCGCGTTGCGCAGCGCCGGCGTATCGCGGATGACCAGCAGGTCGCAATCATCCAGGTCCTGGCTGCGGCGGATCTGGCCGTCCGGCAGGGCCGATGCCACGCGCAGCCGCTGCAGCAGGGCCTGCTCACCCTGGATGTCGGTTCCCACTACCAGCACGCGTGCCATCCGTGTTCCCCGTGCGGCCACCTCCCCGGTGGCCTCGCGTCGCCAAGGCTAGGGCATCGCCAGCGGCAGCCGTCGTGATCGACTGCTCAGATCGAGGGCGGTTGCAGACGGTGTCCGATCAGTTCTGCGACGGCCATCGCGGGCAAGTTTCATGCCTCGTTGACGACATTCCGACAGCCGACGGGAATCACGGTTCTGGACGCGGGTCGAATGGGGTGAGATCCCTTTTGCATGGCAAAAGGGTTCTGACCCGGAGCCCAAAAGAAACCCGCGCCGAAGCGCGGGTTCCGGTGTCACGACCGAACGGCGATGGATCAGCCGCGCAGCTGCTCCAGCGCGGCGTTGAAGGTCGCGCTCGGGCGCATCGCCTTGCTCGCCTTGGCGACGTCCGGGCGGTAGTAGCCGCCGATGTCCACGGCCTTGCCCTGCACCGCGATCAGCTCTTCGACGATCTTCTGCTCGTTGTCGGTCAGTGCCTTGGCCAGCGGTGCGAAGCGTGCCTTCAGTGCCGCATCTTCGTCCTGTGCGGCCAGCGCCTGCGCCCAGTACAGCGCGATGTAGAAGTGGCTGCCACGGTTGTCGATGCCACCCAGCTTGCGCGACGGCGACTTGTCGTTGTCCAGGAACTGGCCGTTGGCTTCGTCCAGCGCCTTGGCCAGCACGCGGGCGGCGGCGTTGTCGTAGCGGTTGCCCAGGTGTTCCAGCGACGCGGCCAGGGCCAGGAACTCACCCAGCGAATCCCAGCGCAGGTAGTCCTCTTCGACGAACTGCTGCACGTGCTTCGGGGCCGAACCACCGGCGCCGGTCTCGAACAGGCCGCCACCGGCCATCAGCGGCACGATCGACAGCATCTTGGCGCTGGTGCCCAGCTCCATGATCGGGAACAGGTCGGTCAGGTAGTCGCGCAGCACGTTGCCGGTCACCGAGATGGTGTCCTCGCCCTTGCGGATGCGGTCCAGCGAGAACGCGGTGGCTTCCACCGGCGGCAGGATGCGGATGTCCAGGCCGGTGGTGTCGTGGTTCTTCAGGTACTGCTCGACCTTGGCGATGACCTGCGCGTCGTGGGCGCGGGCGGCATCCAGCCAGAACACGGCCGGGGTGCTGCTCAGGCGGGCGCGTTCGACGGCCAGCTTGACCCAGTCCTGGATCGGCGCGTCCTTGGTCTGGCACATGCGCCAGATGTCACCGGCTTCCACGGCGTGTTCGAACACCACGTTGCCGGCATCGTCGGTGACCTTGACCACGCCGTCGGCAGCAATCTGGAAGGTCTTGTCGTGCGAACCGTACTCTTCGGCCTTCTGCGCCATCAGGCCGACGTTCGGCACCGAGCCCATGGTGGCCGGGTCGAAGGCGCCGTGCGCCTTGCAGTCGTCGATGACGGCCTGGTACACGCCGGCGTAGCAGCGGTCCGGAATGACCGCCTTGGTGTCCTGCAGCTTGCCTTCGGCGTTCCACATCTTGCCCGAGTCGCGGATCATCGCCGGCATCGAGGCGTCGACGATCACGTCGCTCGGCACGTGCAGGTTGGTGATGCCCTTGTCCGAATTGACCATGGCCACGCCCGGACGCTGCGCGTACTCGGCGGCCAGGTCCGCTTCGATCGCGGCGCGGGTGGCTTCCGGCAGCGACGGCAGGCGCGCGGCCAGGTCACCGATGCCGTTGTTGGCATCGAAACCGGCCTGCTTGAGCACGTCGGCGTGCTTGGCCAGCACGTCCTTGTAGAACTCGTTGACCGCCACGCCGAACATGATCGGGTCGGAGACCTTCATCATGGTCGCCTTCAGGTGCAGCGAGAACAGCACGCCCTGGGCCTTGGCATCGGCGATCTGCTCACCGATGAACGCGGCCAGCGCCTTGCGGCTCATGACGGCGGCATCGACGATCTCGCCGGCCTTGACCGTGGTCTTTTCCTTCAGCACGACGGCGCTGCCGTCCTTGCCGTGGAAGGTGATCTTCAGCGCACCGGCGTTGGCCAGGGTGGCCGACTTCTCGCTGCCGTAGAAATCGCCGGCGGCCATGTGCGCGACGTGCGACTTCGAATCCGACGCCCAGGCGCCCATGCGGTGTGGGTGCTTGCGCGCGTAGTTCTTCACCGACAGCGGTGCACGACGGTCGGAGTTGCCTTCGCGCAGAACCGGGTTCACCGCACTGCCCTTGACCTTGTCGTAGCGCGCCTTGTAGTCGCGCTGCTGGTCGTCGGCCGGGGTTTCCGGGTAATCCGGCAGCGGATAGCCCTGGTCCTGCAGTTCCTTGATGGCCGCCTTCAACTGCGGCACCGAGGCGGAGATGTTCGGCAGCTTGATGATGTTGGCGTCCGGGGTGGTCGCCAGCTGGCCCAGCTCGGCCAGGTCGTCGCTGACCTTCTGCGCGTCGGACAGCAGTTCCGGGAACTGCGACAGGATGCGGCCGGACAGCGAGATGTCACGGGTTTCCACCACGATGCCGGCAGTGGCGGTGTAGGCGTCGACGATCGGCAGCAGCGACTGGGTCGCCAGGAACGGTGCTTCGTCGGTCAGCGTGTAGAGGATCTTGGACATGGGGGACTTGGACTCTGTAGCAATGCTCAGGGGAAGGCCGGCGCCAGCGCCGGGCCACGTGCAACCGTGTCGCTTTCCCCCGTCGCCGTCAGGGTGGGCGCGCGGCGGGGAAACCCCTGCATTGTCGCGTTTTCAGCCGCGCGGGGCAAAGCGGCGCCATACGCGGCGGTACTGCACGGCGGCAACGCTGTGATCCATCCACGCACGGCGTGGATCTGCGCGAACGCCGCCGTCAGTGGATCCACGCCATGCATGGATGAAGCCAGCCACCGGCCAATAAAAAAGGACGCAGCCTTGCGGCTGCGTCCATCGTGAGTCCTGCCGGGAGAGAGTCGGCAGGACTTACTTGACCTCGAACTCCTGCGGCGTTCCAGCCGCCTTGCCATCGACCGTGACCTCGGCGCGGTACTTGCCGGCCGGCCAGCCCTTTGCATTCTTGAACGTGACGTTGGTGGTCTCCGCGCCGCTGGCATTCAGGGTCGCGGTCTGTTCGCCGGCCACCTGGCCGTCCTGGAAGGTCAGCTTGGCACCGACATTGACGTTGTTGGCGGCGCCATCGGTCTTGACCGAGACGATGACATCATCCTTCGGCGAGAACAGTGCAGCCGGGGCGACCGATTTGTCGGCGGCAGCGGTCTTGCCCACGGTGACGGTGGAAACGCTGACCGCGGCAGCTTCCGCCATCGGCGGCGGTGCACCGGTCATCGGTGCCGGCGCTGCCGGCTCGGCCGGAGCCGTGGCGGCCGGAGCGGCGTTGGTGTCGGTCGACTCTTCCTTCTTCTTGCAACCGACCAAGGCAACGCTGCCCAACAGGGCGGCGATCAGGGCGGTCTGGAGCGGGGTGGTCTTGATCATTCGGGGTTCCTCCCAGGGATTGTCGGACGGCGTTTGATCGCCGGCTTACTTCGGCGGCAGTTTCAGGGTCTGGCCCGGGAAGATCTTGTCCGGGTCGTCAAGCACATCGCGATTGGCTTCGAAGATCTTCTTCCAGGCGTTGGCGTCGCCCAGATGCTGCTTGGCGATCTTCGACAGCGAGTCACCCTTCTGCACGGTATAGGTGCCGCCGCTGACGATCTCGGCGGTGCTGTCCACCGAAGCGCTCACGCCGGAGAAGTCCGCCTTCGGCACCTGCTCGGCGGTACTGTCGACGCTGGCGCTGACGCCGGAGAAATCGGCTTTCTTCTCGGTACTCATCCACAACTCCCGTCTGCATGACTACGTGGCTCGCACGGTGCCATGGCGGTTGTTAAATGGGGATGGTGCAGATGTGAAGCCGCCCCGGGGGGCGGCTGAACAATCGGGAGAGACGGTGCCCGGTAGTGCCGGCCGCTGGCCGGCTGTGCCAGGGGGATCCGGCCTTGGCCGATTGCCGGCCAGCGGCCGGCACTACCCGTAACCGCCTGCGAATCATGGTAGTGCCGGCCGCTGGCCGGTGTTCGCCGGGCATGGCCCGGCACAACGGGCAACCGCCTGCGGCGGTTACTGGCGCAGTTCGCGGTAGGTCGCGGCCGGGGCGGCAATGCCGGGACTGGCGCGCCACGGGTTGATGTCCAGGCCACCACGGCGGGTATAGCGCGCCTCCACTTCCAGCCATTGCGGCTGGCAGCGCGCAGACACCTCGCTGAAGATCCGCTCAACGCACTGCTCGTGGAACTCGGCGTGCTCGCGGTAGCTCACCAGATAGCGCAGCAGGCCGGCACGATCGATCTTCGGCCCGCGGTAACGCAGGCTGACCGTCGCCCAGTCCGGCTGGCCGGTGACCGGGCAGTTGGACTTCAGCAGTGCCGAGACCAGGGTCTCCTCCACCACCTCACCGGCATTGGCCGAGAGAAAGTCCGCCTGCGGCGGGCCGTAGCAGTCGATCTCCAGCTCCAGCCCGTCGATGGATTCACCGAGCGGCGTCTCGCGCAGGCCCGGCAGCCCGAACTCGACCTGGACCGGCGCACCGGCACAATCCGACAGATCCGCCACGATGCGCGCGCGCAGTGCCTCGGCGCTGTCGATGCGGGTGCTGTTGAGGGAGTTGAGGTACAGCTTGAACGACTTCGATTCGATCAGCCGCGGCGAGGTGCACGGCACCTGCACGGTGGCCACGGCCACCTGCGGCTTGCCACGCGGGTCGAGCCAGCTCAGCTCGAAGGCGTGCCAGCGGTCATGGCCGACGAACGGCAGCGCGGCGTCATCGAGGCCGATCTCGGCGCGGGCGCCGCTGCGGGGGATGGGAAACAGCAGGCCGGGATCGTACTGCGACGGGTAACTGACCTCGCGACCGAGGCTGGAATCCTGTGGGGTGTTCATGGGGGTCATTGTATCGCGCGGACGGCGTGCCTTCGGCCGGGCCGGCCAACGGCGGAGCCCCTCCGTGGTGGTTTTGTTGGTTGGTCGTGGAAGGCGGTCTATCGGCTTGGCCGGGTGGGTAGGCGGGTCGGGGGACGCCGTAAACCCGTCCTTGGGGGCTTGGCCGCGGCATCCATGCCGCGGACACCCCCGCCCCCCCCACCCACCCGGCCCCCGACAGTTCCTTGCGCGCCACCACCACCACGGGAAAGATCAGGAAAATCAAAATCAGAAGCCGATCCTTCAGACATTCATGACGCCTGCCGTGCCGACCAACGGTCGGCACCCACCAACAGCAGCGGGCACCAACAGCCGCGGGAAACTGTCGAAGGCGGGGTGGGTCCGGTTGAGGGGGTGTCCGCGGCATGGATGCCGCGGCCAAGCCCCCATGGACGGGTTTACGGCGTCCCCCTCAACCGGACCCACCCCGCCATCCCACGGAATGCCCGCTTTTGACGTTGACGTTGCCGTTGATCCAAGCGGGTGCAGGGCTGCAAGCCCTGCCGGAAACCCTCACCCCGCCGGAGTGCCGGCACCGTGCAGGTAATCCAGGCTCACCTGCAGCAGCGCGCGCAGTCCGACATCCAGCGCCTTCTCATCCAGCAGGAACTTCGGCGAATGATTGGCGGGCGCCGTCGCCGGGTCGATGCCCACGCTGGTGGAACCAACGAAGAAGAACATCCCCGGCACTTCCTTCGCGTACAGCGAGAAATCCTCCGCGCCCATCTGCAGCGGTGGCTCGTACACGTTGTCCTTGCCCACCACCGCCTGCAGGCTCGGCAGCATCTTCGCGGTCAGCGCCGGGTCGTTCACCGTGGCCGGGTTGCCTTCCGATTCGTAGATGTCGGTCACCGCCTTCGCACCGTGCGCGGCGGCGGTGTGCTCGGCGACGTTGCGCAGGTCGGCGAAGATCTGCTGGCGCATGCCCTCGTCGAAGGTGCGGATGGTGCCGACCATCTCCACCTCGTCCGGAATGATGTTGTAGCGGATGCCGCCGTTGATCGCACCGAAGGTCAGCACCGCCGGTTGCTTGGACAGGTTGGCGCGGCGGCTGACGATGGTCTGCGCGGTGCCGACCAGATCGGCGGTGGCCACGATCGGGTCGACACCGTTCCACGGTGCCGAGCCGTGCGTCTGGCGACCGATCACCTTGATCCCGAAACGATCCGAGGCGGCCATCAATGGGCCACCGCGCACCGCGATCTGGCCGGCCTGCACGCTGGAGAACACATGCAGTCCAAACACCGCCTCCGGCTTGAAGTCGGCGAACAGGCCTTCCTTCAGCATCAGCGCGGCACCGCCCTCTTCCGGCGGCGGTGCGCCTTCCTCGGCCGGCTGGAAGATCAGCATCACCTGGCCCGGCAGGTCCTTCTTCATCGACACCAGCGCTTCGGCCACGCCCAGCAGGGTAGCGGTGTGCGCGTCATGGCCGCAGGCATGCATCACGCCCACGGTCTGGCCGCGGTACTGGTCGGTGGCCTTGGAGGCGAACGGCAGCCCGGTCTGCTCGGTCACCGGCAGCGCGTCCATGTCCGCACGCAGCGCGATCTTCGGGCCGGGCTTGCCGCCTTCGATGATCGCCACCACGCCGTGGTGGGCGATGCCGGTCTTCGGCTTCAAGCCCATCGCACGCAGGCGCTTGGCGACCTCGGCCGAGGTGCGCACCTCGCGGTTGGACAGTTCCGGGTGCTGATGGAAGTCGCGGCGCCATTCAACCACCTTGGCCTGCAGGCGCTGGGCAGCGGCGGTCACTTCGGGGCGTTGCCCGTCCTGGGCGTGGGCAACGGCCGGCAGGGCCAGCAGCAGGGCGGACAGCAGCAGCGAACGGCGCATCGCAATCTCCACAGCAAGAGGGGTCCAGCTGAATGTAGGGCAACACCGCCGCCACGGGAACCTCCGCGGCCGGATCCGGTCTTAGCGCCCGTCCCATCCGTCATGCAGGAAACGTGATGTGGCACAGGTATGCTTTGCGCATTGCCAACCGGGGCCGCGCCCCGTCCAGCCCTCTTGGAGTCCTCGTAATGTCACGTGTTTGGAAGATCGTGCTGCTGGTCGTGGCGGTTCTGGTGCTGGCCGTGGTCGGCCTGCGCGTCATCGGCGGGGGCAAGGACAAGGCTGGAAAGCCGGCAGCGGGAGCGCGCCAGGGTGGCGAAGACCCGGATGCCGGCCCGGTGCCGGTGACCGTGGTCGAGGCCACGCACCAGGACGTACCGGTGTATGCCAGCGCACTGGGTACCGTGACGGCAATGAACACCGTCACCGTCAGCCCGCAGGTCGGTGGCCAGCTGATGAGCCTGAACTTCCGCGAAGGCCAGGAAGTGAAGAAGGGCGACGTGCTGGCAGTGATCGATCCACGCACCGCCCAGGCCAGCTATGACCAGGCCGCGGCAGCCAAGCGCCAGAACGAGGCGCTGCTGGCCACCGCGCGCTCCAACTACCAGCGCTCCAATGCGCCGGAGTACCGCCAGTTCGTCGCCAAGACCGATCTGGATACACAGCGAAACCAAGTGGCACAGTACGAAAGCGCAGTCGCGGCGAACGAGGCCAGCATGCGCTCGGCACAGGTGCAGCTGCAGTACACCAGGGTCACCGCACCGATCACCGGCATCGCCGGCATCCGCGCGGTCGACGCGGGCAACGTGGTCAACGCCGGCACCGCGCTGGTCACCCTGACCCAGATCCACCCGATCCACGTCCTGTTCAACCTGCCCGAACGCCAGCTCGGCGACGTGCGCCAGGCGCAGGCCACCGGCGCGGTGCCGGTGGCGGCACTGGACCGCGCCGACTCGCACGTGCTGTCCGGCGACGGCAAGCTGGACGTGGTCGACAACCTGATCAGTGCCGACAGCGGCACCTTCAAGGCGCGCGCGCTGTTCGACAACACCGACAACGGCCTGTGGCCGGGCCAGTTCGTCAACGTGCGCATGCAGCTGCGCACGATTGCCGGCGGCGTGGTCATTCCGACCCAGGCCGTGCTGCGTGGGCCGGATGGCGAGTACGTCTACGTCGTGCAGGGCGACAACACGGTGAAGATGCAGACCGTGCGCAGCGGCGTGGAAGTGGGCGACAGCCAGGTGCAGATCGCCGAAGGCCTGAAGGGCGGCGAGCGGGTGGTCAGTGAAGGCCAGTTCCGCCTGAAGCCGGGCAGCAAGGTCACCGCGCTGAAGCCGGGCGAAACCCCGGCCGCACCGACCGAGGCCGAGCTGAAGGCGGCCGAACAGAAGAACGGTGGCGGCGGTGGCCGTCGCGGTGGCGGTCCGCGCTGAGCGCAGGCCACGGTTCTCCCTCGCGCCGGCGGACCCGCCGGCGCCGACATTGAAGTGCCAGCAAGGATCAGTCCGTGGGCTTTTCGACGATCTTCATCCGCCGCCCGATCGCTACCTCGCTGTTGATGGCGGGCCTGTTGCTGCTGGGCATCCTCGGTTACCGCAAGCTGCCGGTGTCGGCGCTGCCGGAAATCGATGCGCCCAGCCTGGTGGTCACCACCCAGTACCCAGGCGCAAACGCCACCACCATGGCCTCGCTGGTCACCACGCCACTGGAGCGCCAGTTCGGCCAGATTTCCGGGCTGGAGCTGATGACCTCCGACTCGTCGGCTGGCTTGTCCACGATCATCCTGCAGTTCTCGATGGACCGCGACATCGACATCGCCGCGCAGGACGTGCAGGCGGCGATCCGCCAGGCCACCCTGCCCTCGTCGCTGCCCTACCAGCCGGTCTACAACCGGGTGAACCCGGCCGACGCGGCCATCGTCACCCTGAAACTGACCTCTGACACGCGCCCGCTGCGCGACGTCAACAATTACGCCGACTCGATCCTGGCCCAGCGCCTGTCGCAGGTGCAGGGCGTCGGCCTGGTCTCGATTGCCGGCAACGTGCGCCCGGCCGTGCGCATCCAGGTCAATCCGGCGCAGCTGTCGAACATGGGCCTGACCCTGGAACAGCTGCGCAGCGCGCTCACCCAGGCCAACGTCAATGCGCCCAAGGGCTCGTTGAACGGCAAGACCCAGTCCTACAGCATCGGCACCAACGACCAGCTGGCCAGCGCCGCCGAGTACCGCGACACCATCATCAGCTACAAGAACGGCCGCCCGGTGCGGCTGTCCGACGTGGCCGAGGTGGTCGACGGCGTGGAGAACGACCAGCTGGCGGCCTGGGCCGATGGCAAGCCGGCGGTGCTGCTGGAAGTGCGCCGCCAGCCGGGCGCCAACATCGTGCAGACCGTCGAGCGCATCCGCGCGATCCTGCCGCAGCTGCAGGGCGTGCTGCCGGCCGACGTGCACCTGGAGATCTTCAACGACCGCACCGAGACCATCCGCGCCTCGGTGCACGAAGTGCAGTTCACCCTGATCCTCACCATCGGCCTGGTGGTGGCGGTGATCTTCGTGTTCCTGCGCCGGCTGTGGGCCACGATCATTCCCTCGGTGGCGGTGCCGCTGTCGCTGGCCGGCACCTTCGCGGTGATGGCCTTTGCCGGCATGTCGCTGGACAACCTGTCGCTGATGGCGCTGGTGGTGGCCACCGGCTTCGTGGTCGACGATGCGATCGTGATGATCGAGAACATCGTGCGTTACATCGAGCAGGGCAAGAGTGGCAAGGAAGCGGCCGAGATCGGCGCGCGCCAGATCGGCTTCACCGTGCTGTCGCTGACGGTCTCGCTGGTGGCGGTGTTCCTGCCGCTGCTGCTGATGCCTGGCGTCACCGGCCGCCTGTTCCACGAGTTCGCCTGGGTGCTGAGCATCGCCGTGGTGCTGTCGATGCTGATCTCGCTGACGCTGACCCCGATGATGTGCGCCTACCTGCTCAAGCCCGATGCCCTGCCCGAGGGCGAGGATGCGCATGAGCGCGCAGCGGCGGCCGGCAAACAGAACCTGTGGACGCGCACCGTCGGCCTGTACGAGCACAGCCTGGACTGGGTGCTGGGCCACCAGCGCCTGACCCTGGCCGTGGCCGGTGGCGCGCTGGTATTGACCGTGCTGCTGTACGTGTTGATTCCCAAGGGGCTGCTGCCCGAGCAGGACACCGGCCTGATCACCGGCGTGGTGCAGGCCGACCAGAACATCGCTTTCCCGCAGATGGAACAGCGCACAAGGCAGGTTGCCGAAGCGCTGCGCCAGGATCCGGACGTGACCGGCGTGTCGGCGTTCATCGGTGCCGGCAGCATGAACCCCACGCTCAACCAGGGCCAGCTGTCGATCGTGCTGAAGGAGCGCAGCCAGCGTGATGGCCTGGATGAGATCCTGCCGCGCCTGCAGAAGGCGGTAGCCGGTATTCCGGGCGTGGCCCTGTACCTGAAACCGGTGCAGGACGTGACCCTCGATACCCGCGTGGCCGCCACCGAATACCAGTACTCGCTGTCGGACGTGGACAGCGCCGAAGTGGCCACGCAGGCCACGCGCCTGACCGAAGCGCTGCGCAAGCGCCCGGAACTGGCCGACGTGGACAACAACCTGTCCAACCAGGGCCGCGCGCTTGAACTGAACATCGACCGCGACAAGGCCAGTGTGCTGGGCGTGCCGATGCAGACCATCGACGACACGCTCTACGATGCGTTCGGCCAGCGCCAGATCTCGACCATCTTCACCGAACTCAACCAGTATCGGGTTGTGCTGGAAGTGGCGCCGGAGTTCCGTACCAGCACCGCGCTGATGGAACAGCTGGCCGTGGCTTCCAACGGCGCCGGCGCGCTGACCGGCACCAATGCCACCAGCTTCGGCCAGGTCACCTCGTCCAACTCGTCCACCGCCACCGGCATCGGCGCGCAGAACACCGGCATCACGGTCGGCGCCGGCAACATCATTCCGCTGTCGGCGCTGGCCGAAGGCAAGGTCAGCAGTGCGCCGCTGGTGGTCAGCCACCAGCAGCAGCTGCCGGCAGTGACGGTCTCGTTCAACGTGGCGCCGGGCTATTCGCTGTCCGAAGCGGTGCGTGCGATCCAGGAGACCAAGGACAGCCTGGACATGCCGGCACACCTGCATGCCGAGTTCATCGGCAAGGCCGCCGAATTCACCGGCAGCCAGACCGATGTGGTGTGGCTGCTGCTGGCCTCGCTGGTGGTGATCTACATCGTGCTCGGCGTGCTCTACGAGAGCTACATCCACCCGATCACGATCATCTCCACGCTGCCACCGGCCGGCGTCGGCGCGCTGCTGGCGCTGATGCTGTGCGGGCTGAGCCTGTCGGTGGACGGCATCGTCGGCATCGTGCTGCTGATCGGCATCGTCAAGAAGAACGGCATCATGATGGTGGACTTCGCGATCGAGGCGCGTCGCGCCGGTGCCAACGCGCATGAAGCGATCCGCCGCGCCTGCCTGCTGCGCTTCCGCCCGATCATGATGACCACCGCCGCGGCAATGCTCGGCGCGCTGCCGCTGGCGCTGGGCACCGGCATCGGCTCGGAGCTGCGGCGCCCGCTGGGCATCGCCATCGTCGGTGGCCTGCTGCTGTCGCAGCTGGTCACGCTGTACACGACGCCGGTGATCTACCTGTACATGGAACGCTTCTCCGAGTGGCTGGCGCGCCGCCGCGAACAGCGCGCGCTGCGCAACGGTTCGCTGCAGGAGCCGCAGGCATGATCCACGCCCCGCTGCTGCGGTGGGCCGCACGATGAACCTGTCCGGCCCCTTCATCCGCCGCCCGATCGGCACCGCGCTGCTGGCCATCGGCCTGTTCATGGTCGGCCTGATCTGCTACCTGCGCCTGGGCGTATCGGCACTGCCGAACATCGAGATCCCGGTGATCTTCGTGCACGCCAGCCAGTCCGGCGCGGATGCGGCGACCATGGCCTCGACAGTCACCGCGCCGCTGGAGCGCCACCTCGGCCAGCTGCCGGGCATCGACCGCATGCGCTCGTCGAGCTCGGAAGGCAGCTCGCTGGTGTTCATGATCTTCCAGAGCGGCCACAACATCGATTCGGCCGCGCTGGACGTGCAGACCGCGATCAACTCGGCGCAGGCCGACCTGCCTTCGGGCATGGGCTCGCCGATGTACCAGAAGGCGAATCCGAACGACGACCCGGTCATCGCCATCGCGCTGACCTCGCAGACGCAGTCGGCCGACGAGCTGTACAACGTCGCCGACTCGCTGCTGGCCCAGCGCATCCGCCAGATCAGCGGCGTTGCTTCGGTCGACATCGCTGGCGCTTCGACGCCGGCGGTGCGTGTGGACGTCAACCTGCGCCTGATGAACGCGCTCGGCCTGACCGCCGATGACCTGCGCAACGCCGTGCGCGCGGCCAACGTGACCTCGCCCACCGGTTTCCTCAGCGACGGCAACACCACTACCGCGATCATCGCCAACGACTCGGTGGCGCGTGCCGCCGACTTCGCCGACCTGGTGGTCAAGACCCAGGGCGATGGCCGGGTGATCCGCCTGAAGGACATCGCCAACGTCTACGACGGCCAGCAGGATGCCTACCAGGCCGCGTGGTTCGACCACAAACCGGCGGTGGTGATGTACGTGTTCACCCGTGCCGGCGCCAACATTGTGGAGACCGTGGACCGGGTCAAGGCGCAGATCCCGACCCTGCGCGATTACCTGCAGCCCGGCACCACGATGACGCCGTACTTCGACCGTACGCCGACCATCCGCTCGTCGCTGCATGAAGTGCAGATCACCCTGCTGATCAGCCTGGCGATGGTGGTGCTGACCATGGCGCTGTTCCTGCGCCGGCTGGCACCCACGCTGATCGCTGCGGTGACCGTGCCGCTGTCGCTGGCCGGTGCCGCGCTGGTGATGTACGTGATGGGCTTCACCCTGAACAACCTGAGCCTGCTGGCGCTGGTGATCGCCATCGGCTTCGTGGTCGACGATGCGATCGTGGTGATCGAGAACATCATGCGCCACCTCGACGAAGGCATGCCGCGGATGCAGGCGGCGCTCACCGGCGCGCGCGAGATCGGCTTTACCATCGTCTCGATCACCGCCTCGCTGGTGGCGGTGTTCATCCCGCTCCTGTTCGCCAGCGGCATGATGGGTGCGTTCTTCCGCGAATTCACCGTCACCCTGGTGGCGGCCATCGTGGTCTCGATGATCGTCTCGCTGACGCTGACTCCGGCGCTGTGCAGCCGGTTCCTCAGCGCGCACGACCACAGCGCGCCGCCGTCGCGCTTCGGCCGCTGGCTGGATGCCGGCCATGAGCGCATGCTTCGCGTCTACACCGTGTTCCTCGACTTCTCGCTGCGCCACGCGCTGCTGCTGTCGCTGACCCCGCTGATCCTGATCGGCGCCACCGTCTTCCTGTTCGGCGCGGTGAAAAAGGGCGCGTTCCCGCCGCAGGACACCGGCCTGATCTGGGGCCGCGCCAATTCCAGCGCCACGGTGTCCTTCGAGGACATGGTCGCCCGCCAGCGCCGCATCACCGACATGCTGATGGCCGACCCCGCGGTGAAGACCGTGGGCGTGCGCCTGGGCAGCGGCCGCCAGGGCTCCAGCGCACAGTTCAACATCGAGCTGAAGTCGCGCAGCGATGGCCGTCGCGAAACCACGGCGCACGCACTCGCACGGCTGAGTGCCAAGGCCGACCGCTACCCCGACCTGCAGCTGCGCCTGCGCGCGATCCAGGATCTGCCCAGCAACGATGGCGGCGGTTCCAGCCAGGGCGCGCAGTACCGCATCTCGCTGCAGGGCAACGACCTGGCATCGCTGCAGGAATGGCTGCCCAAGCTGCAGGCGGAGCTGAAGAAGAACCCCAAGCTGCGCGATGTCGGTACCGACGTGGACAACGCCGGCCTGCGCCAGAACATCCAGATCGACCGCGCCAAGGCCGCACGCCTGGGTATCACCGTGGGTGCCATCGACGGTGCGCTGTACGGTGCGTTCGGCCAGCGCCAGATCTCCACCATCTATTCGGACATCAACCAGTACAGCGTGGTGGTCAACGCCCTGCCCTCGCAGACCGCCACCCCCGCCGCGCTGGACGAGGTGTACGTACGTGCGCGCAATGGCGACATGGTGCCGATCACCGCGGTGGCCACGCAGATGCCCGGCCTGGCCCCGTCGCAGATCACCCACGAGAACCAGTACACGACGATGGACCTCAGCTACAACCTGGCTCCGAACGTGAGCATGGGTGAGGCCAAGGCGATCATCGACGCGACCGTGGCCGGCATGCGCATGCCTGGTGACATCCGCCTGGCCGATGATGCGGGCTTCGGCTTCAACTCCGACCCCAGCGACATGCTGATCCTGGTGTTCGCCGCGATCCTGGCCGTGTACCTGGTGCTGGGCATGCTCTACGAGAGCCTGATCCATCCGGTCACCATCCTGTCCACGCTGCCGGCGGCGGGCGTGGGTGCACTGCTCGCGTTGTTCGGCACCAACACCGAGTTGTCGGTGATCTCGATGATCGCGCTGGTGCTGTTGATCGGCATCGTCAAGAAGAACGCGATCATGATGATCGACTTCGCGCTGGTGGCGCAGCGCGAGCATGGCCTGGCACCGCGCGATGCCGCGCGCGAGGCCAGCATCGTGCGCTTCCGCCCGATCATGATGACCACGATGGTGGCGATCCTGGCGGCGGTGCCGCTGGCGATCGGCCTGGGCGAAGGCTCCGAACTGCGCCGCCCGCTGGGCATCGCGATGATCGGCGGCCTGCTGTTCTCGCAGAGCCTGACCCTGCTCAGCACGCCAGCGCTGTACGTGATCTTCTCGTGCCTGGCCGAACGCTGGCGGGCCCGTCGCGCGCGCAAGCGCGAAGCGAAGCTGCTCAAGCGCGCGCAGCGTGCGTAGAACGGCCCATCCACGCATGGCGTGGATCTACGGGTAGAGCCGGCCGCTGGCCGGCTTTCTCGGTACGGCAAATCTGCCGGCCAGCGGCCGGCACTACCGCGGTGGTCCGCCCTCCATATTTCACGCGCACCCCGCAATAATGGTGGGAGATCCTTCCGCCGAGCCTGCATGCCCGCCCGCCAATCCCGCCTCAGCCGCCTGTGGGCCCACGAGAAGGCCAGTTACGGCCTGCGCGTGTTCATCGCCCTGACCGCAGCGCTTGCCGTGTGCTGGCAGCTGGATGCGCTGACCGCCCTGCCCGGCGTTTTCCTCGGCATCATCGCCAGCGCCATCGCCGAGACCGACGACAACTGGTGGGGCCGGACCAAGGCGGTGGCGCTGTCGCTGCTGTGTTTCTGCATCGCTGCGGCGTCGGTGATCTGGCTGTTCCCCTGGCCGTGGATCTTCATCGGCGCGCTGGCACTGTCCACCTTCGGCCTGACCCTGCTGGGCGCGCTCGGCGAGCGCTACGCATCCATCGCCCAGGCCACGGTAACGCTGGCGATCTACACCATGATCGGGCTGGAGCAGCACGGTGCCAGCGACCTGCATACCGCGCTGCAAGCGGTCAGCCACCTGCTGGCGGGCGCCGTCTGGTACGGACTGCTGTCGATCCTGTGGACCGCACTGTTCGCCAACCGACCGGTGCGCGAGCGCGTGGCGCGGCTTTACATCGAGCTGGGCCGCTACCTGCAGCTGAAGGCCGCCCTGTTCGAACCGGTACGTGAGGCCGACCTGCAACGCCGCCAGCTCGACCTGGCCGAGCAGAACCGGCGCGTGGTCGGCGCGTTGAACGAGGCCAAGACCGCGATTCTCGCCCGCTTCGGCCGTTCCGGGCGGCCGGGCGTGAACTCCGGCCTGTACCTGCGCCTCTATTACATGGCACAGGATTTCCACGAGCGCGCCAGTTCCTCGCACTACCCTTACGGCGCCCTGGTCGATGCGTTCTTCCACAGCGACGTGCTGTACCGCTGCCAGCGCCTGCTCGATCTTCAGGGCCAGGCCTGCGCGCGCCTGGGCGAGGCGATCCGCCTGCGCCGCCCGTTCGTGTATGGCGAAACCAACCAGCAGGCCGGGCGCGACCTGGCCGATGCGCTGGCCTACCTGCGCGACCAGCAGCGCCCGCAGTGGCAGCGACTGCTGGGTTCGCTGGACCTGCTGGTGCACAACCTGCGCAGCATCGAACGCCGCCTGCTGGACGCCGAACGCTCCGAGGCCAGCCTCGACAATGTCGATACGCGCCTGCGCGACAGCAACCCGCATACCCTGCGCGAGATGGGCGTGCGCGTGCGCCAGCAGCTCACGCCCGGCTCGGTCCTGTTCCGCCACGGCCTGCGCATGGCATTGGCGCTGATCGCCGGTTTCGCCGCGATCCGTCTGTTCAATGCGCAGAACGGCTCGTGGGTGCTGCTGACCATCGTATTCGTGTGCCGGCCCAACTTCGGCGCCACCCGCCAACGCCTGGCGCAGCGCATCGTCGGCACCGTGGCCGGCCTCGTGCTCACCTGGGCGCTGCTGCAGTTGTTCCCGCAACTGCACGTGCAACTGCTGATCGCGCTGCTGTCGGCGCTGCTGTTCTTCTTCACCCGCACCGACCGCTACCTGGTGGCATCGGCGGCGATCACGGTGATGGCCCTGACCTGCTTCAACCTGATCGGCGATGGCTTCGTGCTGATCGTGCCGCGCATGGTCGACACGCTGCTGGGCTGCGCGATTGCCGCTGCCGCCGCGTTCCTGATCCTGCCCGACTGGCAGGGCCGCCAGCTGCACCTTGTGCTGGCGCGGGTGCTGGATACCGCCGCGCGCTACCTGGATTCGGTGCTGGGCCAGTACCGCAGCGGCATGCGCGATGACCTGGCCTATCGCATCGCCCGCCGCGACATGCACAACG
Organism: Stenotrophomonas sp. YJH_SMC_25; assembly: GCF_059369595.1. Classification (NCBI taxonomy): domain Bacteria; kingdom Pseudomonadati; phylum Pseudomonadota; class Gammaproteobacteria; order Lysobacterales; family Lysobacteraceae; genus Stenotrophomonas; species Stenotrophomonas sp. YJH_SMC_25. The sequence continues at coordinate 63,359 of NZ_JCAFSV010000003.1, read as the reverse complement.
CCGACGCCGCGCTGTCCACCGCGCTGTCGAACATGCTGCGCGAACCCGGTCATGTGCGCCGCAACCTGGATGCCGGCTTCCACTTCCTGGCGCTCTCCAACACGCTGCTTGGGCACTTGTCGGCGCTGGGTGCACACCGCGACCAGGTGGACAGCTACGCCGGCGATCCGCTGGCCTTGGCCGCCGGTGACCGCGTGCGGAAAGCGCTGCAGCAGCTGGCCTCGGCCCTGACCGCACGGCAGCCGGTCAACGAGGACGACAACGACGCTGATCGCGCGGTGGCGGCCGAGCTGGAGCAGATCGACGAGGCGATGCCGGCGAAGCTGCAGTTGATCCGCACGCAGATGGCGCTGGTGCTGCGGATGCTGCCGAAGGTGCGGGCGGCGGCCAATGAGGCGGTGCGCACGCTCACCTGAAGGCCGGCGCCGGGCATGGCCTGGCGCGACCCGCAGTCCATCCACGCATGGCGTGGATGGACTGCACCGTGTGCAACCGTGTGTTGCGCCTGGCGCTGCATCCCGATCACGGTCCTGCGCGGATACTGCGTGATCCCCTGCTCCTGGACTCCCCCCATGAAGATCGAACTCGCCGGCCGCACCGCGCTCGTTACCGCTTCCACCGCCGGCATCGGCCTGGCGATCGCCCAGGGTCTTGCCGCGGCGGGTGCGCGGGTCATTCTCAACGGCCGCAGCACCGACAGTGTCGAACGCGCCCGCCAGCGCCTGCTCGCCACCGTTCCGGGTGCCGAGGTGATCGGCGTCGCCGCCGACCTTTCCGATGCAGCCGGTGTCGATGTGCTGCTGGCCGGCCTGCCCAAGGTCGACATCCTGGTCAACAACGCCGGCATCTTCGGCCCCGAGGACTTCTTCGAGACCGAAGACGCCACCTGGGAGCGCTACTGGCAGACCAACGTGATGTCTGGCGTGCGTCTGTCGCGGGCACTGCTGCCGGCGATGGTCGACGCCGGCTGGGGCCGCGTGCTGTTCATCTCCTCCGAATCGGCACGCAACATTCCCGCCGACATGATCCATTACGGTGTCAGCAAGACCGCGCAGCTGTCGCTGTCGCGCGGCCTGGCCAAGCGCGTGGCCGGCAGTGGCGTCACCGTCAACGCGGTGCTGCCCGGCCCGACCCTGTCCGACGGTTTCGCGGCGATGTTCGAAGATGAACGCCAGCGCAGCGGCAAGCCGCTGGAGCAGATCGGCCGCGAGTTCGTGATGGCACACCGGCCGTCTTCGGTGATCCAGCGCACCGCCACGGTCGAGGAAGTAGCCAACATGGTGGTGTACCTGGCCTCGCCGCAGGCTTCGGCCACCTCCGGTGCAGCACTGCGCGTGGACGGCGGCGTGGTCGACGATATCGTCTGAGACCATCGACAGGTGTGCGGACCAACGATCCGCACCCACAGGTCCGCACCCACAGCGGATAGGCAGGAATGCTAGGCTGCGCCGGTCAAGGAGGTTCCATGTCCGGTCACAACCAGTTCGCCCTGCTGCGCCAGCGCCGTTTCCTGCCGTTCTTCGTCGTCCAGGCGCTGGGTGCGTTCAACGACAACGTGTACCGGCAGGCGATCATCAGCATGTTGCTGTTCATGGCCGTGCCGGAGGAAGAACTGGGGCTGTACGCCACGCTGGCACCGGCCATCTTCATCCTGCCGTACTTCCTGTTCTCGGCACTGGCCGGGCAGATCGCCGACAAGCTGGAAAAATCGCGACTGATCGTGATCACCACCACCATGGAGATCGTGATCATGTCGCTGGCGGCCACCGGCTTCCTCACCCAGAGCCTGCCGGTGCTGCTGGTCGCCTTGTTCTGCACCGGCATGCAGTCAACCCTGTTCGGCCCGGTGAAGTACTCGGTGCTGCCCTCGGTGCTCAAGCCCGAAGAGCTGACCGGCGGCAACGGCCTGGTCGAGATGGGCACCTCGATGTCGATCCTGTCCGGCATGATCGTCGGCGGCCTGGTGTTCACCGTGGCCGGCAGCCATGGCACGGTGGTGGCCGCGTGCGCGATCATCGCGCTGGCGATCTGCGGCAACATCGCCGCCCGCCTGATTCCCAAGGTCGATGCCGGCGACCCGGACCTGAAGATCAACTGGAACCCGCTGCCGGAATCGCTGGCGGTGCTGCGCATGGCGCGCCAGCAGAAGGCGGTGCGCAATTCAATCCTGGGCGTGTCCTGGTTCTGGTTCGTCGGCACCGTGCTGACCTCGCAGCTGCCGGCCTATGCGGTGACCAACCTCGGCGGCGAACCGACCCTGTACATCTTTGCGCTGGCCCTGTTCTCGGTCGGCACCGGCGTCGGCTCGCTGCTGTGCGAAAAGCTGTCGGCACGCACGGTGGAAATCGGCCTGGTGCCGTTGGGCGCGTTCGGCATGACCGCGTTCCTGCTCGACCTGTACTTCGCGCGCAGCGGCGAGGCGACGGTGCACGGGTTGACCATCGGCACCTTCCTGCAGCAGCCGGGCAGCATCCGCATCGTCATCGACCTGATCGGCATCGGCCTGTTCACCGGTATCTTCGTGGTGCCATTGTTCGCGCTGATCCAGAGCCGCACGCCGAAGGCGCAGATGTCGCGCGTGTTCGCCGCACTGAACATCCAGAATTCCGGCTTCATCGTCGGCGCAGCCCTGTTGTCGCTGGCCGCGCACAAGCTGCTGCACTGGAGCATCCCGCAGCAGTTCCTGGCGCTGGCCATCGCCAACGCGCTGGTGGCGATCTACATCTTCACCATCGTCCCCGAATTCCTGATGCGCTTCCTCAGCTGGCTGATGGTGCGCACCCTGTACCGGCTGCGCCCGCACGGCATCGAAGCCAACGTGCCCGACGAAGGCGCCGCGCTGCTGGTCTGCAACCATGTCAGCTACATGGACGCACTGATCCTGTCGGCGACGATTCCGCGTCCGGTGCGCTTCGTCATGTACTACAGGATCTTCAACATCCCGGTGATGCGCTGGATCTTCCGTACCGCCAAGGCGATCCCGATCGCCGGTGCGCGCGAAGACCCGGCGCTGATGCAGCGCGCGTTCGATGACATCGACGCCGCGTTGGCCGAAGGCGAGCTGGTCTGCATCTTCCCGGAAGGCGCACTGACCAGGGATGGTGCAATCGCCCCGTTCAAGTCCGGCGTCGAGAAGATCCTCGAACGGCGGCCGGTGCCGGTGGTGCCGATGGCCCTGCGCGGCATGTGGTCGAGCATGTGGAGCCGGCGCGACAGCCGCCTCGGCCGCATGCGGGTGCCGCGCCGTTTCCGAGCCACCGTCGAGGTGGTGGCGGCACCGTCCATGGACGGCCACACCACCAACGCCCAGGCGCTGGAAGCCCAGGTGCGGGCCCTGCGCGGCGATCACGCCTGACAGAATCGGACTGACAGGCAGGCCCGGCAACCTCCCCCGCATACGCCACCGTCCAGTGGCGAACACGACATGCCGTGCGTGTAAACGCATACATGCAACGCCGGTTGCGGTAGATTACGCACCCACAGGGGGGAGGTTCGGCCGATTCACCAAGGCCGGCCACCAAGGAATGGAGTCTCGCTTTGAATCAACCACCACCGCTCAGCCGTCCGGTCTACATCCCCAACCATCTGGTCTGGGCGATCCTGACGACGCTGTTCTGCTGCCTGCCGTTGGGCGTGGTGTCGATCGTCTATGCCTCCCAGGTCGATGGCCGCCGCGCGGCTGGCGATCTGCCGGGGGCCTACAGCGCGTCGCGCAAGGCGGGCTGGTGGGCAGTGGCTTCGGCCGTGGCCCTGCCGGTCCTGTTGCTGTTGTGGCTCGGGCTGTTCGGCGGCTTGGCCGTACTGGGCGCTCTTTCCGACCAATGATTCACCACCACCACCCATCAAGGAGCTTGAACCCATGAATACCGCTACTCCGCAGGTCCCGAACAACCTGGTCTGGGCCATCCTGACCACCCTGTTCTGCTGCCTGCCGGCCGGCATCGTGTCGATCGTCTACGCCGCGCAGGTCAACGGCAAGCTGGCCGCTGGCGACATCGCCGGCGCCCAGGACTCCGCCGCCAAGGCCAAGAAGTGGGCCATCTGGTCGGCCATTGCCTGGGCCGTGCTGGTCGTGCTGTACGTGCTGTTCTTCGTCGTGCTCGGCGGCATGGGCGCGATGAGCAACAGCGGCTACTGATATGCCTGGACGGATCCGGCGCCTGCGCCGGATCCGTTGTTGCATGTCCGCGCTTCCCGCTCGTTCCCGACTCGCCCGCTGGGCGCCGCTGCTGGCTTCCGCCGGCCTGGCCGTGGGTGCCACGGTGGTGCTGCGCAACGTCAATCCCTACGTCCCCGGCAATCCACTGCCAAGCTGCCCGCTGTACGCCCTGACCGGCCTGTACTGCCCGGGCTGTGGCAGCACGCGCTGCCTGTATTCCCTGGTCCACTTCGACCTGCCCGGCGCGATGGCGATGAACCCGCTGCTGGTCATCAGCCTGCCGTTCCTGTTGCTGATGCTGCTGAACATCGCCGGCATCCGCCCACGCGTGCTCGACCCGCTGATGCGGGTGCTGGCCAATCCTGTGTTCTGGCTCTGGGTGCTGCCCGGGTATGCGCTGCTGCGCAACCTGCCTTGGGCACCGTTCACTGCACTGGCACCGATCTAGGTTTCCAGCCAACGGCGCAGCCCCTCGTGGTGGGCGGCGTTTGAAGGCAGAAGCCTTGGGGTTGGCCGGGCGGGATGGGTTTGCGGGGGACGCCGTGAATCCGTCCGTGGAGGCTTGGCCGCGGCATCCATGCCGCGGACACCCCCGCAAACCCATCCCGCCCGGCCACGGACAGTTTCCGTGCGCGTCCACCACGGAAAAGAAAGAAAAGATCAAAAGCAGAAGCGGATCGCTTCGCTACGCTCGCTCGGAGCCAAGCATGGCTCGGCTCTGGAGAACGTCCGTGCGCGGAAAACTGTCGAAGGCGGGGTGGGTCGGATGGCGGGGGTGTGAGCCGCATGGGCCCGAGGCATGCCTCGGGCGGGTTGGGCAGGACGCCCAACCCGGGTCTTGCCGTGTGCGCAGGACAGCGCACACGAGCAAGCGGCGACCAAGCCTCCATGGATGGATTCACGGCGTCCCCCGCCATCCGACCCACCCCGCCAACCCGCAGCAATCCAGCTGTTGCTCTGTTGCCTCTGCAGGTGCAGGGCTGCAAGCCCTGCAACAGCAACTACGTCACCCAGCCTGCAATCACCAGCAGGGCGAGGATCGCCAGCCACAGCAGCAGCATCCGCCACACCAGGCTCATCGCATCACGCAGGTCCGGCAACCGCTGCCACACCGGCAACAGCCCCGCCTCGGTGTAGTCGTGCGCATCCTCGCGCAGTTCGGCGTTGACGCTGGCCCGCGCCACCGCACCCAGGAACCCGGTGTTGCCGGTCAGGCGCTCGCCATGGGCCTGGCGCCACGCCTTCCACGCCGTATCGAAATTGCCCACCAGCGCCATCGAGAACGCCATCAGCTGTGCCACCGGCCACTCAATCCAGCCCAGCAGCCGCTGCGCCAGCGCCAGCGGCTCCACCGGCACGCGGGCACGCATCGGGCTTTCCGCCATCAGCGCCAGCAACCGGTAACCGAGCGCGCCAGCCGGGCCCAGCAACAGGAACCAGAACAGCACCGCGAACCAGCGCCGCAGTGCGTTGAGCACCGTCGCCTCGACCAGTGACGGAATGTCCTCGCGCAGGCTGCCGCCGGCCGACTGCAGGTTGCGCACTGCAGCCTGCCGCGTCGCCGCATCATCGGCATCGATGATGGCCTCGATATCGCGGTCCAGGTCACGCGGGCCCCAGCACCAGGCCAGCACCGCCACGCCCAGCAGCAGCGACGGCAGGCCGAACAGCACCCCGCGCAACAGCCACGCCAGCAGCGCCATCAGCAACAGCGGCGGCAGCAGGGCCAAGGCAACGCCGGCCGGTCCCTGCCAGGCCTTGCCACCACGCGCATCCAGCCAGCCCAGCCAACGCCGGAAACCGTCGAAACGGCGCAGCGAGGCAGCAGCGGCCGGAGCAACATGGCCCAGGGCCAGTGCCACCAGCACGGCGGCCAGAGTGGTGAACATGGCAGGTCTCCCTACGAAACAGAACGCTCGGCGCCGCTACCTTACCTGTCGCAGCGGCGCCCTCAGCGGTGAACCGGACTGTAACCCGTGCCGTGTTCAGGTGGCGGCAATGCAATCACCCCAGCCGGCCCGCCTCAGCCCTTCTGCTGCCGGTACCAATGCTCGATCAGGCCGCGCGAAATCGAGATCGGCGGCGACAGGCGGATGCCCTGGCCATCGTCCTCCACATCGCGCGCCAGCGCTGCGCCGACCTCGTCGGCACTGAACCAGCGCGCGTCTTCCAGCTCACCGTCCACGGTCGGCAGGTCATCCTGCGCCTGTGCGCGAAAGCCAACCATCAGCGCACCCGGGAATGGCCACGGCTGCGAACCGAGGTACTGGCAGGCCGTCACCCGCACTTTGCTCTCCTCGTGGACTTCGCGCACCACGGTCTGCTCGAAGGTCTCGCCCGGTTCGACGAAGCCGGCCAGCACAGAGTAGCGACGTGGCGCCCAGTTTGACTGGCGGCCGAGCAGCAGGCGGCCCTGGTTTTCAACCGCCACGATCACAGCGGGGTCGACACGCGGATAGTGCTCGGTGGAACACTGCGCGCAACGCCCCACGAAGCCGCCACGGGCAAACGCCACGGCACCACCGCATACTCCACAGAAACGGGTGCGCGAGTGCCAGTAGGACATGCCACGTGCGTAGCTGAAAGCGGTCGCATCAGCCACCGACCACAGCAGGGCGGCCTGGCGCAGGTCGAGGCGACGTGGTGCGGTGACGGTGACGCTGGCGGCTTCAACCGAGAACCACGCTTGTTCCCCGCGCAGGCCGAGGAAGATCGCGGAGCCGGGACCGCCGCCGATGTCGGCGCCGGTCAGCGCCAGCGGCTGGTCGTCATCGCCGGTGAAGGCGCTGCCGTCCTGATCGAGCACCAGAATGTGCGCGCCCGGCCACAGGCGCGCCAGTGCATCGGCATCTTCGCGCAGGGCATCGGCGCGCTCCAGCGGTTCGCCCACGAAGGCGAAACCGGAAAGCGGCGAAGGAGTATTGGGCATCCTGCAAGCGTGCCGCCAATCGATGCGGGTGGCAAGCCGCGGGCTTTGCCGAAGCCGTCTGTGGGTGTGGAGCTTGCTCCACACACCTTGTCGCGCGGGACGCAGGCCCCGCGCCCCGCCTACATGCTGAAACTGCTGCCGCAGCCGCAGGTGGTCTTTGCGTTCGGGTTGCGGATCACGAACTGTGCACCGGTCAGGCTCTCGGTGTAGTCCACCTCGGCGCCCATCAGGTACTGCAGGCTCAACGGGTCGACCAGCAGGGTCACCCCGCTGGTCTGTACCGCCAGATCGTCCTCGGCACGGTTCTCGTCGAACTCGAACCCGTACTGGAAGCCCGAACAGCCACCACCTTCGATGTACACGCGCAGGGCCAGGTCGGGGTTGCCCTCTTCCTGGATCAGGGATTTGACCTTGGCGGCCGCCGACTCGGTGAAGTTCAGCGGGCGCTCCAGCGACTGGTAATCGGGCGCGGCGGCCGGGGTGGCGCCGGGCAGGGAGACTAGCGTGCTCATGGTGTCAGCATGGGGGTGCCGACGATGGCTTTCAAGCCATCGCCTCGGCCAGCTTGCGGCGCGCGGCGGTGTCACCCTTGCCGCCAGTGGCCTCATCAGCTTCCGGGGCCGGCAGGGCGGCCATCGGGGCGCTGGCGTGGATCAGGCGACCGTTCAGCTGGGCGCCCGCATTCATCTCCACCACCTGGTAATGGACGTTGCCGTTGACCCGCGCGCTCGGGGTCAGTTCGACTTTCTCGCTGGCGTGCACGTCGCCGTCCAGGCGGCCACTGATGACCACCACCTGGGCACGGATCTCGCCCTCGATCACGCCATGCTCGGCGACCGTCAGGGTCGCGCCACTGGCGCCTTCGGCGGCGATCACCTTGCCATGGATGCGGCCTTCCACGTACAGGCCACCACTGAATTCCACATCACCGCGGATCACCACCTGGTTGCCGATCAGGGCATCCACCACCAGCTGGCCTTCACGGTTGGATTTGCTGCTTCCGAACATCTGCCTACTCCCCTTTGCTGGCCGGCGCACCGGCCTGTTTCCAGTCGAATACCTGGGTGGTACCCCCCGTACCACTCCCCAATGTCACCCGCACGCGTTGCGGGGTGAAGTCAGCCGGCAGCATCACGCTGCCGGTGAGCTGCTGGAAGTACCGGAACGAGTAATCCTGTCCCGGTACCTTGCTGCGCTGGTGCAGATCATCCCAGCTGATCGTGGCCAGCTTGCCGTTCTTGACGCCTTCCACGGTGAAGCGCATCTGCCCCTGGCTGATGGCGCCGCGGTTGAGGTTCTGGGTCAGCACCGCGGTGTACTGCCAGGTGCCGGCCGCTTCCGGGCTGAACTCGATCGAATGGGTGTTCAGGCCCTTGCGCTGGCTGGTCGAACCCACCAGGCGCTCATAGAAGGCAACGTCGGCACGCAGGCCGGCGATTTCCTCATCGCGCTCGGCCAGCGAAGACTGCACCTCGGTGTTGGCGGCGCGGCTGATGCGGTCGGAGGCTTCCAGCGTGGCCTGCTTCTGGCGCAGTTCGGTCAGCTGCGCCTGCAGCGTCTCGGCACGCTTCTCGGCGGCCTGCAGGCGCTGGCCCTGCGCATCGCGCGGGGTGGCCATCCAGCAGCCGCCGAGCACCGCCAGCACCAGGCTGAGCAGCCAGATGCCGCCGATCACCAGCAGGCGGCGGCGGTCGGCCGGCGGTTGCGGCGCGCCGGGCAGGCGGACCTGCACGCGCATGGGAGGACGGTTGGTCATGGGTGGATTCCGGGGCATCGCGAGGGCGACACCGGTACGGCCCCTGTGGCAAACGACGGGCTAGTGTATGACAGGACGGGTGGGTTTCCTGCGCAGTGGCGAGCCACGGTCTGTGGCGTTCAGGCATGCCATCGTCGATAGTGTGGTCCCCTGCACAGTTCCGTCGCCGGAGCATCGCCATGACCGAAGCCCACCTGTTCGTGATCGGCATCCTGCTGGCCTGGCTGGCCGGCATCCGCGTCTACCTCACCGTGTTCGGTGTCGGCCTGGCCGGCCTGCTCGGTTGGGTCGACCTGCCACCGGCCCTGCAGGCCACTGAATCGTGGTGGGTGCTGGGCACCTCGGCGGCGCTGGCGGTGACCGAATTCTTCGCCGACAAGATTCCCGGCGTCGACTCGGCGTGGGATCTGGTGCAGACCCTGGCACGTGTACCCGCAGGTGCCTTCCTTGCCGCAGCCACGCTGTCGCCGGATGGGCAGCTGGGCACCGGCGCACTTGCTGCCGGTGCAGGTGTCGCGCTGGCCAGCCACGGCCTGAAGGCAGGCACCCGCGCCCTGCTCAATACCTCGCCCGAGCCTGCCAGCAACTGGGTGGCCTCCGCCGCCGAGGACACCGTGGTGGTCGGTGGCCTGGCCCTGGCCCTGGCACACCCGTGGATCGCGCTGATCGTGGTGCTGGCCTGCAGCCTGGCGGGCGCACTGCTGGTGTGGCTGGTCTGGCGCACCCTGTGGAGAGGCGTGCGCTGGCTGGCACGCAGTGCGTCGCCCGACAGCCCACGCCAGCCCGGCACCGGTTGATCGCCGGGCTTGTCGCATAATGGACGCGAACACCAGGAGCACCGATGGCCGCAAACGAATCCCCCGCGGGCGCCCGCCCGGGACGCGCTGAAACCCCTCCGGCCGATCATTGGCAACGCTGGACCGCTGAACCGGCGAGCGCCGTCGCCGCAGCGCCGGCAGCGGTTCCGCCGCTGGCCGCCTCCGACGCACCCGCATCGATCGGCAGCGCACCGCCGCCGCTGCCCGGCCCATCCCTGCTGGCCGAGGCCGGCGGCAATGACCCGGCACCGCTGCACTCCGATTCGCCCTACCGCGTGCTGATCGTCGAGGATGATCGCGCCCAGGCACTGTTCGCACAGAGCGTGCTGCATGGCGCCGGCATGCAGGCGATCGTGCACAGCGATGCCGACGGTGCGCTGCAGGCGATCAAGGAACATCGCCCCGACCTGATCCTGATGGACCTGCACCTGCCCGGTCTGGACGGCATGCGCCTGACCGCGCTGATCCGCCAGCAGCCCGGCCTGCAGCTGCTGCCCATCGTGTTCCTCAGCGGCGACCCGGACCCGGAACGCCAGTTCGAGGTGCTCGACAGTGGCGCCGACGACTACCTGAGCAAGCCGATCCGACCGCGCCACCTGATCGCCGCCGTGGCCAACCGCATCCGCCGCGCGCGGGCGCAGGCCGCAACCCTGCCCGGCGTATCCGGCACCCCGGCCACCAGCAATCCGGAAACCGGGCTGCCGACGCGGCATCACGTGCTGCAGCAGCTCAACGCCGCGCTCGCCCACCGTGACCAGGGCGGCGTGCTGTTCGTCGAGATATCCAGCGCACTGGGCCTGCGCGAGCGCTATGGCTATGCCGCCTTCGAGCGCCTGATGGTGCAGGCCGGGCAACGCCTGGCAGAAGCCGGCCACCCGCACCTGCTGGCGCGCCTGAACGACAACAGCTTCCTGCTGCTTGCGCGCAATGTCAGCGAGGACAGCCTGGAAGGCATTGCCGCTGCGCTGCGCGAGCAGTTGTCGGCGCGGGCCTTCGTGATCCGCGATGACGAATCGGTGCATCTGCGGGGCGTGGTCGGCTATGCACCGCTGTCGCCGGGCTTCGACGATGCCAACAGCGCGCTGGAGGCAGTCGAGCGCACCACCCTGCAGGCACGGCTGCTCAGCGCCGGCGTGGCCGGCCACGTGCACCGCGACGTGACCAGCGAGCAGGAACACCTGGCACTGCTGGAAGGCCAGCTTGAGCTGGCCTACCAGCCGATCGTCGCCGTCGCCGGCGGCAACACCGCGCAGTACCAGCTGCTGCTGCGCCTTCGCCAGGCCGACGGTACGCTGCTGGCGGCAGGCCAGGTGATTCCGGCCGCAGAGGCTGCCGGGCGCATCGCCGATCTCGACCAGCAGGTGATGGACCATGCACTGGGCCTTCTCGACCTTTACCGGCACGCGACGCAACCACTGAACCTGTTCGTTTCGCAGTCGCTGCGCACCCTGCAACGCGATGCGTTCGCGGATTGGCTGCTGGAATCGCTGCAGCAGCGCGACCTGCCCGGCAGCGCGCTGGTGATCGACGTCCGCCTGCCCGACGCGCTGATCCATACCGTGCCGCTACAGCAGTTCTGCCAGCGCATGGCCGGCGCCGGCGTGCGCTTCTGCCTGAGCCAGTTCGAACCCGGGGGCGAAGCCGATGCGCTGCTGACCCAGCTGCCGTTGTCGTTCGTGCGCATGGCCGCGCGCTTCTCCAGCAGTCATTCCAATCCGGCCACGCGCGAAGAGCTGCGCCGGGCAATCGAGCGGGCGCACGCCGCCGGGCAGCAGATCATCGGCCAGCAGATCGAAGATCCGCAGGCCGCCGCCGCGATGTGGGTGGGCGGTGTCGACTACATCCAGGGCAACATGGTGCAGTCGGCCGGCAGCGATCTGAACTTCGACTTCCACAACGCGGTGCTCTGACGTGCCGATGTGGGTCGCGCTGCTGGTTGCCCTTGCTGCGGCCTCCATCAGCGCGCTGCTGTTGGGCCTGCGGCTGCGCGCGCGCAACCGGGCACTGGCCCAGCTGCAACGCGAGCGCAGCCTGCTGGCCGCCGAACGTGACCAGCTGCGCCGCACCACCGAACGACAGGGGCAGCTGGAACAGCAGCTGCTGCAGGCCAAGCAGGCCGCCGAGGCGGCGGTGCTGGCCAAGGGTGAGTTCCTGGCCACGATGAGCCACGAGATCCGTACGCCGCTCAACGGCATCTTGCCGATGCTGGAGCTGATCGCACGCGGCCCGCTGGGCGAGGACCAGCGGCAGATGCTGGCCACCGCCTCGGCCAGCTCGCAGCAGCTGCTGCGCATCGTCGACGACATCCTCGACTACTCGCGGCTGGAAGCACAGGCGCTGGAACTGGAGATCACCAGCTTCAACCTGCGCGACCTGCTCGATGGCGTGGTGCAGCTGATGCAGCGCGCCGCCGACGCCAAGGGCCTGTCGCTGGGGCTGCAGCTGGACCCGTCGGTGCGCCTGCCGGTGCGTGGCGACCCGGTACGCCTGCGCCAGGTGTTGAGCAACCTGCTGGCCAACGCGATCAAGTTCACCGCGCGCGGCCAGGTACAGCTGCGCGTGCAGCGCCTGGGCGAAGGTCCCGCACAGCACCAGCTGCGCTTCGAGATCATCGACACCGGCATCGGCATCGACGACGCACTGCAGGCGCGCCTGTTCCAGTCCTTCAGCCAGGCCGATGCCTCAACGACCCGCATCTACGGTGGCACCGGCCTGGGCCTGGCGATCTGCAAGCGCATCATCGACCTGATGCACGGGCGCATCGGCGTGCTGTCCACGCCCGGCCAAGGCGCCACGTTCTGGTTCGAGATCCCGTTGTTGAAGGTGCCCGGCGACCTGCCGGCCATGGCGCGCACGCCAGACGCGGTGCTGCTGTTCAGTAGCGATGCCATCCTGCAGGCACGCATCGAGCGCATCGCGGCCCATCATGGACTGCTGGTGCACGCCCTGGCGCAGTTCGATGCCGTGGTCGAGCGCCTGCGCGCGGTGCCGAGGCCGGGGCAACCGGCACCGGCGTGGCTGCTGGTCGATGCACGTGCGCGCCGCATCGGTGAAGCGACGCTGCAACAGGCGTTGGCCGAACGTGGCGAAGACGACGGGCTGCAGGTGCTGTGGCTGCAGGACGATGCCCTTCCGCCACGCCCACGCCAGCGGCAGCTACCCTCGCATTTCGACGACGCTGGGCTGCATGCACTGCTGGCTGCACCGGTTGCGCATGCGCGCCCTGCCGCGCTGCTGGCCAACGCCGGACAGGGCCAGCCCACGCCCACGCTGCCGCCGCTGCACCTGCGCGTGCTGCTGGTGGAGGACAACACGGTCAACCGCATGGTGGCCGAGCAGCTGCTGCGCGTGTTCCAGTGCGAAGTGCGCAACGCCGCCGATGGCGAGCAGGCGTTGCTTGCCCTGCGCGAAGACGACGTGGATGTGGTGCTGATGGATTGCCAGATGCCGGTGCTGGACGGCTATGCCGCCACCCGCCGCTGGCGCGCCGAGGAAGTGGAAAACGGGCGCCCGCGCCTGCCGATCATCGCGATGACCGCCAATGCCATGGCCGGTGACCGCGAGCGCTGCCTGCAGGCCGGCATGGACGACTATCTGTCCAAGCCGATTGCACGCGCCACCCTGCATGCGCTGCTGCAGCGCTGGGGCGGCGGCAAAACCGCATCACCTGCACGGCCTTCGATAGAGCCGAGCCATGCCCGGCTGACGGCCGATAGCCGTCGCGCTCCATCAGCCGAGCATGGCTCGGCTCTACAGGACGATGACAGCCGAGTCGGCTCCAAGCCGCAGCCGGTGCTGGACCGCGACGTGCTGGACGAACTGCATGCAGTGATCGGGGAGAGCGCCATCCAGATCGTCTCGGTGTTCCTGGAGGATGCGCCGGCAATGGTGCAGCAGCTGCAGCAGGCCGCGCAGAACGGCGACGAGCCTCGCCTGCAGGCCGTCGCGCACAGCCTCAAGTCATCCAGCGCGAACGTGGGCGCACTGTCGCTGTCGTCAGTCGCGCAGCGCATCGAGCACGAAGCCCGCAGCGGCAGCCTGCAGCGCCCCGCAGTAGCGGTGGCGCTGCTGGTTGCGGAATTCGCCCGAGCACGCGTGGCACTGACGGGCTACCTGGCACAGCATCGCGCCGGCCAGGCCGGCTGACTCACTCTTCCAGCTTGCTCAGCAGGTACTTCGGTTCGCCGATGCGCTCGATCAGGTCGAGCTGGGTTTCCAGCCAGTCGATGTGCTCTTCTTCCGAATCGAGGATCTTCACGAACAGCTGGCGGCTGACGTAGTCGCCGACCGAATCGGCATACGCCACGGCCTCGCGCAGGGTGACCACGCCATCGCGTTCCAGCGACAGGTCGCACTGCAGGATCTCGGTCGGGTTCTCACCAATGCGCAGCTTGCCCAGCGCCTGGAAGTTCGGCAGGCCTTCGAGGAACAGGATGCGGTCGGCGAGCATGTCGGCATGCTTCATCTCGTCGATCGATTCCTTGTACTCGTGTTCGGCCAGTTCCTTGATGCCCCAGTTCTTCAGCATCTTGGCATGCAGGAAGTACTGGTTGATCGCGGTCAGCTCGTTGTAGAGGACCTTGTTGAGGAATTCGATGACCTTGGTGTCGCCCTTCATGGGGATGCTCCTGCACGCTGAAAACGCAGGCACTTTAACGCCTTGCCTGCAGCCGTGAAGGAACGCGAATCGTGCGCATTGGCCTGTGCGGCCGCACGTGAAGAATGCGAAAGCGCGCCGTCAACGCGCCGCCAAGAGACGATCAGGCGACCTGGGCCAGACCCAATACCGGCAGCGGCAGATCGTGGGTGGCACGCGCCTTGGCCAGCAGATCGCCGGCCATGTCCAGGCAGGAACCGCAGGTAGCGCCACAGCCGGTACGCATGGTCAGTTCGGCCACCGTACTGACGCCATGGCTGGCGGCTTCGCGGATCTGGTGGTCGGTGACTCCGTTGCAGATGCAGACGTACACAGGCGTGAACCGGGCTGGCAGGCCAGAAGCGGCCTGTTGGCTATTCCAATGGAAACGAGAATGGTTGTCAATCAGAGACCTGAACCATTCTCGATACCGTTCAGCCCGTCAGCTGGCCGGGCCATCGCCCGTGGCCTTCTTCGGCCAGTAGCCGCGGGTCCGAGGGCGCTTGCGTGGGCGGTCGTGCCCGGCGGTATGGCCAGGCATCCAGGCTTCGGCGGCGCTCTTGGGCATGGCGGTAACCCCCTGCCCGGCCACCCCGCGGGCCAGCGGCGCCAGATGTCGCAACGCACGCGCATAGACGCCACGCTTGAACATCACCACATGCTCCACCGGGTACCAGAAGTCCACCCAGCGCCAGTGGTCGAACTCGGGCGAGTCGGTGTGGTCCAGCTTCACGTGGGATTCGTCGCCGGTCAGGCGCAGCAGGAACCAGACCTGCTTCTGGCCGATGCAGACCTGCCGCTCATTGCGGCGGATGGCCCGCGCCGGCAGCTTGTAGCGCAGCCAGCCGGGCGTCGCCCCGAGCACTTCCACATGCTCGGGCAGCAGGCCGGTCTCTTCCTGCAGTTCACGATACATGGCCTCGACAGGCGTCTCGTCGGTGTTCATGCCACCCTGCGGGAACTGCCAGCCGTCCCGGCGCACGCGTCGTGCCCAGAACACCTGGCCGTCCTGCCGCATCAGCACGATGCCGACGTTCGGTCGATAGCCGTCCGGATCGATCACGATGCGGACTCCTAAGAAAATCTACTGGCCGGGACTATCCCATGCCCTCTGTCGGCCCACAAGCACGACACAAAAGTGTTGACAGGGGCGGTACACATCCGCAGAATAGCGGGCTCACCAAGGCTATGTAGCTCAGCCGGTTAGAGCACAGCACTCATAATGCTGGGGTCGGTGGTTCGAGTCCACCCATAGCCACCACACTGAAAATCAAGTTGTTTTTCAGCGTGAAAAGTGAGAAAATAGTTGCACGTTTTGCCCCGTCGCCAAGCGGTAAGGCACCTGACTCTGACTCAGGCATTCGGTGGTTCGAATCCATCCGGGGCAGCCAGATTAAAAACAAAAGGCCAGATCGAAAGATCTGGCCTTTTGTTTTTAATCTGGTCGCGCATTCCACCTTGTCCCCGCGCCTGTCGGCACACCCCCTTGAACAACAAGGGGACTCTTCCCCAGAGAGAACCCCGGGGGTCGGATCCTTTTCCGCAGGGAAAGGCCCTGACCCCACCCTCCCGGCACGCGAAACCACGGGTAGTGCCGGCCGCTGGCCGGCAACCAGGAAATCCATGACCCCGGAACGACAAAAGCCCGGCCGAAGCCGGGCTTTTGCTTTTCCATCCAGCGGGCTCCCGAAGGAGCCCAACCAGGCGCGGTAAATCAGCGCTTGGAGAACTGGGTGGCGCGACGGGCCTTGTGCAGACCGACCTTCTTACGCTCGACTTCACGGGCGTCACGGGTCATGAAGCCAGCCTTGCGCAGCTCGGACTTCAGGGTTTCGTCATACTCGACCAGAGCACGGGCGATGCCCAGACGGATCGCACCGGCCTGGCCGGTGGTGCCGCCGCCAGCGGCGGTGACCAGGATGTCGAAGCTTTCGGTGTTCTTGGTCAGCTCGAGCGGCTGGCGCACGATCATGCGCGCGGTCTCACGACCGAAGAACTCGTCCAGCGGACGGCCATTGACGGTGATGTTGCCCGAACCCTTGCGCAGGAACACGCGAGCGGTGGAGGACTTGCGGCGGCCAGTGCCGTAGTTTTGAGTGATAGCCATGATTAGATATCCAGAACCTGCGGCTGCTGTGCGGCGTGCGGATGCTCAGTGCCAGCGTAGACCTTGAGCTTGCGGTACATCTGGCGACCCAGCGGGCCCTTCGGCAGCATGCCCTTCACGGCGATCTCGATCACGCGCTCCGGGTGGCGCTCCAGCGCCTGTGCCAGGGATTCGGTCTTCAGGTTGCCGATGTAACCGGTGAAACGGTGATACATCTTGTCCTGCAGCTTCTTGCCGGTGACGGCAATCTTTTCTGCATTGATGACGACCAGGTAGTCGCCGGTATCAACGTGCGGGGTGTAGACCGGCTTGTGCTTGCCACGCAGACGGCGGGCCAGCTCGGTGGCGAGACGGCCCAGGGTCTTGCCCTCGGCGTCGACGAGGTACCAGTCGCGCTGGACGGTCTCGTTCTTGGCAGTGAAAGTGCTCATGAAGAACTCTAGGTTAGGTCGGGCTCATTGCGGCGAAAGGCTCGCCGGAACTCTGCCACGCGTTGTGAAAAGGTGAAGCGTAAGAGGCGGGATTGTACTCATCCTGCCGCGGGAGCGCAACCCGTCCCCTGGGCCGGGTTGGCAGGGGCGCGGGGCCGGGCGAGAATCGGGGGGTCTTCCGCCCCACCGCGTACTGCCATGACCGTGCTCCGCCAGACCACTCCGCTGGACCACCTGCTGACCGAGGCGCAGCGCGCCCTGGACACAGTGTTCGGCAATCCGCCGGCGGCCCGCCCCTACCCCGCCACGGACACCGGCGAGCCCGGCATGGACAGCGCCGAGCGGCGCCATGCCGCAGGCCTGATGCGGATCAACCACGTCGGCGAGGTCTGCGCGCAGGGCCTGTACTTCGGCCAGGCCGCCGTGGCGCGCGACCCGGCCACGCGGGAACACCTGCTGGAAGCGGCGCAGGAAGAAACCGACCACCTGGCCTGGTGCGCCACCCGGCTGGCCGAACTGGACAGCCGTCCGAGCCTGTTCAACCCGCTCTGGTACGCCGGCAGCTACACCATCGGCACCCTGGCCGGGCTGCGCGGCGACGGCTGGAACCTGGGCTTCGTGGTCGAGACCGAGCGCCAGGTGGAGGCCCACCTGGACGAGCACCTGGTCGACCTGCCGGCCGGCGACCTGCGCAGCCGCGCGGTCATCGCGGTGATGAAGGAAGACGAGGCCCGCCATGCGGACCACGCCGAGCAGGCCGGCGCTCGCCGCCTGCCGTTCCCGATCCCGGGCGTGATGGCACTGGCCTCCAGGGTGATGAAGACCATCGCCTACCGCATTTGAAGGGTCGCCCGCACCAACGGTGCGGGCCTACCAGGAGATGCGGGGGGGCGACGGTGGGGCCCGACCGTTGGTCGGGCCATCAATCAGTTCGGCGAGACCAGCTTCAGGCCGATCACACCAGCCACGATCAGGCCCACGCAGGCCAGGCGGGCCGGCGATGCGCTGTCGTTGAACAGGTAGATGCCCAGCACCGCCACGCCCATGGCACCGATACCGGTCCAGATCGCGTAGGCCGTGCCGACCGGGATGCTCTTCATCGCCTGGCTCATCAGGTACAGGCTTATCAGCGCGGATACCACCGTGGCAGCGGTGGGCAGGGGTTTGCTGAAGCCTTCGGAGTACTTCATTCCGAGGGCGAAACCGATCTCGAACAGGCCGGCCAGCAGCAGGTAGATCCAGGGCATGGGTGGGGGCTCCTTACCTTTTTTGAAAAAAACGAAACGGCCCGGTGTTTTCACACCGGGCCGTGGGTCGGTACATCACCGTGGAACTGTAACGCGTGCGGGGGCACTGGTTCCACGGGGCGGGTCGTCCCGCCTGGGTGGCGATGCCTGCGGGCATCGCACATGGGCTTACTCGGACAGGTTGCGGCCGTGGAACAGCTCTTCGATCTCGCGCTTGAGCAGCGCTTCGATCTTCATGCGTTCCTTGAACGACAGGTTCTTGGCCTTTTCCTCGAACAGGTACTGGTCCAGGTCGAAGTCCTTCAGGTGCATCTTCGTGTGGAAGATGTTTTCCTGGTAGACGTTGACGTCGAACATCTCGTAACGCGACTTGATGTTCTTGGCCAGGAAGTTCTGGATCGAGTTGATCTTGTGGTCGATGAAGTGCTTCTTGCCCTTCACATCGCGGGTGAAGCCACGGACGCGGTAGTCCATGATCACGATGTCCGACTCAAGGCTCTCGATCAGGTAGTTCAGGGCCTTCAGCGGGGAAATGACGCCACAGGTGGCCACGTCGATGTCCGCGCGGAACGTCGCGATACCTTCCTGCGGATGGGTTTCCGGGTAGGTGTGGACAGTGATGTGGCTCTTGTCCATGTGCGCGACCACGGCGTCGGAGATCAGCTCCTTGCCGGCCAGCTTCTTGTCGATCACCGGCTCTTCGGAGATCAGGATGGTCACCGAGGCACCCTGCGGGTCGTAGTCCTGGCGGGCCACGTTCAGGATGTTGGCGCCGATGATCTCGGCGACATCGGTCAAGATTTGAGTCAGCCTGTCGGCGTTGTACTCTTCATCGATGTATTCAATGTAACGCTGACGCTCCTCTTCGGTGCGCGCGTAACACACGTCATAGATGTTGAAGCTCAGCGCCTTGGTGAGGTTGTTGAAACCCTGCAGCCTCAGGCGAGGCAACGGCTTGACCACGGCGGTCGATTCCTGTGTAAGAAGGGAAAGGGGGAATTATGGGGCAAACTGCCCCCGGGGGGAACGTGAAGACGCAAGAGTTCTGGCACACTGTTTGCCCTTAACAATTGCGCTGGTTAAGCTCCGCTATCGACCCCGTGAATCCGTTCATGCGCAGAGGGAGCGCCCCTATCGTGTCAACCGTGCGCCTAGCTAGCAGTCCACTGGCCTTGGATATCGCCACCATCGATCGTTTCCTGGCGCACAGCCACCGGCGGCGATATCCCACCCGTACCGACGTCTTCCGACCCGGTGACCCGGCGGGAACCCTGTATTACGTTGTCAGCGGCTCGGTTTCAATCATGGCCGAGGAAGATGACGATCGAGAGCTTGTGCTGGGCTACTTCGGTGCCGGCGAGTTCGTTGGCGAAATGGGCCTGTTCGTCGAATCGGACCGCCGCGAGGTGATCCTGCGGACCCGTACCGCCTGCGAACTGGCCGAAATCAGCTACGAGCGCCTGCACCAGCTGTTCCTCGGCCCGCTGTCGGCCGACGCCCCGCGCCTGCTGTATGCGCTGGGCCAGCAGATCTCCAAGCGCCTGCTCGATACCAGCCGCAAGGCCAGTCGCCTGGCATTCCTGGATGTTACCGATCGGATCGTGCGCACACTGCACGATCTGGCGCAGGAACCAGAAGCGATGAGCCATCCGCAGGGCAGCCAGCTGCGCGTGTCACGCCAGGAACTGGCGCGCCTGGTCGGCTGCTCGCGCGAAATGGCCGGCCGCGTGCTGAAGAAGCTGCAGACCGACGGCCTGCTGCATGCCCGCGGCAAGACCGTGGTGCTGTACGGCACCCGTTGACCGTTGAGCACCCGGTGGGTGCGGACCTTGGTCCGCACTCCTTCGCGCGCTAGGCTCGGTGCATGGAACTGAGCAGCGAATTCTGGTGGTTCATCCTCATCGGCCTTGGCGCGCAGCTGGTTGACGGCGCACTGGGCATGGCCTTCGGCCTGGTGTCCTCGTCGGTGATGCTGAGCATGGGCCTGCCACCGGCGCAGGTCAGCGCCAGCATCCACACCGCTGAAGTGTTCACCACCGGTGCCTCGGGCGTGTCGCACCTCGCCGCCGGGAATGTCGATAAACGCCTGTTCCTGCGGCTGGCCCTGCCCGGTGCGGTGGGCGGCGCTCTGGGCGCGTACGTGCTCACCCAGATCCCCGGCGACATCATCCGCCCCCTCATCTATCTGTACCTGCTGGTGCTGGCGATCATCATCCTGGCGCGCGCCGCGGGGCGCTGGATGCCCAAGGGCGAGATCCGCCGGGTGCCGGTACTGGGCTTCTTCGCGGGCCTGCTCGACGCCAGCGGCGGTGGCGGCTGGGGACCGATCGCCACGTCCACCCTGCTCGCCCGTGGCGGCCAGGCGCGCACCACCATCGGTACGGTCAACGCGGCCGAGTTCGTGGTCACGTTGACGGTGTCAGCGACCTTCCTGTTGTCGATGGGCGTGCAGCACCTGCAGATCGTCGCCGGCCTGCTGATCGGCGGCATGATGGCCGCGCCGGTGGCGGCGATCCTGGTCAAGCGGGTGAAGGAGCGCTGGGTGCTGGTGGCCGTTGGCGTGCTGGTGCTGGGGATCAGCCTGTTCCAGATCGGCCATGCGGTGTACGGGTACCTGGGGCATTGAGCGTTTGCCGGCCAGCGGCCGGCACTACCGGGACGGAGGAGGGTAGTGCCGGCCGCTGGCCGGCAGATCCGTCATCGTGCGATGGGGTCAGGCCCCGGACGGGATCCGGCCCCGGGCTACGCCTTGTCGCCGCCGCGGTCCACGCAGCCCCAGTTGAGGATGCGGGTGCCGGCCGGCAGCACGCGGCGGAAGAAGTCCACCCTGGATCGCTTCGGGTTCACCACCACCGGCGCCTTGGCGGCCAGCAGCAACGGCAGGTCGGCGGTGCTGTCGGAGTAGGCGATGTCGATATTGCCGTAGCCGCGCTCGCGCAGCATGCGCATCTTTTCTTCGTTGTGGCAGTGGCGGGTCGGGCCGACGCCGCCCAGTCGCGGGCCGACCTCGGTGCCGATCACCGGCACGTCCTGGTGGGCAACGAACGCCAGGATGGCGCGGGCCAGTTCCGGCGGCGCGCCGGTGGCGACCACTACACGGTCGCCCTTGGCGCGGTGCGCGGCGAACACCTCCAGCGCCTGCGGCAGCAGCTTGGCGCGCATCTGCGCCTCGTTGCGCAGCACGTAGGCATCGATCACCTTGTTGAAATCGCGCGCACGGTGCAGGCCGAAGCTGCCGATCCACACGTAGACCGAAATACCCGTTCGGCGGGTCGGCAGCATCGCCACCAACGGCCCGGCGATCGGCGTGACCAGCAGCGCGGCCAGCATGCGCAGCGGGTTGCGCTTGATCAGCGAGGCGAACAGATGGGTGCCCGAATCGCCGTCGTAGAGGGTGTGGTCGAAATCGAAGACCACCAGCGGCGCATCGTCGCGCGGCGTCGGATAGTGCGTTGTCATGCCGCGAAGAATAGCTGACGCAGGCCCTCGCCCGGCTCTTCCACGCGCATGAAGGCCTCGCCGACCAGGAATGCATGGATGCCGGCATCGCGCATCAGCGCGACGTCCTGCGGGCCGAGGATGCCACTCTCGGTGACCAGCAGGCGGTCACGCGGCACCGCCTGCTGCATGTCCAGCGTGGTCTGCAGCGACACCTCGAAGGTGCGCAGGTTGCGGTTGTTGATGCCGATCATCGGCGCCGGCACCTGCAGCGCACGCTCCAGTTCGTCGATGTCATGCACTTCCACCAGCACGTCCATGCCCAGCGACAGCGCCAGCTCGGACAACGTGGCCAGCTGGGTATCGTCCAGCGCGGCGACGATCAGCAGGATGCAGTCGGCGCCCAGCACGCGCGCCTCGTACACCTGGTAGGCGTCGATGACGAAATCCTTGCGCAGCACCGGCAGCGTGCAGGCTTCGCGGGCCTGCTGCAGATAGGCGTCGGCGCCCTGGAAGAAGTCCACGTCGGTCAGCACCGACAGGCAGCTGGCGCCACCGAACTCGTAGCTGACGGCGATGTCGGCCGGGCGGAAATCCGGGCGGATCACGCCCTTGGAAGGGCTGGCCTTCTTCACCTCGGCAATCACCGCCGGGTCGCCATTGGCCACCGCCGCCTGCAGCGCGCGCACGAAGCCACGTACCGGCGGGGCGCTGGCCACGGCGGCCTGCAGCTCCTCAAGCGGGCGCTGGGCGCGGCGCTGGGCCACTTCTTCGGCCTTGCGGGCCAGGATCGTCTGCAGGATGTCGCTCATCGTCTTCGGGTCGGTGCGGGGGGCGGTGAGGACGGCCATTATCGGCCATCGAGAGGGTCAGGCTGAACCGCGCGCTCAGGCAACCAGCGCGCGGGTGGTCTCCACATACTGCTGCAGGCGCTGGCGGGCGCTGCCGTTGGCGATGGCGGCACGGGCGCGGGCCAGGCCATCGCCGATGTCGCTGGCCACACCGGCCACGTACAGGGCGGCACCGGCATTCAGCGCAACGATGTCCAGCGCCGGGCCCGGCTCGTTGTCGAGCACGGCGCGCAGCATCTGGATGGACTGTTCCGGGCCGTCCACGCGCAGGTTGCGGCTGGCCGACATGGCGATGCCGAAGTCCTCCGGGTGGATCTCGTACTCGCGCACCTTGCCATCGCGCAGTTCGCCGACCAGAGTGCCGGCGCCCAGCGAGATCTCGTCCATGTTGTCGCGGCCCCAGACCACCATCGCGCGCTCGGTACCCAGTTCGCGCAGCACGCGCGCCTGGATGCCGACCAGATCGGGATGGAACACGCCCATCAGTACCGACGGTGCGCTGGCCGGGTTGGTCAGCGGACCGAGGATGTTGAAGATGGTGCGCACGCCCATCTCGCGGCGCACCGGCGCGACGACCTTCATCGACGGGTGATGGATCGGCGCGAACATGAAGCCGATGCCGGTCCGGTCGATGGCCGCGGCCACCTGGTCAGGCTGCAGCTCGATCACCGCGCCCAGCGCTTCCAGCGCATCGGCACTGCCGGACTTGGACGACACGCTGCGGTTGCCATGCTTGGCCACGCGCGCGCCTGCAGCAGCAGCGACGAACATCGCGCAGGTGGAGATGTTGAAGGTGTGCGAGCCATCGCCACCGGTGCCAACGATGTCAACCAGGTTGGAGGTATCGGCCACCGGCACTGGCCGGGCGAATTCACGCATCACGGTGGCCGCCGCGGCGATTTCGTCCACGGTCTCCTTCTTCACGCGCAGCCCGGTGAGGATGGCGGCGGTCATCATCGGCGAGACATCGCCGCGCATGATCTGCCGCATCAGGTCGACCATTTCGTCGAAGAAGATTTCGCGGTGTTCGATGGTGCGATGCAGGGCTTCCTGGGGGGAGAAGCTCATGGGAATGCTCCTTGGATCAGGCCGCCGGGCGCTGCAGGAAATTGCGCAGCAGGGCGTGGCCGTGTTCGGTGAGGATGGATTCGGGATGGAACTGCACGCCTTCCACCGGGAACTGGCGGTGGCGCAGGCCCATGATCTCTTCGATCGAGCCGTCGTCGTTCTCGGTCCAGGCAGTCACTTCCAGCACATCGGGCAGGCTGTTCTTGTCCACCACCAGCGAGTGGTAGCGGGTGGCCTGGTAGCGGTCCGGCAGGCCAGCGAACACGCCCTTGCCTTCATGGCGGATCGGCGAGGTCTTGCCGTGCATGATGTTGCCGGCACGGATGACCGTGCCGCCGTAGACCTGGCCGATGCCCTGGTGGCCCAGGCACACGCCGAGGATCGGCGTGGTCGGGCCCAGGCGCTCGATCAGTTCCAGCGACACGCCCGCTTCGTTGGGCGTGCACGGGCCGGGCGAGATGACGATGCGCTCCGGCTTCTGCGCGGCGATCTCGTCCACGCTCATTGCATCGTTGCGCACCACCTTCACCTCGGCGCCCAGTGTCTGCAGGTACTGCACGAGGTTGTAGGTGAAGCTGTCGTAGTTGTCGATCATCCACAACATGGTCAGGTTCCGTCGCTTATCAGGAAAATGGCGTACACGTTTTCGGTGTAGGTGATGGGGCCGGCTTCCACCGACTCGCGCAGGCGCGAGCCCGTGGTCTCGATGCTGTTCATCGGTGCCTCGGGCGCGGGCGGCGAGGGCGGCGTCACCAGATCCCCACTGCTGGGCCAATTGCCCGCCTGCACGCCATAGGCGAAGTTCGGCGCCACATCGGAGATGCTGTACAGCCCGCGCAGCTGGGTGCCGTAGGCCTTGGCCAGGCCCTGCGCAGACTCGCGGGTCTGGGCCGCCGCCTCGCCCTTGAGTTCGCGGCGCAGCGCCACTTCGCCCGAGTAGGTCGGGGCCACGCTGCTGACCTGCACGTTCTCGTTGGCCTTCAGCGCCCCCAGCACGTCCTGCATCTGCTGGACGCTGGCGAAGCTGGCGCGCAGTTGGCGTGACACGCGGGTGCCGATGAAAACCTGCCGATTCTGCTCATAGCGCGTCGCAGGACCAATCCGCAGGTTGTCCGCGCGCACGCTGCCTTCCACCGCCTTGTGCTGCTTGAACAGTGCCAGCACGCGGGCAACGTTGTCCTGCACGCGGCGGCGCGCGGCGTCGGCGTCCATGTCGGTCTCTTCGATGTTCAACTGCAGGCCGAACCGGTCCGGCATCACCACGCGACGCGCCTCGCCCTTCACCAGCAGGTGCGGCTGCGACGGAATGGTATTGGCCTGCGCCCACGCAGACGGGGCCATCGTGGCCAGCAGTGACGACCACAGCAATGCGCTCAGCAGCTTCATGCGGTACTCCTTGTCTTGAAAGGGAACAGCGGAACGACCACGGCGCGGCGGCCGTGGCGAGGCAGGCTTACAGGCCCTTGGCAGCCTGGGCAACGGCGCGGAACAGCGCGCGGCCCTTGTTCATCGTCTCGTCCCATTCCTTGTCCGGGTCCGAGTCGTAGACGATGCCGGCGCCAGCCTGCACGTACAGGCGGCCATCCTTGATCACCGCGGTGCGGATCGCGATCGCGGTATCGGCATCGCCGTGCCAGCCGATGTAGCCGATGCTGCCGGCGTAGACGTTGCGCTTGATCGGTTCCAGCTCGCGGATCACTTCCAGCGCGCGGATCTTCGGCGCACCGCTGACCGTGCCGGCCGGGAACGTGGCACGCAGCACGTCGGCATAGCTCAGGCCCGGCTGCAGCTGCCCGGTCACTTCGCTGACGATGTGCATGACGTGGCTGTAGCGCTCGATCACGAACTGCTCGCCCACTTCCACGGTGCCGGCCTTGGACACACGACCGGCATCGTTGCGGCCGAGGTCGATCAGCATCAGGTGCTCGGCGCGTTCCTTCGGGTCGGCCAGCAGCTCGGCTTCCAGCGCCAGGTCCTGCTCGGGCGTGGCGCCACGCGGGCGGGTGCCGGCGATCGGGCGCACGGTGACTTCGCCATCCTGAAGGCGCACCAGGATTTCCGGCGAGGAGCCGACCACCTGCAGGTCGCCGACATCCAGGAAATACATGTACGGCGACGGGTTCAGTGCACGCAGCGCGCGGTACACATCCACCGGCCGCGCCTTGAACGGCACGCTCAGGCGCTGGCTCAGCACCACCTGGAAGATGTCACCGGCGCGGATGTATTCCTTGCTGCGCTGGACCGCATCGACGAACCCTTCGCGTGTGAACCCGGAAACGAAATCGGATTCGTCCAGCACATCGCTGTTGAGCGGTGCGGGATAACCGGCGCCCGGTGCACGCAGCTTGGCAGTCAGCGCATCCAGGCGCGCCTGGGCCTGCTCGAAGGCGCCCTCGACCCGGGGGTCGGCGTGCACGATCAGGTACAGGCGGCCCTTGAGGTTGTCGAACACGGCCAGCTCGTTGGAATCCAGCAGCAGGATGTCCGGCGTGCCCAGCTCATCGCGGCCGGCCGGCGGGGCCAGGCGTGGTTCGATGTAGCCGATGCACTCGAAGCCGAACCAGCCGACCAGGCCACCGGTGAAGCCCGGCAGGCCTTCCAGCTTCGGCACCGAGTGGGCGCTGCGCAGCGCCTCGACTTCGGCGAACGGGTCGGCCACCTCGCGGGTGTCCACCACCTGGCCGTCTTCGCGCACGGTCAGCGTGTGGCCGTGGAAGGCGTACACGCGGCGCGCCGGCAGGCCGATGATCGAGTAACGACCAAAGCGCTCGCCGCCTTCGACGGATTCAAACAGGTAGGTATTGGGGCCGTCGGCGAGCTTCAGATAGACCGAAAGCGGTGTGTCCAGGTCGGACAGCACTTCGCGGACGACGGGAATATGGGTGTGGCCTTCAGCGGCCTGCTGCTGAAACTGAGCGTGCGAGTTCAAGACGACTTTCCTTCCGGGACACAGCGTTATGGGGGCGGACGACGGCAACGGGCCACCATCGCCACCAACGGCGTGCGGAAGAAAGGGTATGCGGGGTCGTCAGGCTGGACACCCCTTGACTGTATCGCAGCTTGGACGGCAGGGGAACCCTGGAAAACTGAACCACGGGACGGGCGGGGCCAGCCACGGGAACCGACGACGCGGACCGGTAGAGTCGACTGTTGGTCGACTTGCGCGCGTAGCGCGGGGTTTTACGCCGTCGGAACGAAGAGCAGTCGACTAACAGTCGACTCTACCTCCCTACCCACCCAGCAACGGGCAGCCGGCCGGAAGATGCATCCGTACCCTGCCCGGCACGCACTCGATGCGGAACTGGCGGGCCTGTACCGGCTCGCCATCCAGATTGAGGGTCAGCGGGCGCTCGGATGCGACCTCCAGCCACGGCAGCCGCGCACGCGTGGCCAGCTGTTCCAGCGCAGCCTGGGTGCCTGACTTCAGCATCTGGCCAAGGGTGGCGGTGACCTCCCCTTCCAGCTCCGGAAGCACCGTCACATCCAGCAACCCATCATCGATCAGTGCCTGCGTGCACAACTGCTGGCCGCCACCGGCCTGGCGACCATTGCCGATGCCGAGCGCAATGAAGTCGCCTTCCCACGCGAAATCCGGGCCGGACAGGCGCGCGGTGATCGGCTCGATGCGGCCCAGCTTGGCGATGCCGGTGATCACATAGGCCAGCCCGCCCAGCATCTTCTTCAAGCCCGCATCAGTCTCCACCGTCACCTGCGTGCCGAAGCCACCGCTGGCGAGATTGGCGCACCACCATTGGGTGCCATCGGCGTCCACGCGCAACAGGTCAATGGCGTGCGGCGTCGCCTGCCCGATCAAGGCGAAGGCCTCCTTCGGTTCGGTCGGTATGCCGGCCGCAGTCGCGAAATCGTTGGCGGTCCCCATCGGGATCAGCGCCAGCGAGGGCAGCGCATCTGCCAGCTCCTCACGATGCGCCAGTGTCTCGGCCACTGCACTGAGCGTGCCATCGCCACCGGCGGCCACGATCACATCCACGCCATGGTCGATCGCCTCGGCGACATAGCGCTCGGCGTCACCGTCCTCCCAGGTCACCCGCACTTCCAGCTGCACGCCCTGTCCGCGCCAATGGCCGACGGCGTCGCGCAACTCATCATTGCCGGCGGATTTGCCGTTGAGGATCAGGCGCCAGCGCGGGGTGGTCATGCAGAGCTTCCAGGGATGCGGTGGCACAGGCTAGCAATGCGCTGTTTGCCTGCGGTGAATGTCACGCAGATGTCATTCAGCTACCGGAGAATGGGAGTCCATAGCAGGGACGACGGATGGAGGCAGGATCAGCCTCCCACGCATGCAGCGAGGCCACGCCAGTAATTGGCGTGGCTTTTTTTTGGGATGTGCAGGGAGTGCGAACCAAGGTTCGCACCCACCAGGTTGCGGTTCGCTCCCCCCCCCCCCAAGTTGCGGTTCGCTCCCCCCCCGGGTTGCGGTTCGCACCCACCCGGTTGGTAGATCCACACCATGCGTGGATGCACTTCGCTTCACCCGTTGGCGAAATCGTGCAGCGCCTGGCCCTGCAGCCGGTACACGGTCCACTCGTCCTGCGGCTTCGCACCGGCAGCGGTGTAGAACTCGATGGCCGGGGTGTTCCAGTCCAGCACCGACCATTCGAAGCGACCGCAGCCCTCGGCTACGGCCTGGCGTGCGATGTACTTCAGCAGTGCCTTGCCGGCGCCCACGCCGCGCTTTTCCTGGCTGACGTAGAGGTCTTCCAGGTAGATGCCCTTGCGGCCCAGCCAGGTGGAGTAGTTGTAGAAGTACACCGCATAGCCGATGGCCTCGCCGTCGGCTTCGCAGATCAACGCGCGCGCCGTGGCATCGGCGCCGAACAGGCTCTCGGCGATGCCGATCTCATCGGTCTGTACCGAATGCTCGGCCTTCTCGTAGATGGCCAGTTCGTGGATGAAATGCAGGATCAGGCCAGCATCGGCCACGGTGGCCGGACGGATGTTCAACAGTGCCATGCGCAGATAAAGGGGACGGAGGGAATTAAACGAGATTAATCCCCTCCGTCCCCTTTTTGTCAGCGGGCGGCGGCGACGTTGGCGCGCATCTGCGCGATCACGTCCTGGTAGCTGGTCTTGGCGTTGAAGATGGCCGAGCCGGCGACAAAGGTGTCGGCACCGGCAGCCGCGATCTCGCCGATGTTGTCGGCCTTCACGCCGCCGTCGATCTCCAAGCGGATGTCCTTGCCGCTGGCATCGATCATCTTGCGCACCACCTTCAGCTTGTCCAGCGCCGAGGGGATGAAGGCCTGGCCACCAAAGCCCGGGTTGACCGACATCAGCAGCACCAGGTCCAGGTCCTCCAACACCCAGTCGAGGATGTCCACCGGCGTGGCCGGGTTCAGCACGATGCCCGGCTTGCAGCCCAGCGAGCGGATCAGCTGGATGGTGCGGTGCACGTGGCGGCTCGCCTCCGGGTGGAAGCTGATGTAGGTGGCACCGGCCTCGGCGAAGTCCGGGATGATGCGGTCCACCGGCTCGACCATCAGGTGCACGTCGATCGGCGCGGTCACGCCGTGCTTGCGCAGCGCCTGGCAGACCATCGGGCCGATGGTCAGGTTCGGCACGTAGTGGTTGTCCATCACGTCGAAGTGGACCCAGTCCGCGCCAGCGGCGAGGACGTTGTCGACTTCCTCGCCGAGGCGGGCGAAGTTGGCGGACAGGATGGAGGGGGCGATGAGGCAGTGGGACATGGCCGGGCCTTGCAACGAGGGGAAAGGGGTCAGCGCTTGCGCAGGGTCTTGATGCGGTCGTAGGCGGCGTTGATGCGCCGCGACTTCTGCTCGGCCTGCTGCTGCAGCTCGGGGGCGGCGCCGCCAAGCTTGTCGGGGTGGTACTGCGAGATCAGCTTGCGGTAGGCGCGCTCGACCTCGGCATCGGTGGCCTCGGAGGTCAGCCCCAGCTCCCGGTACGGGTTCTCCTTGTTCAGGCGGAACCAGTCCGAATCAAAGGCATGGCCGATCAGCAGGCCGACCACCGCCCCGAACAGCGGATTGGGCCGGAACAGCAGGGCGCCGGCGATGAATCCGAGCAGTTTTCCGTACCAGCGCATGGCGCTCCGGGGTCGACCGACGAAATGGACGCTCATTTTACGTCACAGCGGGCCCGGACGGCTTTACACTAGGCCGCCCGCTGGTCAGCGGGCCCGCCGGGTCCGTTGGGCAGCAGCCGTATCGACAACGCCCCAGGAGTGCCCGTGCCAACCACGCTGTTGCAATCCGATCTCCCCGGCCTGCCCTTGCGCCATCGCGGCAAGGTGCGTGATGTGTTCGATATCCCGCGCGAACGGCTGCCAGCCGGAACCCCGCCGGGCGAGTACCTGCTGATGGTGGCCACCGATCGCCTGTCGGCGTTCGACGTGGTCCTGCCCGACCCGATTCCGGGCAAGGGCGAGATGCTCTGTCAGGTCTCCAACTTCTGGTTCGCCAAGACCGCGCACCTGATGCCCAACCACCTGACCGGCATCGACGTGGCCAGCGTGCTGCCCGAAGGCGTGGACCCGGCCCTGTATGCCAGGCGCGCGGTGGTCACCCGCAAGCTGAAGCCGGTGCCGGTGGAAGCGATCGCCCGCGGCTACCTGATCGGCAGCGGCTGGAAGGATTACCAGCGCACCGGCAAGGTCAGCGGCATCGACCTGCCCGACGGCCTGCGCCAGGCCGAGCAGCTGCCCGAGCCGATCTTCACCCCCTCGACCAAGGCCGCCGTGGGCGATCACGACGAGAACATCGATTTCGATGCGATGGTGAAGCAGGTCGGTGCGGAACTGGCCGAGCGCGTGCGCGACGCCACCCTGCGCATCTACAAGTTCGCGGCCGATTACGCCCGCGAGCGCGGCATCATCCTGGCCGATACCAAGTTCGAGTTCGGTACCGACGCCGATGGCCGCCTGTACATCATGGACGAGATGCTGACGCCGGATTCCTCGCGTTACTGGCCGGCCGACGAGTACGAAGTGGGCACCAGCCCGCCGAGCTACGACAAGCAGTTCGTGCGCGATTACCTGGAGACGCTGGACTGGGGCAAGACCGCCCCGGGCCCGACCATCCCGGCCGAGATCATCGAGCGCACCCGCGCCAAGTATGCCGAGGCACTGCAGCGCCTGGCCGGGATCAGCGTCGACTGATGCGCCTGCGCCCCCGGCCGGAAAGGCGGGGGGCCCGTTCGGTAGTGCCGGCCGCTGGCCGGCAACCTCGCGAACACCTGCAGCCAGGCATGGCCTGGCTCTGGTAGTGCCGGCCGCTGGCCGGCAACCTCATGAACTCGGCTATGCTCTGGAGTGCCGGCCAGCGGCCGGCACTACCGTTGTCCGAGGAAGCAACGCAGCATGCAGACATCCACCGAGCTTGCGCGGCCGATCGACCGCTATTTCGCCAGCTACTCCGACGACCACCGCAATGTGATCAACCAGCGCATCCACGTGGTGGCGGTCCCGGCGATCCTGTGGTCGGTGGTGGCCCTGCTCTGGTGCCTGCCGCCGCTGATCACCTGGTTCCAGTACGGCATCTGGTCGGCGTTCGCGATGTTCAGCGCCTGGTGCTTCTACAACAAACTGTCGCGCCCGCTGGGCATCGGCATGCTCATCCAGTTCTTCGTGTTCGGCTGCCTGTGCCGCCTGCTGGAGGCCGAAATCGGCCTGCACAACCTGTTCTGGCTGGCGGTGGGCGTGTTCGTGGTGGCCTGGATCGCGCAGTTCGTCGGCCACAAGTTCGAGGGCCGCAAGCCCAGCTTCCTGACCGACCTGACCTACCTGCTGATCGGCCCGGCCTGGGTGATGGCCAAGTTCTACCGCAAGCTCGACTGGCGCTACTGACCTGCCCAGGGCCGACGGCGCCCCTCGTTTCCTGAACGGGCAGATTCCATCACCCGCACTCCACGACGGCCCTGCCAGCCTGCGCCGGTGATCCGCTCCCCACTTCCCGCCCGTCGACGGCAGCCCCTGTGCGACAGGGCCTGCGGTCTCCCTGCGTGGGCGTAGGGCGTCCCCCGAGGGCAACCGGGGAGGGACTGCAGGAACGCGATGTTGCGTCGCAGAAAATATGAATCAGCGGACGTTACATGCAATTGATCGCTGTTCGATGGGTTTCAGCGACATTTCGCAGCCTGTTATCCTCCCTGACCTGCTCGTGAATCATGGATTCCCTGCATGCTCTCCAGCCTGCCCCTGCTGCTGGCCCTGCCGTTCCTGATGGCAGCGGCTGTTGCGGCCTTCCCCCGTAGTTCGCGCTCGACTGCTGCCTGGCTGGCGGCGCTGGCGCCGTTGGGCGGACTGGCCATCCTCGGCTGGCTGACCCCGTCCGTACTCGACGGCCAGGTGGTGCGGACGATGGTCCCTTGGCTGCCGCAGATCGGCCTGGACTTCACCCTGCGCCTGGACGGGCTGGCGTGGATGTTCGCCGGGCTGGTGCTGGGCATCGGCGCGCTGGTGGTGCTGTACGCGCGCTACTACCTGAGCCAGCAGGACAACGCGCACCGCTTCTACTGCTACCTGCTGCTGTTCATGGGCGCCATGCTGGGCATGGTGCTGTCGGGCAACCTGCTGTTGCTGATGATCTTCTGGGAAATGACCAGCATCAGCTCGTTCCTGCTGATCGGTTTCTGGTCGCACCGCCAGGACGCCCGCGAGGGCGCGCGGATGGCGCTGGTGATCACCGGCGGCGGCGGCCTTGCGCTGCTCGGTGGCGTACTGCTGATCGGGCGCATCGTCGGCAGCTTCGACCTGGACGTGGTGCTGGCCGCCGGCGAGCAGATCCGCGCCAGCGCGCTGTACCCGTACGCGCTGTTCCTGGTGCTGGCGGGCATCTTCACCAAGAGCGCGCAGTTCCCGTTCCATTTCTGGCTGCCGCACGCGATGGCCGCGCCCACTCCGGTCTCTGCCTACCTGCACTCGGCCACCATGGTGAAGGCCGGTGTATTCCTGCTGGCGCGCCTGCATCCAGCGCTGGCCGGCAGCGACCTGTTCTTCTACACGGTCAGCGGCATCGGTGCGATCACGCTGTTGATCGGCGCCTGGAACGCGATCTTCCAGCACGATCTGAAAGGCCTGCTGGCTTATTCGACCATTTCCCATCTGGGCCTGATCACCCTGCTGTTCGGCCTGTCCACGCCGATGGCGGTGGTGGCCGGTGTATTCCACATCCTCAACCACGCCACCTTCAAGGCCTCGCTGTTCATGGCCGCCGGCATCATCGACCATGAGACCGGCACCCGCGACATGCGCAAGCTGGGCGGCCTGCGCAGGCTGATGCCGTTCACCAGCGCGCTGGCGATCATCGCCTCGCTGGCGATGGCCGGCATCCCGCTGCTCAACGGCTTCCTGTCCAAGGAAATGCTGTTTGCCGAGGCGATCACGGCCGGAGGCCCGGGAATCATGCGCACGGCGGTGTCGATCGCCGCATTGCTGGCTGGCGTGTTCGGGGTGGCCTACAGCCTGCGCTTCGTGCACGACACCTTCTTTGGCCCCGGCCCGCACGACCTGGATCGCGTGCCGCATGAGCCGCCGCGCTGGATGAAGGTACCGGTGGAACTGCTGGTGGTGATCTGCGTGGCAGTGGGCATCGCCCCGGCACTGACCGTGGCACCGGTGCTGCATGCCGCTGCGGCGTCGATCCTCGGCAGCGCCATGCCCGAGTACAGCCTGGCGGTATGGCACGGCTTCAACCTGCCGCTGGCGATGAGCGCGATCGGCGTGATCGGCGGCGTGGCGCTGTACTTCGGCCTGCGCAAGCTGATCAACCTGCATGCCGTGACCAACGTCAGCACTGGCCGCAATGTGTTCCATGCACAGCTGGATGCCGTGTCCGCACTGGCCATGCGCCTGACCAACGGCATCGCCAACGGCAGCCTGCAGCGCATGCTGCTGGGCCTGGTGCTGGTGGCGATCGCAGTTGCCGCCGCGCCATTCGTGGCAAATCCGGCGTCGCCAAACTGGACCGCGCCGCAGCCGATGCCGCTGCTGGGCTGGGCGCTGTGGCTGGTGATGATGGCCTGCGCGGTGGCCACCCTGCGCATCTACAAGCAGCGCCTGCTGGCGGTGCTGCTGGTCGGCGGCGTCGGCCTGATGGTGGCGCTGACCTTCGTGTTCCTGTCCGCACCCGACCTGGCCCTGACCCAGCTGCTCGTGGAGATGGTGACCCTGGTGCTGATGCTGCTGGGCATGAACTACCTGCCCGCGCAGTCCGGGCCGGAACGTCCGCGCTGGCGCAAGCGCCGCGATGCGGTGATCGCGATCATCGCCGGCGCCGGCCTGGGTGCGCTGGCCTATTCGGCGATGACCCTGCCGCCGAACACCATGGCCGGCGAACTGCTCGCCCGTGCGTTGCCCGAGGCCTACGGCCAGAACGTGGTCAACGTGATCCTGGTCGACTTCCGCGGCTTCGATACCTTCGGCGAGATCACCGTGTTCGGCATCGCCGCGCTGGTGGTGCACGCACTGCTGCGGCGCACGCGGATGGCACCGGAACAGATCATGCCCGGCCCGCCGATCAAGCTGCCGGTGCCGGCCGACCTGGCGCAGATCATGTTCCCGCTGACGCTGACCGTGTCGATCTTCCTGTTCCTGCGCGGCCACAACGCGCCCGGTGGTGGCTTCATCGCCGGCCTGGTGCTGGCGGTGCCGCTGCTGATCCAGTACGTGATCCAGGGCACCGCGTCGGTGGAATCGCGCTTCGGCTTCGACTACATCCGCTGCATCGGCATGGGGCTGCTGATCGCCCTGCTCAGCGGCAGCGCCTCGATGCTGTTCGGCGTGCCGTTCCTGACCAGTGGCCACCTCGACCTGCATCTGCCATTGATCGGCGACGTGCCGCTGGCCAGCGCGATCGGTTTTGACATCGGCGTCTATCTGGTGGTGTTCGGCGGCGCCATGCTGATGCTGTCGATGATGGGCACGATCAAGCCCTCGCGTACCCGCGCTGCCCGCAAGGGTGAGATCGACCTGCAACGCCGTTCGGCCCGCACCGGGGAGATGCACTGATGGAACTGGCCCTGGCTACCGCGATCGGCGTGCTGACCGCCATCGGCATCTACCTGCTGCTGCGTGCGCGCAGCTTCGACGTGATCCTCGGCATGACCTTCCTGTCCTACGCCACCAACTTGCTGATCTTCGCCGGTGGCCGCGTGGTGCTGGGCAAGGCGCCGGTGCTGCAGGAGGGCGTGGACAGCCACCTGGGCAACTACACCGACCCACTGCCG
This sequence comes from Stenotrophomonas sp. YJH_SMC_25, assembly GCF_059369595.1. Lineage (NCBI taxonomy): Bacteria > Pseudomonadati > Pseudomonadota > Gammaproteobacteria > Lysobacterales > Lysobacteraceae > Stenotrophomonas > Stenotrophomonas sp. YJH_SMC_25. The sequence goes on along the minus strand of NZ_JCAFSV010000003.1, from coordinate 28,714 downwards.
CAGGCACTGGTGCTGACCGCGATCGTGATCGCCTTCGCGATGACCGCAGTGAGCATCGTGCTGGCCATGCGCAGCCGCAGCGACAACCACAGCGACCATGTGGACGCCCACGAGCCCGACGACGACCTGCAGGATGAGAGCGCATCGGCGCGCCAGGGCGAGGATCGCGCATGAACCATCTGGTGATCCTGCCGATCCTGATTCCGCTGCTCGGCGCCGCGCTGTCGCTGTTCGTCGAACACCGCCGCTACGGCCCCAGGGTGCAGCGCGCGGTGGCCTGGACTGCACTGTCGGCGCTGGCGCTTGCGGTGGGCCTGCTGTTCGCGTCGACCGCGGGCGGTGACATCAACGTCTACCTGCTGGGCGACTGGCCGTCGCGGCTGGGCATCGCGCTGGTGGCCGACCGGCTGTCGGCATGGATGCTGCTGACCACCCTGCTGCTGGCCATTCCCTGCCTGCTGCACGCCTGCTCGGGTTGGGACCGCCGCGCACCGCACTTCCATGCACTGTTCCAGTTCCAGCTGGTCGGCCTCAACGGTGCGTTCCTGACCGGCGACATCTTCAACCTGTTCGTGTTCTTCGAGGTGATGCTGATCGCCTCCTACGGCCTGCTGCTCAGCGGTGGCCGCGGCCTGCGCATGCGCATCGGCCTGCACTACGTGGTGTTCAACGTCACCGCCTCGACCCTGTTCCTGATCGCGCTGGGCCTGCTGTACGCCACGCTGGGTTCGCTGAACATGGCCGAGCTGTCGCAGCGCATCGCTGCGGTGCCGCCGACGCAGCTGACCCTGGTGAAGGCCACGATGGGCCTGTTGCTGCTGGTGTTCTGCGCCAAGGCCGCGCTGATGCCGTTGTACCTGTGGCTGCCGGAAGCCTATTCGCGCGCGCCGGCTGCAGTAGCGGCCCTGTTCGCGATCATGACCAAGGTCGGCCTGTATTCGGTGCTGCGCATCCAGATGCTGTGGTTCGGCGACGATGCCGGCGCGATGGCCGGCTATGGCCGCGACTGGCTGCTGTGGGCCGGCGTGGCGACGCTGGTGCTGGGCGGGCTCGGCGCCCTGGCCGCGACCCGCCTGCGCGTACTGATTTCCTACCTGGTCATCGTGTCGGCAGCCACGCTGTTCATCGCCTTCTCGGTGGGCACGCCGCAGGTGCTCTCGGCCGGCCTGTACTACCTGCCGCACAGCAGCTTCGTGGCCGCTGCGCTGTTCCTGGTTGCCGACCTGATCCGCCGCCGCCGTGGTGGCGCCAGCGACCGCAAGGAGGTGGTGGCGCCGATGCCGGGCAAGGAAACGCCGGCGGTGCTGTTCCTGATCGGGGCAGTGTCGGTGGCCGGCCTGCCGCCTCTGTCCGGCTTCCTGGCCAAGGCCGCGCTGCTGGCCGGCATGCCGGCGCAGTACACCGGCCCGGTCTGGACCGCCGTGCTGGTCAGCAGCCTGCTGGTGATCATGGGCCTGACCCGCGGCGGCATCCGCCTGTTCTGGCGCGTGCCGCCGGTCGATCCGGAGGCACCGAAGCCGCGCAAGGCTCCCCTGCGCCGGGTAGAACTCTACGCCGCCTGCCTGCTGCTGGCCTACGGCATCGGCATGACCCTGGCTGCGGCACCGTTGATGCGCTACACCGACGCCACCGCCGCACAGCTACTGCAACCCAGCGAGTACGTGCAGCAACTGCGTGCGACCACGCCGGAGATCCGCCAGCCATGACCGCTCAGCGCTCCCTGTTCCGTCGCCTGATTCCCTCGCCGATGCTCAGCATCATGGTGGTGGCGTTTTGGCTGCTGATGTCCGACAGCTTCACCCTCGGCCAGATCGTGCTGGGGCTGCTGCTGGGCGTGGTGGTGCCGTTGTTCGCCGCGCGCCTGGACCGCGAGTTCGCCCGCATCGGCACCCTGCGGCCACTGCCCAGGCTGGTGTGCGTGACCCTGTGGGACATCCTGATGTCCAACATCCGCGTCGCCCTGCAGGTGCTGGGCCCGGAAAAGAACATCCACCCGGGTTTCATCTGGCTGCCGCTGGACATCGCCAACATCCACGGCATCGCCGCGCTGACCAGCATGATCACCCTGACCCCGGGCACGGTCTCGGCCGCGCTCAGCGACGACCGCAAGTTCCTGCTGGTGCATGTGCTGCACCTGGAGGACCCACAGGACCTGATCGATACGATCAAGCGCCGTTACGAGGCGCCGTTGATGGAGATCTTCCCATGACCGGTTTTGAAGTCATCCAGACCACCCTGGTGGTGTGCATGCACGTGGTCGGCCTGGCCATGCTGCTGGCCACCTGGCGTCTGCTGCGCGGGCCGACCGTGCCCGACCGCATCCTTGCGCTGGACACCCTGTCGGTGACCGCGATCGCCGAGCTGATGCTGTTCGGCATGTACCTCAATTCGCCGATCTACTTCGAGGCGGCGCTGATCATCGCCATGCTCGGCTTCGGCAGCACCGTGGTGCTGAGCAAGTTCGTGCTGCGCCGGGACATCGTCGAATGATCACCGCGATCCAGATCGGCCTGTCGATCCTGCTGCTGTTCGGCTGCTTCTTCATCCTGGTCGGCGCACTGGGCCTGGTGAAGCTGTCGACCTTCTTCAAGCGCCTGCACGCGCCGACCAAGGCCAGCACGCTGGGCGTGGGCTGCGTGCTGGTGTGCTCGGTCTGCTACCACATCTTCCTCGGCCAGGACCCGCAGCCGCGCGAGCTGCTGATCACCGTGTTCCTGTTCATCACCGCACCGATCAGCGCGCACATGATGGCCAAGGCCGCGCTGTCGCTGCTGATGGAGACCCGCCCCACCCTGCCGGGCAACGAACGTGCCGCCGAGGAGCAGCTGCCACCGCCGGAGCCGGTGCGGGAAGAAGAAACCACGCAGAACCGGTAGTGCCGGCCGCTGGCCGGCAGTGGCAAGGGTTCCGTCAGAGGCAGTGAGGTTGCCGGCCAGCGGCCGGCACTACCTCATGCCGCGCCGACCAGCAGCAGTTCCAGCACGAACCAGCCGACAAACGCGACCAGCAGGATCACACCTTCGCCGCGGCTGATCTTCAGGTCGCCACGCAGCATCGGGTACAGCACCAGCGCGAACGCCAGCAGCGCCGGCAGTTCCAGGCGCACGAACGAGGCCGGCAGCGCCAGCGGCTGCAGCACGGCCATCGCACCGATCACCAGCAGCAGGTTGACCACGCTGGAACCCAGCACGTGGCCCAGTACCATGTCGCCATGCCCGCGACGCGCGGCGGCGATGGCGGTGGCCACCTCCGGCAGTGCGGTACCGATCGCCACCGGCAGCAGGCCGACCAGCAGCGGCGTCCAACCCAGGGCGGCGCCGAAGTCGGCGGCGGCGCCCACCACCAGGCGCGCGCCCCAGTACAGCGTCAACGCGGCAATCAGCACGCGCAGCACGTTCAACGGCAGGCTGGTGCGGCTCAGTGCGGACTCGGCGATGGCCACCTGCACCTCCGCGCTCTCGCTGCGACCACGGCGCAGCAGCAGCACCTGCACCACGATGAAACCGGCCAGCAGTATGCCGCCTTCCCAACGTGCCAGGCCGCCATCAAGCCCGAACAGGATCAGCAGCACACCCGCCGCCAGCAGCGACCACCACAGCACCGTCTGCAGGCGCGCGCGCAGCAGCAGGGGCGCAGCCATGGCCGCCACGGCCAGGGTCAAGCCCAGGTTGACGATGCTGCTGCCCACCGCGTTGCCCAGTGCCAGCTCCGGTTGGCCCACCGCCAGGGCGCGCGCGTTGACTGCCAGTTCCGGCAACGAGGTGGTCACTCCGAGCAGCAACAGCCCGGCAGTGAATGGGCTGGCGCCGAAACGCTGGGCCAGGCCGGACACGGCCTTGACGATGGAGTCCCCGCCCAACGCCAGCAGCAGCAGGCCGAGCAGGAACCAGGCAATGGCAATGGCGATCATCGAGCACTCCCCCAGCGGTCGTGGCGCGATTCTACGCTTGGCCCGTACGCGCGGCTGGGCCGTGGATCAAGGATCAGCCACAGCCTTCCGCATAATCGATCTGCGGGGTCTGTCCGACGCGCCAAGCACCCACCCGGCCATCAGCACCGAGTGCGAAGTCGATCACCGCCCCGCCCTCCTGCGCCGGGCGCACGCGCAGGTGCTGGGCCTTCTCGTCATACTTGTCGGGGCCGACGTCCGCGCGCTCGGGATACAGCACCTGCAGCTCACCCAGGGTCATGCCGACCTTTCCACCGCCCGGTGCGGTGATGGCGGCGCTGCGCACGTCGTAGCGCACCAGCTTGCGGCCCTCGATCATCAGGCGCGGATCTTCGGCATCCTGCGGGCGCAGGAAGTAGCAGCCGTCGTTGCTGTCGTCAGCCGGCAGCGGCTTGCCGGCCGCATCGGTGCCCAGACCCTGCAGCGGCGTGCCGAAGCCGGCACGGACCTCGGCTATGCCGGCACCCAGCTTCGCCCCAGCGAAGCCATCCAGGCGCGCGGGACTGTCCTCGCGACGGTCATTGGCTGGACGGGCGGCCAGGTCGGGATCCGTCGACTGCGCGGGTCCGGTCGCCGAGGCGGTTTCCGCCGGGGTGTCGCTGCCGCTGCCGGCCGCCCCCTGCTTGTCGGGGCCAGCACTGCAGGCGGTGAGCGAAAGGAGCAACAGACCAGCAAGCGGAAGGTGCTTCATCGGTGCGGTTCCCTGGCACAAGGATGGCTGCACGCTAGCCCATCCGGTGTGCAGGCGCTGCATTGTCATCGCGGTTTCATCGCCTTCGTTCAGGCTCGGCGAGCACCGACCTGGCCGTCCCTTCCATGCAACCGCGCAAGACCGATCTCGCCCGAACCGCGCTGCAGGCCCACCGCGCGCCGCTGGACATGCGCCAGCGCCGGCTGCTGATCCTGTGCGACGGCCAGCGTACCGTCGCCGACCTGACCGGTCTGCTCGGCCAGGAAGCACCGGCGATGGTCATCCAGCTGGTACAGGCGGGGTACCTGAGCACCGGCACGGGCGCCACGACCCCAGCACCGTCGACCGCAGCCGCGGTAGCGCCGGTGCCCGCGCCGCCGGCAGCGACACCTGCTGCACCCGCGGTCGAACGCCGGCGCTCACTGGTGGCAGCGCGCATCTACGTGCTGGGCATCCTGGAAATGCAGCGGCATCCACAGGCGGCGGCGCTGTTCCGCGACCTGCAGCAGGCGCGTGCGGAGGACGAGGTGCTGCAGCGACTGCAGTCGGCAATGCAGCTGCTGCCCACGCTCACTTCGGATGGCTATTGCCAGCGCGTACGGCAGCGCCTGCTGGAGGCGTTGCCATTGGAACATTGCGACGCGTTCGCCGAGGTCGCCTGAAGAAAAAGGGGACGGAGGGGATTAAGTCGTTTCAGGCACACGTGTGCTGATTGCGGCTTAATCCCCTCCGTCCCCTTTTTAGGGTCAGCGGAAGTTATTGCGCAGGCCGTTCCAGCACTGCTGGTAATCGCCCTGGCGGTGGCCGGCGGCCAGCGCCTGTGCGGTCGGGCGGATCACTGCGCGGGTCTCGAACATGAAGGCCATCGTGTCCTTGATCACATCGGCCTTGGACAGATCGGCATTGGACGCCTTGTCGAAGGTCGGCGCGTCCGGGCCGTGACCACTCATGCAGTTGTGCAGCGAGGCGCCACCCGGGACGAAGCCTTCGGCCTTGGCATCGTAGGCGCCATGCACCAGGCCCATGAACTCGCTGGCGATGTTGCGGTGGAACCACGGCGGACGGAACGTGTTCTGCGCCACCAGCCAGCGCGGCGGGAAGATCGCAAAGTCCATGTTGCTGGTGCCCGGGGTGTCGCTGGGCGAATGCAGCACCAGGAAGATCGACGGATCCGGGTGGTCGTAGCTGATCGAACCGATGGTGTTGAAGCGGCGCAGATCGTAGCGGTACGGCGCGTAGTTGCCGTGCCAGGCCACCACGTCCAGCGGCGAATGGTCGATCGGCGCACGCCACAGGCGGCCCTCAAACTTCGCGATAAGCTCGAAATCGCCATCCACATCCTCGAACGCCGCGTGCGGGGTTTCGAAGTCGCGCGGATTGGCCAGGCCGTTGGAACCGATCGGGCCGAGGTCGGGCAGCTTCAGCAGCGCGCCGTAGTTCTCGCAGATATAGCCACGGCTCGGGCCATCGGGCAGTTCAACGCGGAAGCGCACGCCGCGCGGGATCACCGCGATCTGCTGCGGCTCGATCTCGATCACGCCCAGCTCGGTCAGCAGGCGCAGCGCGCCCAGCTGCGGCACGATCAGCAGCTCGCCGTCGGCGTCGTAGAAGTAGCGGCCGACCATGTCGCGGTTGGCAGCGTATAAGTGGATGCCCACGCCGGCATGCGCATCGGGCGAGCCGTTGCCACCCATCGTGTACAGGCCTTCGACAAAATCGGTCGGCAGCTCCGGCAGCGGCAGCGGGCTCCAGCGCAGCTGGTTCGGTGAAGCCGGCTGTGCGCCGAAATCACACTGCAGCTGCGACTGCGCGAACGGGGTGAACTCGCCATGGGTCACCGCCGGGCGGATCCGGTACAGCCAGCTGCGGCGGTTGCTGCCACGCGGCGCGGTGAAGGCGGTGCCGGTCAACTGTTCGGCGTACAGGCCGTGGGCCACCTTCTGCGGTGAGTTCTGCCCGACCGGCAGCGCGCCGGCAACGGCCTCGGTGGCGAATTCGTTGCCGAAGCCGGACTGGTAGCCGCGGGCGGTGATGGCGGGGGACATGGGAACTCCAGAGATTGCCGGCCAGCGGCCGGCACGACCATTCGGACAGGCAATGCCGGCGGGACGCCGACATTGCCTGCAGACCTTACAGCACGCCGCGGCGGATCTGGTCGCGCTCGATGCTCTCGAACAGTGCGGTGAAGTTGCCTTCGCCGAAGCCTTCGTTGCCCTTGCGCTGGATGATCTCGAAGAAGATCGGGCCGATGCAGTTCTGGGTGAAGATCTGCAGCAGCTTGCGCTGGTGGGTTTCCGGATCGGCATCGATCAGGATCTTGTTCTTCGCCAGGCGCGGCACGTCTTCACCGTGGTTCGGCACGCGCTGGTCGATCACGTCGAAGTAGGTCTCCGGCGTATCGAGGAAGTCCACGCCCTGCGCGCGCATCGCTTCGACGGTCTCGTAGATGTTCTCAGTGAAGCAGGCGATGTGCTGGATGCCCTCGCCCTTGTACGCGTCCAGGTACTCGTTGATCTGGCTCTTCGGATCGGACGATTCGTTCAGCGGGATGCGCACGATGCCATCCGGCGCGGTCATCGCCTTGGACACCAGGCCGGTCTTCAGGCCCTTGATGTCGAAGTAGCGGATCTCGCGGAAGTTGAACAGGCGCTCGTAGTAGTCCGACCACTGCTGCATGTTGCCGAAATACAGGTTGTGGGTCAGGTGGTCGATGAAGGTCAGGCCGAAGCCCACCGGGTGCAGGTCGGCACCGGCGATCGGCTCGTAGTCGCCGTCATAGATGCTGCCGGCGCTGCCGTAGCGATCGACCAGGTACAGCATGCAGTCGCCGATGCCCTTGATGACCGGCGCGCTGACCGCCTTGCTGTCCGGCTTGAAGGCGATGGCTTCGGCGCCGTTGCCCAGCGCGGTCTGGTAGACCTCCTGGCCCGGCTTCTTGAAGCGGATGGCGAAGCCGCAGGCGCACGGACCGTGCTTCTCGGCGAAGTCGGCGGCGAACGAATCGGGGTCCTCATTGACCAGGAAGTTGACGTCGCCCTGGCGATAGACGGTAATCGGACGCTGCTTGTGCTTGAGCACCGCGCTGAAGCCCATCTTCCGGAAGTACTCGTGCAGCTCCTGGCCACGGCCGGCCGGGGCGGCGAATTCGACGAACTCGAAGCCGTCGATGCCCATCGGGTTCTCGAAGGTGGTGACCTGCATGCCGGGGTTGGGATGCGAGGCGGTCGGGACTGCGGTATTCATGGCGTGGCTCCGAATCGGTACCGCATCGGTACAAACCAGGTGCGGGCAGGTAGGGACCCGGCGAGAATGCAGGGTCTGGACCTACCCCTTATAGTTACACTTGAAACCACCAGCAAGGTGCACCGCAACATGAGCCCCGCCGATCCCGTTTCGACCCGCCTGCGTTCCTCGCACGTCCTGCTCGACCTGGAACAGTTCCTGCCGTACCGGCTGAGCGTGCTGTCCAACCGGGTCAGCGGCAACATCGCCAAGCTATACGGCGATCGTTACGGTCTGGCGATTCCCGAATGGCGGGTGATCACCATCCTGGCGCTGTACCCGGGCTCCTCGGCCAGCGAGGTCTCCGACCGCACGGCGATGGACAAGGTGGCGGTCAGCCGCGCCGTGGCCCGCCTGCTGGAGCGCGGCTTCATCAAGCGCGAGACCCACGGCGACGACCGCCGCCGCTCGGTGCTGGCGCTGTCGGCAGCCGGCTTCGAGGTGTACGAGACCATCGCGCCGATGGTGATCGAGATCACCCGCAAGCTGATGTCGGTGCTGAGCGAAGAGGAAGAGCAGGTGCTGGAGAAGCTGATCCTGCGCCTGGCCGGCGAAGGTCTGGAACGGATGGGCGAAGGGGTCTGAAAGAAAAAGGGGACGGAGGGGATTAAGTCGTTTTGGGGCCCCAAGTCGCGGATGCCGACCCCGGCCGGTAGCGGAACAGTGGCTGGGCGATTGTCGTCCGCTCCCTTTGATCTGACGGGACCCGCTCTTTGGCGGACTGCGGACCGACCGCAAACGATGCCATCGGACGCATTCACCTTCCGCAGATCCCGCCCTGAAGTGTCGCCCTCGCCCAGCGGCATTTCCGCATTGGCCCGATACGGCCCGTTTCCGCCAGGCTGGTGTATCGAAACGGGCTGATCCAGTGAATTCTCCTATTGGACTGCTCACGTGTGCGGCCGGATGGTACACGTTCAACGGGTACAGCCCGGCCATCCACATCGAACGGGCTCCCTCATGGATGACTCGCGTTCAACGTCGCCGCATGGCCAGGAATTGCTGGCCGATCTCAGAGAGCTGATCTGCGCAGCGCGCAGCAGGATGCACAGGTCCATCAACGCCGAGTTGACGCTGCTGTACTGGCGAATCGGTCGTCGCATCCATGTTGACCAGATGGCGGGGCACGTGCGCGTTACGGCGAGGTTCTCTTCACCCGGATCGCCAAGGCGTTGTCTGCCGAGTTCGGCACATCCTTCGGTGAGAAGAGCCTGCGCCGGATGGTGCAGTTCTCCATCGCATTTGCAGACGAGCAGATTGTCGTATCGCTGATACGACAATTGAGCTGGACCCATTTCATCGCGCTGATCCCACTGGCGGACCCACTCAAGCGCGACTTCTATGCACAGATGGCCGCCACCGAGGGCTGGAGTGTACGTACGCTGCGCCAGCGCGTCGATTCGATGCTGTATGAGCGCACGGCACTCTCCAGTCAGCCAGAGCAGACCATCGCCGAAGAGTTGGCGGCACTGCGCGGCAACCAGCAGCTGTCTCCAGGGCTGGTACTGCGTGATCCCTACGTGCTGGACTTTCTTGGCCTCAAGGACAGCTGGGACGAGCAGGACCTTGAAACCGCGATCCTTCGCGAGATGCAGGGCTTCCTGCTTGAACTTGGCACGGGCTTCAGTTTCGTCGCCCGCCAGAAGCGCATCCAGATCGACGGCGATGACTTCCACCTGGACCTGCTGTTCTACAACCGGCGCCTGCGCAGACTAATTGCCATCGAGTTGAAGATCGGCGAGTTCAAGCCGGCCTACAAGGGACAGATGGAACTCTATCTGCGCTGGCTGGACCGGTACGAACGTGAGGACGGCGAGCAGGCGCCGTTGGGCATCATCCTCTGCACAGGGAAGAAGGCGGGCCAGATTGAATTGCTGGAGCTGGACCGCTCAGGCATCCATGTTGCGGAGTACCTGACCACGCTGCCCTCCCGGGAGGTCCTCAAGCAAAGATTGCAGACTGCCATGGAGCGGGCGCGGCAGCAGCTGCAGACCGCGGCGCCCGGCCTCCCGTAGATCTACGCCACGCGCGGATGGCGTCCATGCTTCAGCTCAGATGCTTGCGCCGTGCATGGATCCACGGCACCGCGAGCGCCGCGATGGCACCACCGGCGAAGCCGAGGGAAGCCGCAACCGTGGCTGCTTCGACCGCCCCTGGCAGCGCCAGCGCTGCCGCCACCAGCAGCAGCGACGGCAGGCCGACGAAGGTGCCCAGGAAGAAATGCCAACGCGGTGACCAGGTATTGAGCTGCAGCAGGCTGACCGGTTGCCAGGCTTCCGAGGCAGCGTCCTCGGCGATCTTCGCCACCGCCTTGGCCAGGTCCACTTCCGGCAGCGCGCGCCCCTGCCGTGCGGTCGCCAGCAGCTCGGCCACGGCCTCCACCGGCGGGAAACTGGACGGCCACGCGACCGGCGCCGGCACGCCATACGCGGTCAGCACCGGCACGCTCAGCCAAGGCGCCACCAGCGGGCGCATGCGACGGCGGCCATGCACGCACCAGATCTGTTGCTGCCCATGCGCGGTGACGCTGTACAGCGCCAGTTCGTTGGCCGGCGGGTAGCCGAGCATGGTCACCCGCGCGGCCAGGCTGTCCTGCCCCATCGCGCGCAGGAAGCCGGGGCGGCTGCGCCCTTCCTGCATCCACGCCAGTCCCAGCGCACCCACCAGATAGGCCTCGGCCACGTCCTTGCTGCCAGCGGTGGCGCGTTCGTCACTGGCCAGGTACCAGGCCAGCGATTTCGGTTCGGCGACATCCTCCAGGCCCCAGCGGCTGTCGTCTCCCAGCACATGGCGCACCGGCAGGCGCGCGGGCGCGGTTTCGCCACGTTCGCCGGGTTGCAGGAACGGCAGCACGCCCTGGATGAAGGTGGACAGCTCGATCGCACGCACGCCGTGCCCCTGCCACTCCGGTGGCAGCAGCCCGGCCAGCTGACCGTCGGCGGCCAGCGCATCAAGCCGGGACTTCTGCTCGACCAGCTTCTGCACCGCCCCCTTCAGCACCACGTTGTCGGGCAGCGCGATCTGCGGCAGGCGATGGCGCGGCGGCGCCAGGTCGACGGTGGCCTCGCCGGTTCCGGTGTCATCCAGAAGCGCCTCCTGCGGCGGCAGGGTTACGCCCTCGCCTGCTCCACCCTCGGCCAACTCACTGGCGGGTTCGGGCAGTCGTTCGGCGTGGTCGCTGTGCATGGGCGTTCCGGAAGGTTGCGTCGACGGGATGTCGACTGAGGTCCTTGCCGGTAACGGCGAGCGCGTTGCGATATTGAGATGCCGATTCCGGGAATGTGACCGCAACCACAGTAGATCCACGTGATGCGTGGATGCACTTCTGTGCCGACCAACGGTCGGCACCCACCGGGGATGGCGGTCAGCGGTCGGCGTCCACCGGGGTTGGCGGTCAGCGGTCGGCACCCACCCACCACCACCCCTGCCGGCCAGCGGCCGGCACTACCCCTATTCCGGTTTGTCAGGCGCCCATTGTTTTAGGAAGGCGCTCACCCGTGCCGGCTGGAAGGCTTCGCCCCTGCGCAGTTCGCCGGTGGCCTGCGACACCAGCAGTCCGCCATCGGCATCGAGCACCAGCAGGTGCGGGTAGTCGCGCTCCATCACCGGGAACTGAGCGAAGAAGGCGGTGTTGGGCTGCTCGTCGCTGGCGTTGACCTTCACCCACACGTAGTGGGCATCGCGGAAGCGACGCAGGTCGCCGTTGCCTTCCACGACATCGTCCAGCGCGCGGCAGCGCTCACAGGCGGCGTTGCCGACCTCCAGCAGGATGCGCTTCTTGCCCCGCTGGGCTTCCACCTTGGCGGTGGCCAGATCATCGGCGGGGTTGCGGGCCGGGTCGAACTGCGCACCGAGCCCGGCGATGGCGGCAATGTCTGCCGCCACCGGGGTGTTGCCCGAGGCCACCGGTTCGCTGGGGTCGGCGACCGGTGGCTCGGTGGGTCGGGTATCCAGGGGCTGCGTGGGCTCGGCGGTGGCAGGCGGTTGCGGTTGGGAACAGGCGCCGATCAGCGCCGCACAGACCACCACTGCCGCAGTACCGAGCTTGCTACGCATGCCTTCTACCCTCTCATCATTACTTGACGCCGTGCATCAGCTTGTTGATCAGCGGGGCGATCAGGAACAGCACCACGCCGGAGCCGATCAGGGCCCAGAACCCGAAGGTATACCCCTTCAGGGCCGACTCGACCGTCATGCCGCCTTCACCACTGACCACGCCAGCGAAGATGCCCGACAGGTTGTTGCCGATGCCGGTGGACAGGAACCAGCCGCCCATGCCGAAGCCGACCAAGCGCACCGGGGCCAGCTTGGTCACCATCGACAGGCCGATCGGCGACAGGCACAGCTCACCCACCGACTGGATGACGTAGACCATGAACAGGGTCCAGAACGGGATCTTGCCGTCCACGACCATCTGCGACAGGGCGAACATCAGCAGCGCGAAGGCGGCGCCGTTGAACAGCAGGCCCAGGCCGAACTTGCGCGGGATGGACGGATTGGCGCGGCCCATGGCCACCCAGATCCAGGCGATCACCGGGGCCAGGGTGATGATCGCCACCGAGTTGACCGACTGGAACCACGCGGTCGGGAAGGTCCAGTCACCGAACTGGCGGTTGACGATGTTCTCGGCCAGGAAGGTGAACGAGCTGCCGGCCTGTTCGAAGAACATCCAGAACATCACGTTGAAGGCGAAGATGATCAGCATCGCGATCACGCGGTCGCGCTGCACCTTGCCCTCGCGGATGCCCTCGACCAGCAGCAGGATGGCCAGCGCGGTGAACATCGCGCCCAGGATCCAGGCCAGCGCGGTGGCGCCGGTGGCCAGCAGGAAGTACGCAACCGGGATGGCGACCACGGCACCGACCAGCACCATGATGATGCGGCCGAAACCTTCAGCGCCGGCCGGCGGTGCACCGATGCCCTTCAGGCCGGCGCGACCGATGTAGAACCACACCAGCGAGATCAGCATGCCCACGCCGGAGGCAATGAACACGACCTTGTAGGACGGCATCGCGTCGGTACCGAAGACCTTGCGGGCCAGGTACTCGGTCAGCACCGGGGCGATCATCGCGCCGATGTTGATGCCCATGTAGAAGATGGTGAAGCCCGAATCACGGCGCTCGTCCTTCAGGCCATACAGCTTGCCGACCATGGTCGAGATGTTGGGCTTGAACAGGCCGTTGCCGACGATGATCGTGGCCAGGCCGAGCTTGAAGATGTGCTCCTGCGGCAGCGAGATCATGAACAGGCCGGCGGCCATGATGATCGCGCCGGTCAGGATCGAGCGCTGGTAGCCCAGTACCCGGTCGGCCACGTAGCCACCGAAGATCGCCGCGGCGTACACCAGGGCCAGGTAGGCGCCGTAGATGCGGCTGGCGTCGCCTTCACCGGCAGCGCTGCCGTTGTAGAACTGGGCGACGATGTACAGCACCAAGGCCCAGCGGATGCCATAGAACGCAAAGCGCTCCCAGAACTCGGTCATGAACAGCATCCACAACGGGCGCGGGTGGCCCAGCGTGGTCTTGAAGTCCGGCAGCGCCGGCTCTGGGGTGTTCGCAGTGGCGTTTACGCTCATGCGGATTTCCTGGTTCGGTGGATGACGAGCACGTCCGGTGTGCAGTTGGAGCAACGCGCGAGGATCACCGACTTCTGGCGTTCACGTCAAATACACGCCGTTTGAGGCAGGTGCCAGCCTGCTCGCTGAACTTGCATCTGAAACGATCCAGCCGCCGGCCGGGATCCAAGCTGAATACGGATCAGGCCTGTTCGGCCGGGGGCGCGGCCTGCAGGCTGGTGCGCACCTGGAACAGCTCGGGGAAGAAGGTCAGCTCCAGTGCCTTGGCCAGGAAGCCCACGCCGGACGAGCCACCGGTGCCGCGCTTGAAGCCGATCACCCGCATCACCGTGCGCATGTGGCGGAAGCGCCACAGCTGGAAGGCGGTCTCCAGATCCACCAGGTCCTCGCACAGCGCGTACTCGCGCCAGTAGCGGTCGGTGTCCTGGTAGATGCGTTCGAAGACCGGCTGCAGGGCGTCGTCGGCTACGTGCGGCTGGGTCCAGTCGTGGGCCTCGTAGACCGCCGGCACGGCATGGCCGAAGCGGGCCAGGTACTTCAGGAATTCCTCGTACAGGCTGGGCGCCTCCAGCACGGTGCGCAGCTGCGCCTGCCCGGCCGGGTCGTGCTCGAACACCTGCAGCATCTGCGCGTTCTTGTTGCCCAGCAGGAACTCGATGTAGCGGTACTGCAGCGACTGGAAGCCCGACGACGGGCCCAGCACGTCGCGGAAGCCCATGTATTCGGACGGGGTCAGTGTTTCCAGCACCGACCACTGCTCGGTCAGCTGGCGCAGCACCTGCTTGCTGCGCGCCAGCACCTTGCGGCACTGCCAGACTTCATCGCGCTGCAGGAAGCCGATTGCGGCACGCAGCTCATGGCCCAGCAGCTTCAGCCACAGCTCCGAGGTCTGGTGCTGGATGATGAAGAGCATCTCGTCATGGTGCGGCGGGCTGGACAGCGGCTGCTGCGCGCTGAGCAGCTGGTCCAGCCGCAGGTAGCCGCCGTAGGTGAGGCGTCCCTGCAGGTCGGTGTGGATGCCGGCTTCGAGATCGCGTTGGTTGTTGTCGACGGACATGGGCGGGACCAGATCGGGGGCGGCAAGGGTAGCGCGTTGCCGCCGCGCTGGCAGCCGCCGGGTCCATACCCGGGCGTGCGGTTGGCCGTGGAGCATCGGCCGATCCCGGGCCTGCGCGTGGAACCGTCCAGGCCGTTGTACTGGCGGTCAGCCAGAGGCGTATTCTGATGCTTTGCAGCAACGACTGAATACGTTGTTGTTATTGGCCCCCCACCCGCCGGCAGGGGTAAAACGGGGAATTCCCGTGTTGCGGCGCAGGAAGGCTATTCCGTACGCGTTCCTTAACATGGCGATTCATATCATTTGTAACTTCTCTGTCGAAGGTGCAGTACGCAATGACGGTTGCCGCTGAATTCAAGATCGAATACCTGCAGTACCTGGATACGGACGGCAAACTCGTCCGCGATGACCTGCCTGCGTCGCTGCGCGACCCCAAGGTCCTGGTACCGCTGTTCAAGCAGATGCTGTTCGTACGTACGTTCGACAGCAAATCCATCGCACTGCAGCGCACCGGCAAGCTCGGCACCTATGCCGCCTGCCTGGGCCACGAAGCCGCACACGTGGGTATCGGCGCGGCGATGCAGAAGGACGACGTGTTCGCGCCTTCGTACCGCGAGTATGGCGCGATGTTCATGCGTGGCGTGCGCCCGCACGACGTGCTGATGTACTGGGGCGGCGACGAACGCGGCAACGATTACGGCGGCAACGCGGCCAAGGACTTCCCGTTCTGCGTGCCAATTTCCACCCAGTGCCTGCATGCCGCAGGCGCGGCGCTGAAGTTCAAGCTCAACAAGGAACCGCAGATCGCGGTGGCGGTGTGCGGCGACGGCGGCAGCTCCAAGACCGACTTCTACGCAGCACTGAATTCGGCCGGCGCCTACAAGCTCCCGCTGATCCTGTGCATCGTCAACAACGGTTGGGCCATCTCGGTTCCGCGTTCGGCCCAGACCGGTGCCGAAACACTGGCGCAGAAGGGCCTGGCCGGTGGCCTGCACTGCCTGCAGGTGGACGGCAACGACCTGATCGCGGTGCTGGCGGCCATGGAGCAGGCGCGCGAACGTGCGCTGGCCGGCGACGGCGGCAGCGTGCTGGAACTGATGACCTACCGCCTGTCCGACCACACCACCGCCGATGACGCGCGCCGCTACCGCGACGACGCCGAAGTGAAGGATGCCTGGCAGCGCGAGCCGATGCTGCGCCTGCGCAAGTACCTGATCAATGCCGGTGTGTGGAGCGAAGAAGAGGAAACCGCCTGGGTCGCCGAGTGCGGCACGCGCGTGGACGAGGAAGTGAACCTGTACCTCAACACGCCGGTGCAGCCGGTCGAGGCGATGTTCGACTTCCTGTATGCCGATCCGCCGCCGGACCTGCTGGCCCAGCGTGCCCAGGCGATCGCCCTGGAGAAGCGCCATGGATGAGATCAAGAACGGCGCGCCCGGCGCGCACACCAACGCCGCCGACAGCGCTGCGGTCGCGCGCGGAGAAGAGAGCATGACCACCACCCCGATCACCCTCATCGAAGCCATCACCCAGGCGCTGGCCTGGGAGCTGGAACACGACCCGTCGGTGCTGGTGCTGGGCGAAGACGTGGGCGTCAACGGCGGCGTGTTCCGCGCCACTGCCGGTCTGCAGCAGCGCTTCGGCTCGGACCGCATCCTCGACACCCCGCTGGATGAAACCACCATCGCCGGCCTGACGATTGGTCTTGCCGCGCAGGGCATGAAGCCGGTCGCCGAAGCCCAGTTCGATGGCTTCATGTACCCGATGGTCGACCATATCGTCTGCCACGCCGCCCGCCTGCGTTATCGCACGCGTGGCCGCCTGCACTGCCCGATGGTGCTGCGCGTGCCGTGGGGCGGTGGCATCCGCGCGCCGGAACACCACAGCGAAGCCAACGAGGCGATCTTCACCAACGTGCCGGGCCTGCGCGTGGTGCTGCCGTCGTCGCCGCAGCGTGCCTACGGCCTGCTGCTGGCCGCGATCCGCGAACCGGATCCGGTGATCTACATGGAGCCCAAGCGCATCTACCGCCAGTACAAGGAAGTGGTCGTCAACGACGGCGAAGCCTTGCCGCTGGACGTCTGCTTCGTGCTGCGCGACGGCACCGACGTGACCCTGGTGACCTGGGGCGCGCAGGTGAAGGAAGCGCTGGAAGCGGCCGACAAGCTGGCCGGCGAAGGCATCAGCGCCGAAGTCATCGACGTGGCCACGCTGCGTCCGCTGGACTTTGCCACCATCGCCGAATCGGTGGCCAAGACCGGCCGCTGCGTGATCGTGCAGGAGGCCCCGAAGACCGCGGGCTTCGGCGCCGAGATCGCCGCGCGCCTGGCCGAGGAATCGATCTACGACCTGCTGGCCCCGGTCGAGCGCGTCACTGGCTACGACACCCACATCCCGCTGTTCCGCCTGGAAATGAAGTACCTGCCGAGCGTTGAGCGGATCGTGGCTGCGGCCAAGCGCGCGGTGGCGGCCGGCTGACATGCGGGCCCGCCTTCTGGGGGCTTACCGCAGCCAGTATCCCAACCCGCTCCGGTTCCACACCGGCCAGATCGTCGAAGTAGGTGTACGTGACGAGGAATGGCCGGCGTTTGCCTGGGTACGCACCAACGATGGGCGCGCTGGATGGGCGCCCATCGCCTGGTTGCAGCTGCTGGACGAGGGTCGCGCCGAAGCGCTGTGCGACTACGACGCCCGCGAGCTGGATGTGGAAAGCGGCGAGATGGTGAAGCTTCATCACGAACACGGCGGGTGGTGGTGGTCCGAGCGCGCCAATGGCGCGACGGGTTGGCTGCCGGCCCGCGAACTGGAACTGCTGGAAGAGAACTGCAAATGAGCCAGACCAAGAACTTCAACCTGCCCGACCTGGGCGAAGGCCTGCCGGACGCGACCATCGTCGAGTGGTTCGTCAAGGAAGGCGATGTGATCAAGCTGGACGAGCCGCTGGTGTCGATGGAGACCGCCAAGGCCGTGGTGGAAGTGCCCTCGCCGTTCTCCGGCAAGGTGCTGAAGCTGTCCGGCGGTGCCGGCGACATCATCCCGACCGGCTCGGTGCTGGCCAGCTTCGAACTGGACCCGAACCTGCCGCAGCGTGCCGATGGCCAGGACACCGGCCACAGCCATGGTCATGCCGCACCGGCCGCGCCGGCTGCCGCACCGACCCCGCCGCCGCTTCCCACTGCTGCCGCACCGGTGGCCGCAGAAGAAGCCAAGCCCGCCGCTGCCGAGCGCGATGATGCCGGCACCGTGGTCGGCGCCATGCAGAGCTCCAACGCCGTGCACGCCGAGCAGGCGCTGGCCGTCGGTGGCGTCAAGGCCGTGCCGGCCGTGCGTGCGATGGCGCGCAAGCTGGGCGTGGACCTGAGCCGCGTGGCCGCTACCGGCACCGATGGCGCGGTCACCATGGCCGACGTCAAGCAGGCCGCCGCCAACGGCACCGCCAAGCTCGGCGCTGCTCCGGCACCGGTTGCCGCTGCTGCCTATGCCGCGCCGGCCCCGGCGCAGGTGTCTGCCCCGGTGCAGAGCGAAGCCCGCACCCCGCTGTCCGCCGCCGGCAAGCCGATGCGTACCCAGCCGCCGGGCGTGGTCGCCAAGGGCCAGCCGGAACCGCTGAAGGGCGTGCGCCGCAACATGGCCCGCGTGATGGCCGATGCGCACAGCAAGGTCGTGCCGACTACGCTGAACGACGACGCCGACATCCACGCCTGGGTGCCGGGCAACGACGTCACCGCGCGCCTGGTGCGTTCGATCGTGGTCGCCGCGCAGAAGGTGCCGGCGATGAACGCCTGGTTCGACGGTGAAGCGCTGACCCGCACCCTGCACGCACAGGTGGACATCGGCATCGCCGTGGACACCGACGACGGCCTGTTCGTGCCGGCCCTGCGCAATGCCGACATGCTGGATGCACGTGGCATCCGCGAAGGCGTCAACCGCCTGCGCGAGCAGGTGGAATCGCGTTCGATCGCCGCCTCGGAACTGAGCGGCTACACCATCTCGCTGTCCAACTTCGGCATGTTCGCCGGCCGCTACGCGACCCCGGTCGTGGTGCCGCCGTGCGTGGCCATCGTCGGTGCCGGCCGTGCCCGCCACCAGATGACCCCGGTGATGGGCGGCGTGGAAGCGCACAAGGTGATCCCGCTGTCGGTCACCTTCGACCACCGCGCGGCCACCGGCGGCGAAGCGGCGCGCTTCCTGCGCGCAATGATGGACGACCTGGCGCTGGCCAGCTGATCGGCCACCTGATCGGTGGGTGCCAACCGTTGGTTGGCACATGACTTGGAGAAAACGCCGGGCATTGCCCGGCGTTTTTTTGTGCCTGCTCCGTCGCGCTCCATCCACGCATGGCGTGGATCTACACAATGCGGGCGATCAATCGCGCGCGACCAGGCCCTCGGCGCGGCTGTACACACGCAGGCGGTGGCCATCAGGATCTGCCCCGACAAAAGTATGGCCGAACTCCAGCGTCACCGGCGCCTGCAGGATCTCCACACCAAGAGCGCGCCACGCATCGTGCATCTGCTGCACAGCCTCCGGGTTGGCCACCACCATCGCCAGCTCCGCGGCACCGGCCTGCGCGGACACCGGCGGCTGCACGTCATCGCGCTGCCACAGGCCCAGTGCGGCGCCATCGCCGAGCAGGAACAGGGCAAAGCCGGGCGACTGCTCGACCGGCGGCTTGCCGAGGATGCCGCTGTAGAAGGTGGCGCTGGCGGCGACGTCGCGCACGTACTGCAGCAGGGTGCTGGGCGTGAACATGGGGAAGCTCCGTTGTTGGGAGCGCTCATGGTGGTACGGCCCTGCTGACAGATTCTGTCAGTAGAGTCGATTGTTGGTAGAGTCGACTGTTAGTCGACTGCTCTTCCCTCAATCTGCCTAAAACTCCGCGCTGCGCGCGATAGTCGACTAACAGTCGACTCTACACGCCCCGTTCCCGGCTGTTGCTGTGGTTATGAACGATCCAGCCAGTCCGGCGCGATGCCCTGCGCCTTCTGCCAGCGTCGCAGCAGGGTGGCGCGTGGCACGAGGTAGTGATCCTCCAGCACGCGCACCTGGCGGATGCGGTCCAGCCTGAAATGCCGGAAGTCCTCGCGGCGCTCACACCACGCCGCCAGCATCGGCACCTCATCGAAGTAGCCCAGTGCGAACGGCCAGACGATCCGCTCGCTGCGCTGACCGTGCGCGTCCTCGTAGCCGAACTTCAGGCGCTGCTGTGAACCGACAGCCTCTCGCACGGCCTGCAAGCGCCCAGCCGGCACCTTGGCCGCGGCGCGCGAAGGGCCAACGCGCAGGCCGCTGTCACGCAAGGCCTCGCGTCGCGCTGCAGGCAACACATGCGCGATGCGCGCCAGTGCATCACGCGCCGCCTCGGCCAGCGCCGGCTCGGTGCGCGCGGCGACCCAGCGCAGGCCGAGCACCAGCGCATCGATCTCGGCCGGCGGCAGGGTCATCGGTGGCAGGGTGTCGCTCGGCGCCAGCTGGTAGCCAACGCCGGCCTCGCCACGCAGGTCAGCGCCCTGCTCACGCAGGGTCTCGATATCGCGGTACAGCGTGCGCAGGCTGATGCCCAACGCTTCGGCCAGCGTCTGCCCGGCCACCGGCCGCCGATGGCGGCGCAGCAGCTGCAGCAACTGGGTCAGGCGCAGCGCACGCGACATCAGCCGACCAGTGCGCTCGATGCAACCACGTGCTCACCCGGCTGCGGGGCCAGCGCGGACTCGACCAGTGCCTTGGCGATCTCGCTCGCCGGGTTGATCCGCCACGCCCGTGGCAACATCGGCCCCAAAGCACCCAGCACCATCAGCGCCAGGCGCTCGCCACGACGCACCTCGTTGCGCTCGCCCCCGATCAGCCCTGGGCGAACCAGGGTCAACGCGTTGAAGCCCAGCGCGCGCAGGTCACGCTCCAGCTCGCCCTTCACCCGGCTGTAGAAGATCGACGACTGCGGGTCGGCACCGGCCGCGGAATTCAGCACATAAGTCTGCGCACCTTGTGCCTGTGCGAGCCGCGCGAACGCCAGCGGGTAGTCATGATCGATGCGGTGGAAAGCCTCGCGGCTGCCGGCCTGGGCAATGGTGCTGCCCAGCGCGCAGATGACCGCGTCCACGCGCGCCCATGCTGGCGAAGTGGGCAACGCGTCGAAGGCCAGTACCGGGTTCTCCAGCTTCCGGTGGGTCATGCCCAACGGGCGGCGGGTGGGCGCCACCACGCCACTGCAGCGCGGGTCGTCCAGCAGCCGGGGCAGGGCCAGCCCGCCGACCAGGCCGGTCGCCCCCAGCAACATCACGCGCATCACCACCTCCACTGCGGCATCCTGTCGCCCATCCTAGCCGTTCAAGCCGTCGGCGACCGCGCCGATATGCTGGAACCAGTCCCTGCCAGCCCCAGGATTCGCTCCATGACGGACCAGCCCGACCACCGCCCTGCCCCCGGTACCGCCCTTGGGCCGCCGGCACGCGTGCGCGCGGTGGTGGACGATGGGCTGGGCGACCGCGTGGTACTGCAGGGCGGTGGTGGCATGGCGCTGCAGCAGCTGTTCGCCGGCGCCGACGCGCCGGAACCGCTGCTGGCCGCCTTCGCCAACGGCATGGCCACCCTGCCCGGCGAACTGGGTGACATGGGCGACCGCCTGCAGTCGGCGCAGGCCAGTGCCGATTGGCCGCGCTACGGGCGCGCGATGCGGCAGCTGATCGACAAGTACATCCGCACCATCGAACAGCATTCGCCGGACGGTCAGCCGGAAAGCCTGCGCCTGTCCGAGCAGCTGCGGCTGCTGCTGGGTGGCGCCGTGGTGGCCCTGCTGCAGCACGACCCGGATCTGCGCGAACAAGCGCAGGCCCTGGCCACGCGCCTGCGCCAGTGGCAGCCGGGTACCGCACTGGAGCCGATCGAGCAGGGCGTGCGCGAACTCGGGCACCAGGTCGGCGTGCGTGCCGAGAGCTGGCAGGAGCAGCAGGCGCTGCTGCTGGAACTGTTCGCGCTGCTGTTGGAAAACGTGAGCGAGCTGCTGGACGACCGCAGCTGGCTGCAGGGCCAGATCGCGGCGGTGCGCCAGCTGCTGGACGGGCCGCTGGAAGCCGAGGCAGTCGAGCGCACCCGTGCCGAACTGCGCGAAGTGATCTACAAGCAGGGCCTGCTGCGCCAGGGCATCGACGATTCGAAGGCGGCGATGCGCGGGTTGATGGGCGAGTTCATCGAGCGCATGGATGGCATGGCCACCAGCACCGGCGAATACCACGACCGCATCGGCAGCTACGCACTGCAGCTGCGCGAGGCGCGTAGCATCGCCGACCTCAACCAGCTGCTGCAGGACGTGATGCGCGACACCGGCAAGGTGCAGCAACAGGCCGCGCAGGCCCGCGATCACCTGGCCAATGCGCGGCAGGAAGTGGAACGCGCCGAACAGCGCATTGCCGAGCTGGAGCAGGAACTGCGTGCCGCCGGTGACCTGGCGCGTATCGATCCGCTGACCCAGGCGCTGAACCGCCGCGGCCTGGACGAACTGCTGCAGCGTGAACTGGCGCGTGCTGCGCGCAACAACTCACCGCTGGGCGTGGCGGTGATCGACCTGGATGATTTCCACCTGACCAACGAGGCGCACGGCCACGCCGGCGGCGATGCGTTGCTGCAGCACCTGGTGGCCGTTTGCAGGCTGCTGCTGCGCGCTACCGACGGCATCGCACGGCTGGGTGGCGACGAGTTCGTGCTGGTGCTGCCGGAAACCCAGGGTGCCGACAGCATGGCCACCGTGCAGCGCCTGCAACGCTCACTGGCGCACCGTGTGCTGACCGTGCAGGACCGCCGCGTGCCGGTGCACTTCAGCGCCGGGCTGGCGCAATGGCAGCCGGGCGACGATACCGAGGCCCTGCTGCGCCGTGCGGATGACGCGTTGTATGCGGCCAAGCGACAGGGCAAGAACCGCGTGCAGGCGGGCTGACCGTCCGGCCCGTCGCGAACCGCTTTGGTAGGTGCCAACCTTGGTTGGCACGAGCGCCAAACAAAGCGCCGACCAAGGTCGGCCTCTACCTTGCGACCCGCCGGTGATTACTTGCCGCGCAGCTTCTGGAACCCGGTCACGGCCGCCAGCACGATGGCGCCGGCGATGATGCCGACCACCATGTTACCCACCGCGCTGACCAGCCAGCCCCACTGCCCCTCGCCGCCCATCGCCTGTACTGCGTGGTGCAGCGCCGGCACGTTGTGCACCAGGATGCCTCCGCCCACCAGGAACATGGCAATGGTGCCGGCCACCGACAGGAACTTCATCAGCCACGGCGCCGAGGCCACCAGGCCGCGACCGAAGGCGGCCACGGCCCCACCCTTGCGCGACAGGTACAGGCCGACGTCATCAAGCTTCACGATGCCCGCCACCAGCCCATAGACGAAGACCGTCATCGCCAGTGCAACCACGGCCAGCGTGACCAGCTGGTTGGTGAACGATGCGGTGGCGACCACGCCCAGGGTCAGTACGATGATCTCGGCCGACAGGATGAAGTCGGTGCGGATCGCGCCTTTCACCTTGTCCTTCTCCCACGCCACCATGTCCACCTGCGCGTCGGCCAGCGCCTTGCGCCGCTCGGCCTGATGCTCGGCGTCGTCCTCGGCTGAGTGCAGGAACCGGTGCGCCAGCTTCTCAACGCCCTCAAAGCACAGGAACGCGCCGCCGATCATCATCAGCGGCACGATCAGCGGCACGTTCCAGCCGCGGCTGTGCAGCCAGGCCTCCAGCGCACTGATCGCCAATGCTGCCGGCACCAGGATCACCTTGTTGACCAGCGAGCCCTTGGCCACCGCCCACACCACCGGCAGTTCGCGGTTGGCGTTGACCCCGGTGACCTGCTGCGCGTTCAGCGCCAGGTCGTCGCCCAGCACGCCGGCGGTTTTCTTCGCCGCGACCTTGGTCAGGACCGAGACATCGTCGAGGAGGGTGGCGATATCGTCGAGCAGGGCGAACAGGCTGGCACCGGCCATGGGAAGTCCAGAGAGGGAATGAGCGGATTCTGACCGATCCGGTGTGGACTGCGGAAGACGTCGGATTCACCGCGTGCCCACCGCCCCCCGGCGACACTGCGGAATCCGGACATCGCCGGCCCGTGGCCGGCGCTACCTGTCTTCGTCGCATGGGAGTTCCGCTTGAGCAATCCGCCCACCGCCAATGGCAATCCTCCGCTGGTCAAAGGCATGAACCGGCGCAGCCAGATCCTGCGCCTGCTGATGCGCTATCGCCATTCAGGGGTGTTCTCGGGCATGAACCTGGATGCCGCAGGCAATCCAGCCGACGTTCCCGCGGACGGCAACCCGGAACAGTTCGTCAGCGACCTGGAAGCGCTGGGCCCGACCTTCGTCAAGCTGGGCCAGATGCTGTCCACGCGCCCGGACATGGTGCCGGTGGAGTTCGCCACAGCCCTGGAGCGCATGCAGGAAAAGGTGGCCGAGATTCCGGTCGAGCGCATCCATGCGATCGTCGAGCAGGAGCTGGGCGCACCGGTGAACAAGCTGTTCGCCTCATTCGATCCCGAGCCGCTGGGCTGTGCCTCGATCGCGCAGGTGCATCGCGCGGTGCTGCACGACGGACGCCAGGTGGCAGTGAAAGTGCAGAAGCCTGAAGTGGCTGCACAACTTCGCTCGGACCTGGAGGCGCTGCGCAGCTTCGCGCTGGCCGCCGACCACCTGACCCAGGTGGGCCGCCGCGTGCGCCTGCGCGACTGGCTCAACGAGTTCGCAAAGACCCTGATGCAGGAGCTGGACTACCACGCCGAGGCCGAGAACCTGGCCCGTTTCGGCCGACACCTGAAGCCGTTCCGCCGCCTGTGGATTCCGCAGCCGCTGTGGGACTACAGCAGCCAGCGCGTGCTGACCATGGAACTGGCCACCGGCGTGCGCGTGGATGCGATTCCCGATGTGCGCCGTACCGAACAATCGATGGACCCGCTGGCGGCGGCGCTGATCCGCGGCTACCTGGACCAGATCTTCGTGCACGGCGAGATCCACGCCGACCCGCACCCCGGCAACCTGCGGGTGATGCCCGATGGACGGCTGGCGATCTTCGACCTGGGCATGGTCGCGCACATGCCGCCGCGCCTGCGCGAACGGCTGCTGAAGATCCTGTTCGCCGCAGTCGATGGCCGTGGCGAGGAAGTAGCCGACGATCTGATCAGCATCAGCACGCGGCTGGAGGCCTTCGACGAAGAGCGCTACCTGCGCGAGACCGGCCAGCTGATCGCGCGCTACGCCGCCAGCGGCAGTTTCTCCGAAGGCCGCGTGGTGCTGGACATGGTGCGCATCGCCACCGCCTGCGGCCTGCGCACCCCGCCGGAACTGAGCCTGCTCGGCAAGGCGCTGCTCAACCTGGAAACCGTATGCCGCTTGCTGGCACCGGACCTGGATACCCGCCGTATCGTCGAACGCCAGCTGCAGCACGTGATGCGTGCGCGCCTGAAGAAGTCCCTGTCGGCAGCCAACATCGCCAGCGAGGCGATGGAGCTGCAGCAGCTGCTGCGCGATGGGCCGCGCAAGCTGTCGGACATCATGGCGCTGCTGGCCGAGAACCGTCTGCAGATGAAGGTGACGGGCCTGGAAGAATCGCGGCTGATGGAGAACCTGCAGAAGATCGCCAACCGCGTGGCGGCCGGCATCATCAGCGCGGCATTGATCATGGCCGCCGCGATGATGATGAAGATCGACACCGGCTGGCATCTGTTCGGCTACCCGCTCATCGCCCTGATTCTGTTGTTCATCGGCGTAGTGCTCGGCCTTGGCATCGTGACCAGTGCATTGCTGTTCGATCGTCGCGCGCGGGCACGCGAAGAGCGCGGGCATCGCTAGCGAATCTACGAAAACACCCGTATTCATGCGACTTTTAATGCAATCCAACGAAGCCTTTCACGCTCGTTTTACCTTCTGAGCGCGATTTCGCGCGCGTCATTTCAACAAACATTTCAGTCAGGTTCGTGCATGCACTATCGGGTCATCGGTCTGTCACATGCATGTGCGTGCGGCAGCGCCGGTCGGATGGACACGCGTCGGTACGACGTCCATCACCACCACCCCGTCACTGCCGAAGCTGCCTATGCTCTGGATACTGCTGCTGTCGTTGTTGCTGCTGTGCTGGTTGTTCCTCGCATCCGGCAAATGGGTGTGGTGGAAGGCCAGTGCGTTCTCGCTGCTGCTGCTCACGCTCAGCGCATGGTGGCTGATCGACAAGCTGTCCGGTGATGGGCTCAACGCCGCCACGCTGTACCACCTCGGCGCCGACATGGAAGGCGCCGGAGTCTCCGACTTCAAGGGCTACATCGCCGGCTTCATCGTGCTGGCGCTGGTCTCGCTGCTGCCGCTGTTCGCCACGCGGGTGAAGCGCTGGCGCCGGCCCGGCCACGGTGGCGCGCTGTTCGCGGGCTTCGCGACCGTGTGGGTGGCCACGATCATGATCAGCCCGCTGGCCCGCGACGGCCAACGCCTGTACCAGCAGCTGCGCCCGGTCGACTTCGCCCGCATCGCCCCCGAATACCAGGTGCCGACGCAGCCGCTGCAGCGCCCGCGCAACATCGTCTGGATCTACGGCGAGAGCCTGGAGCGCACCTACCTGGACGAAAACGTATTCCCGGGCCTGATGCCCAATCTCAACCGGCTGGCGTCCGAGTCGCTGGACGTGCGCAACCTGGCCTCGGCCGAGGGCAGCGGCTGGACCATCGCCGGCCTGGTGTCGTCGATGTGCGGCGTGCCGCTGACCACCTCGCAGGGCGATGAGAACAGCATGGACCGGATGGGCAGCTTCCTGCCCAAGGCGGTGTGCCTGGGCGACTACCTGAAGCAGCAGGGCTATACCAACCATTACCTGGGCGGGGCCAACGGCCAGTTCGCCGGCAAGGGCCAGTTCCTCGCCAGCCACGGCTTTGACGAAGTGCATGACCTCGCCTGGTTCAAGCAGCAGAAAAAGATCGGGCGCATCCACTACTCCGCCTGGGGCGTGCACGACGACGTGCTGCTGGATACCGCCTACCAGCGCTTCGAACAGCTCTCGCGCGCCGGCTCGCCGTTCATGCTCACCACGCTCACCATGGACACCCACCACCCGGCGGGCCACCTGCCGGTGTCGTGCAAGGGCGAGCGCTACCAGAGCCAGTACGGCAACATCAACATGCTCAACGCGCTCAAGTGCAGTGACCGGTTGATCTCGCAGCTGGTCGAACGCATCCAGGCCAGCCCGTACGGCAAGGACACGCTGATCGTGATCGCCTCCGACCACCTGGCGATGCCCAACGATCTGACCCACATCCTGACCCGGCAGAAGCGCGAGAACCTGCTGCTGTTCCTCGGCGATGGCATTGCGCCGCAGCAGCTCAGCACCGACGCCGGCACCACCCTGGATTCGGGTGCGACCCTGCTCAGCCTGTTGGACCCGAACCTGAAGACGATGGGCTTTGGCCGTTCACTGATCGATACCCAGCGCGCGCCCAGCGCCAGCGTGGCCACCCAGCGTGATGGCGGCCGAGATTACCCGCAGTACCTCGCCTTCGCCCGCTCGCTGTGGCTGGGTGAGCCGACCCGCGAGCTGAAGATCGATGGCGATGACCAGGTGGTGGTGGGCCTGCAGCACGTGCAACCGCCGGTGCTGCTGGAGTACGACAAGGACTGGGGCCTGAAGTCGGTGTATCTGGAGAACACCTCGCGCCAGTTCGATGATGCCGACCCGGACAACACCCTGGCCTATGTCGATCGCTGCACCGCGTTCGAGGATGGCTCGGCCGACGGGGACTGGTGCGCCCTGCTGGTCAACCGTGACAACGGCATCAAGCTGTACCGCGACAACGACCTGCGTGGCGGCATTGCCGTGGATGCGCCGTTGGACGCCTTCCAGGGCCCGCGCCCGAGCGTGCGCCAGGCGCACATGATCACGCAGAAAGGCCGCCGCACCCGTGCCGGCCAGTACATGCTGCAGCTGGTGGCGAGCACGCGCCCGGATCGCGGCTTCTGGATCGAGGCGGTGTCATCGCAGCGCAAGGTGGTGCTGGCCCAGCAGTGGGTGCAGCCCGACGCCAACGGCAAGATCAACCTCTCGTTCGGGCTGGACCACGAGGTGGATGATCTGGAGATCCGCGCGTGGTTGAACCATGCCGAGAAGCTGGCGGTGGATACGTTCGCACTGGTGCCCTCGCGCGGCCGACCGCGGGGGTAGGGCTCTTTGCAGGGCTGCGCCCTGCACCCGCCGAAGCAACGGCCGAAGCAAGAGCAACAGCAACGGCAACAGCGGGCATTCCGTGGTTTGGCGGGGCGGTGTCGGAGTGCGGGGACGCCGTAAATCCGTCCCTGGAGGCTTGGCAGCCGCATCCATGCGGCTGACACCCCGCACTCCGACACCGCCCCACCTCTGACAGTTCCTGCGGCTGTCGGTAGGTGTCGACCTTGGTCGACACACTCTGTCAGATATCGAAAATCAAGATCGGGTCAGATCCGTTTTCCTCCGGAAAACGGATCTGACCCCGAGAGCAATTCCAACAGATCGCGGGAGATTGTCGAAGGCGGGGTGGGTCCGGTTGCGGGAGTGTCCGCGGCATGGATGCCGCGGCCAAGCCCCCATGGTGAAGTGACCCCCGGGAGTTGGACGTCAGATCCAACCCCGAGGGATACATGAACAGATATGACGCACGTTTCAAACTGCAGGTCGCCAAAGAGGCCTGCAAGACCTCCACATCGGTCAAAGCCATTGCCCGTCGCCACGGCCTTGAGTTCTCCACGGTCAGGCGCTGGGTGGCGACCTATCGGCTGCATGGTTGGCGCGGATTTCATCGCCAGGCCCAGTTCTATGACCTCCCGTTCAAGCTGGCTGTCCTAGAAAAGATGAGCCAGGACGGCATGTCCGGGCGGGAGGCCACCACCTACTTCCAGATTGGTGATGCCGGCGCAGTGGGGCGATGGCGGCGCCTGTATGCTCAAGGCGGTGCCCAAGCGTTGGCACCGCCTCCGCCGCTGCCCCGAAAGCCGATGAAAAAGACCCGTTCGTCCAAGCCACCTGAGGAAATGAGCCGGGATGAGCTGCTCAAGGAAGTCGCCTATCTGCGTGCGGAGACCGACTACCTAAAAAAACTCGATGCCTTGATCCGGGAAGAGCAGGCGGCGCAAGACGCAAAGCGCAAGCCATCCAAGGATTGAGGCAGGTTCATACGCTGT